>NZ_JBVHHW010000008.1:0-292509 GCF_055560875.1 Kitasatospora sp. NPDC023118
GGCTCCCAGTAGACGACTGGGTTGATAGGCCGGATATGGAAGCCCTGTGAGGGGTGGAGTTGACCGGTACTAATAGGCCGAGGGCTTGTCCTCAGTTGCTCGCGTCCACTGTGTTGTTCTGAAACAACGACCCCGACCGATCGTGGTTGGTGCGGTTGACAGTTTCATAGTGTTTCGGTGGTCATAGCGTGAGGGAAACGCCCGGTTACATTCCGAACCCGGAAGCTAAGCCTCACAGCGCCGATGGTACTGCAGGGGGGACCCTGTGGGAGAGTAGGACGCCGCCGAACAATTCTTCGAGAGAGGCCCCCGCCGGGTGAACCGGACGGGGGCTTTTCTGTTGTAAGGTCAACGTGCATTGTCGTCACATGGGACAGGAGGCCCCCAGGTGGAGGTCCAGGAGACGCGGGTCCAGACCGATCGCGTGCTCACCATCCCCAACCTGCTGAGCATGGGCCGGCTGGTCGGCGTTCCGCTTTTTCTCTGGCTCATCCTGTGGCCGGCCTTCGGCGGGCCCAACAATGACGGTTGGGCGTTGTTGATCCTGGCGCTGAGCGGAGTCAGCGACTACCTGGACGGGAAGCTCGCCAGGCGGTGGGGGCAGATCAGTCGGGTGGGGCAGCTGCTGGACCCGCTGGCCGACCGGCTCTATGTGCTGTCCACTCTGGTCGGATTGACTTGGCGTGAGATACTGCCGTGGTGGGTGACGGCGATTCTGCTGGCCCGGGAACTGTTCATCGCCTCGTTGCTGCCCATTCTGAACAAGCACGGTTACGGGCCACTGCAGGTCAGTTTCCTCGGGAAGGCCGCGACCTTCAATCTGATGTACGCGTTTCCGCTTCTGCTGCTCGGCAACGTGCACAGCTGGATCGCGCGGCCGGCCGAGGTGGTGAGCTGGGCGTTCATCTGGTGGGGAACCACGCTCTACTGGTGGTCCGCCATTCTTTACGCGGTGCAGGCGCGGCAGATCGTCAAGGCCGACTCCGCGGCCTCGGCGTCCACGGCCTGAGACGTGATCTGAGAGAAGTCCCACGCCGTACCGGTGCGTCGGACGATACCTTCCGGGTAGAGAACCCTCTGGAACGGTTTGATGGACCTGCAGGTCCACCACCGCGAAGGAGGACGCACCCGTAATGAAAGCCGTTGTAATGGCAGGGGGCGAGGGCACCCGACTCCGCCCGATGACCTCCAGCATGCCGAAGCCGCTGCTTCCGGTCGCCAATATGCCGATCATGGAGCACGTGCTTCGGCTGCTGAAGCGGCACGGCCTCTCCGACACCGTGGTCACCGTCCAGTTCCTGGCGTCACTGGTCAAGAACTACTTCGGTGACGGCGAGGAACTGGGGATGCATCTCACCTATGCCCATGAGGAGACGCCACTAGGCACTGCGGGGAGTGTCAAGAACGCCGAGGACGCGCTCAGGGGCGACTCCTTTCTGGTGATCTCCGGTGACGCGCTGACCGACTTCAATCTCTCTGAATTGATCGACTTTCACCGCAGCAAGAACGCCCTGGTCACCGTCTGTCTCACCAGGGTGCCGAACCCTCTGGAGTTCGGTATCACGATCACGGACGACGACGGGCGGGTCGAACGCTTCCTGGAGAAGCCGACCTGGGGGCAGGTCTTCTCCGACACGGTGAACACCGGTATCTACGTGATGGAACCCGAGGTCTTCGACTACGTCGCGGCGGGTGAGTCCGTCGACTGGTCGAGCGACGTCTTCCCGCAGTTGTTGAAGGAGGGCAAGCGGGTCTACGGCTACGTCGCCGAGGGCTACTGGGAGGACGTGGGCACCCACGAGAGCTACGGCAAGGCCCAGGCGGACGTCCTGGAGGGCAAGGTCGACGTCGAGATCGACGGCTTCGAGATCTCGCCGGGCGTCTGGGTGGCGGAGGGGGCGGAGGTCGACCCCGAGGCCGTACTGCGCGGGCCGCTGTACATCGGCGACTACGCCAAGGTCGAGGCCGGTGTGGAAATCCGCGAGCACACCGTGCTGGGCAGCAACGTGGTGGTCAAGCGCGGAGCCTTCCTGCACAAGGCGGTGGTGCACGACAACGTGTACGTCGGCCCGCAGAGCAATCTGCGCGGCTGCGTGGTGGGCAAGAACACCGATGTGATGCGGGCCGCGCGGATCGAGGACGGCGCGGTGATCGGGGACGAGTGCTTGGTCGGCGAGGAGTCGATCATCGCGGCGAACGTCAGGGTCTACCCGTTCAAGACCATCGAGGCCGGAGCCGTCGTCAACACCTCGGTGATCTGGGAGTCCCGCGGTCAGGAGCACCTCTTCGGTGTCCGCGGCGTCTCGGGGATCCTGAACGTCGAGATCACCCCCGAGCTGGCCGTACGGCTGGCCGGCGCGTACGCCACGACGTTGAAGAAGGGTGCCACCGTCACCATTGCGCGTGACCACTCGCGAGGTGCGCGTGCGCTCAAACGGGCGATGATCTCGGCGCTGCAGACGAGCGCGATCGACGTCCGGGACCTGGAGAACGTGCCGATGCCGGTGGCCCGGCAGCACACGGCGCGGGGGAGTGCGGGCGGGATCTTCCTGCGGACCACGCCCGGGGTGCCGGACTCGTTGGACATCCTCTTCTTCGACGAGCGCGGCGCGGACCTCTCGCAGGCGGGGCAGCGCAAGCTCGACCGCGTGTACGCGCGCCAGGAGTACCGGCGGGCCTTCCCCGGCGAGATCGGGGACCTGACCTTCCCGTCCAGCGTCTTCGACTCCTACGCGGGCAACCTGCTGCGGACGGTGGACACCACCGGGGTCCGGGAGGCTGGGCTGAAGGTGGTCGTGGACACCGCGCACGGCAGCGCGGGGCTGGTTCTGCCGAGCATCCTCGGCCGACTCGGGGTGGAGGCGCTCACCGTCTCCAGCGGGCTGGACGAGGCGCGGCCGACCGAGGACGCGGAGACGCGGCGGGCCGGGCTGGCCAGGCTCGGTGAGCTGGTGGCCTCGTCACGGGCGGCCTTCGGTGTCCGCTTCGACCCGGTCGGTGAGCGCGTCGCCTTCGTCGACGAGTTGGGCCGGGTGATCGACGACGACCGGGCGCTGCTGGTGCTGCTGGACCTGGTCGCGGCCGAGCGCCGCAGTGGGCAGGTGGCGCTGCCGGTGACCACGACCCGGATCGCCGAGCAGGTCGCCGCCTACCACGGCACCCAGGTCATCTGGACCACGACGACGCCGGACGACCTCGCGAAGGCGGCTTCCGCCGAGGGCACGGTGTTCGGCGGGGACGGGCGTGGTGGCTTCGTGGTGCCCGAGTTCAGCGGGGTGCTGGACGGCGCCGCGGCCTTCGTCCGGTTGGTCGGCCTGGTGGCCCGGACCCAGCTCACGCTGAGCCAGATCGACGCGCGGATCCCGCAGGCGCACATCCGGCGCCGGGACATCGCGACGCCGTGGGCGGCCAAGGGCATGGTCATGCGCTCGGTGGTGGAGGCGGCCGGAAGCCGGCGGCTGGACACCACGGACGGCGTCCGGGTGGTCGAGGCGGACGGGCGTTGGACGCTGGTGCTGCCGGACCCGGCCGAGGCGGTCACCCACCTATGGGCCGAGGGACCGGACGACGAGGCTACCGAGGCGCTGCTCGACGAGTGGGCGGCGGTGGTCGACGGCGCGGGGCGGTGACGGACTGAGCGTACGAATGCCCTGATCGGCGGGGCGTGCGACCTGCTTCGCACGCCCCGCTGTCCGTTTTCACATCATTCGGCGCAGTCCGTCGCTTTCCATGGGTGTGTGCAACGTGTGTGCAGCTCAGGGGCCGTGCACGGGGCCCCTCGCGTCCATGGGACGATGGTCCGCATGCCAGCGACGCCGACGCCGAGTGCCCCGAACGGACGGTACAACCGTCCGGACGCCTCGATGTCACTGCTGACGAACGTGATGGACCACAGCCTGGACGAGGGCTACGCCGAGGCGGCCGCTGCGCGGGGCGGCGAGCACGACAGCCGGATACCCCGGACCCTGCGGGGTCTGCTCACGCTGGGCGCCGGACTGGCGCTGGTCGGGGGCGTGGTGACGGTCGGCGCGGTGAACGCGCACAAGGCGGAGCCTTCGCTCGCCAAGGAGCGGGACGCGCTGATCCACCGGATCAACGACAGCAACGGCTCGGCCGACCACCTGCAGAAGCAGGTCCAGGACCTGCGGCGCAAGGTCGAGGACACGCAGCAGCAGGCGCTCCCCTCGGGGGACGGCGACGCGGGCGGTCTGACCGGCACGGTGGGCCTGGGGGAGGTCACCGGGCCGGGAGTGAAGCTGGTCCTGGAGGACGCCCCGGGGACGGGGAGCGGGGGCAATGTCGACCCGCGGGCCGGGCAGGGCTTCTCCAACAGCGGGCGGCTGCGCGATCATGACCTGCAGCTGGTGGTGAACGGTCTGTGGGGCTCCGGCGCGGAAGCGGTCTCGATCAACGGCCAGCGGCTGACCGCGCTGTCCGCGATCCGGGCCGCCGGTGAGGCGGTGCTGGTGGACAACCGGCCGCTGGTCCCGCCGTACAACATCCAGGCGATCGGGGACGGGCCGAAGCTCCTCTCCGCCTTCGAGAGCGACATGGCCGGGCAGTACCTGCGGCTGCTCCAGGAGAAGTACGGCATCAAGTCGACGCTCTCCACGCAGAAGAGCCTGACGCTGCCGGCGGCAGTGGGGGTGACGCTGCGGACCGCCCAGCCGGTCACGCCCGAGCCCACGCCCACGGCGACCCCCTCGGCCACGTCGTCGGCGACCTCGTCGGCCGGCCCGAGCGGCACTCCTTCGGGCGGTCCCGGAACCTCTGAGAGCCCCGGCGCGTCCGTTTCACCATCCGCACGCAGCGGTGGTCCGACCCCGAAGCGGCGTCCGACCAGCGGATCCGCCAAGACCACGACAGGGACAGGAGCAGCTAGACCGTGATTGCCGTACTGGGTCTCGTGATCGGGGTGGTCGTCGGCCTCTTCGTCCAACCCGAGGTGCCGGACGCCGTCGTGCCGTACCTGCCGATCGCGGTGGTGGCGGCGCTGGACGCGGTGTTCGGCGGCGTCCGGGCGATGCTGGACGGGATCTTCAACGACAAGGTGTTCATCGTCTCGTTCCTGTCGAACGTGGTGGTCGCGGCGCTGATCGTCTTCCTCGGTGACCAGCTGGGCGTCGGCTCGCAGCTGTCCACGGGAGTGGTCGTCGTCCTGGGCATCCGCATCTTCTCCAACGCGGCCGCGATCCGGCGTCATGTCTTCCGTGCCTGAGCCGGGCCGCGAGGCGGCGGCGGAGGAGAAGGCGGACGGGAAGGCCGTCGAGACGTCCGAGTCGGCGGCGGAGGAGGAGACCGCTGCGGTCGATCCTGCGGACTCGGGAGCGGAGCCGGGGGCGGCTGAGGCGGAGTCCGAGCCGGCGGAGCCGGAGAAGTCTGACGCTGAGGCTGAGCTTGAGGGCGCCGTGGCGGAGCCGGTGCCGGTGGTATCGCTGACGAAGGCGGCGGAGCCGGAGTCCGCTGCCGGGAAGTCGAAGGCAGAGCCCGAGCCCGAGCGTGACCCGAAGCCCGAGCCGAAGGACGAGGCAGGGCCGGAGCCCACTGAGTCCGAGCCGGCCGAGCCGGCCGGGATCGCCGAAGCCGAGCAGCCTTCCGCAGGGGACCGGAACGCCGGTCGGCGGCGGCTGAAGGCGGCGCTGTGGCCGCCGCGGCTGTCGCGCGGGCAGCTGGTCGTGGCGCTGCTGCTGTTCTCGCTCGGCCTGGCGCTGGCGATCCAGGTGCGCTCGACCAACGACCACCACAACCAGCTGCGCGGGGCCCGGCAGGAGGACCTGGTCCGGATCCTCGACGAACTGGACAGCCGTCAGCAGCGTCTCCAACAGGAGAAGGCGGAGCTCGAACAGTCCCTGGCGAAGTTGGAGAACAGCTCCAACCAGGCCAAGGAGGCCCAGGAGCAGACCAGGAAGAAGATGACGGAACTGGGTGTGCTGGCCGGTACGGTCAAAGCCACTGGCCCGGGCATCGTACTCACGGTCGACGATCCCCAAGGGCAGGTGAAGGCAGATATGCTGCTGGACACCCTGCAGGAACTTCGAGCGGCGGGGGCGGAGGCGATTCAGATCAACGATGTGCGCGTGGTGGTCAACACCTACTTCACCGACCTGTCGGGCGGCGGGGTGCAGATCGACGGCAAGAAGGTCGCGCCGCCCTATCGGTTCACCGTCGTGGGGAACCCGCAGGATCTGACTCCCGCGCTGAACATCCCGGGTGGTGTCGTCCGTACGTTGGAGAGCCACCAGGCGCGGGCGACGATCACCCAGCAGCAGAAGGTGGTCGTGGACGCCCTCGCGGATCCGAAGACGCCGCAGTACGCCAAGCCGGCTTCGAAGTGACGGGGCGCCCGACGAACGGCCCGTCACGGGCGGGCGGCACCCGGTGCGGGGAGCCGCCGCCGCGTGGGAGAGACTGGTTCGCACCAGTACGCTCCGTAGCACCAACCGCAGCACCAACCGTCGGAGTACCACTCCAGCAGGCCCGAGCCGCAACCGGGCCCGCAGCCTGTCCGAGGTTCTCACCCTGCCCCGCGGGCGGGTCTGTCACACGCAAGGGGATTCGCCCGTGAGTTTCTTCTCGAAGTTGTTCGGTCGTAACAAGGGCCGTGACGCGGCCGCCGTCGAGGCGCCCACCGCTCGGCACCGTCGGCCGGAGGACGAGCCCGTAGTTCCGGGCATGCGCCCCGCCCCCGAGGCCGCGCCGTACGCCGGACAGCAGCTGTACCGGGACGGCGGCGCCGCCCAGTACGCGGGAAATCAGGCGGGCTACGGCGCGTCGGTTGACCCCTCCGGCGACCCGCGCATAGGTTTCCCGTCAGCACCCTCAACCTCTGGTGGAGGGTTTGCCCCGGACCCGTACGCCGGGCACAACCCGTCGGGTGTGCCGCGCCAGGAGGCTGTGAACATGGCTGGCCCTACTCCGTGTCCCAGGTGTGGTAACCAGAACCCGGCCGCGGCCCGCTTCTGTTCCAACTGCGGCACCGCGCTGCGCGGCGGCCTGCTGCCCGAGGGGGCGGTGGAGACCACCTCGACCATCTCGATCTCCGGCCTGGAGTCCTACGACCCCACCGCCACGACCGGCACCGGCACCACGCCGGCCCTGTCGGCCGAGGTGCTGCAGGCGATCGACGCGCTGCCGCCGGGCTCGGCCCTGCTGATCGTGCAGCGCGGCCCGAACTCGGGCAGCCGGTTCCTGCTGGACTCGGACGTCACCACGGCCGGACGTCACCCGCAGGGCGACATCTTCCTGGACGACGTCACGGTCTCGCGCCGCCACGTGGAGTTCCGCCGCACCCCGGCCGGCTTCAGCGTCGCGGACGTGGGCAGCCTGAACGGCACCTACGTCAACCGGGAGCGGATCGACGAGGTGCCGCTGAACAACGGCGACGAGGTGCAGATCGGCAAGTACCGGCTGGTGTTCTTCGCCGGCCACCACCGGGGGTACTGAAACCAACGTCGGCAGGAGCCCGAGTGAGCAGCGATACCCCTTCTTCTCTCGGGGCGGCCAACCCCGCGTCGTCGTCCGGTCCGCAGGTGGACCGGGTCGGGCGCGGGGTGGTCGCGGGCCCCAGGCAGCCGCTCCGGCCGGACCGACCCGCCGGGCGGCGGCGGGGCGGTGACGAGTTGTTGAGCATCGGCGCGGTGCTGGCCTTCCTGCGCGACGACTTCCCCGAGGTGACCATCTCCAAGATCCGCTTCCTGGAGGCGGAGGGGCTGGTGGAGCCGCAGCGCACTCCTTCGGGGTACCGCAAGTTCAGCCCGGCCGACGTCGAGCGGCTGGCCTACGTGCTGCGGATGCAGCGCGACCACTACCTGCCGCTGCGGGTGATCCGCGAGCACCTGGACGCGATCGAGCGCGGCGAGGCCCCGCCCGCGCTTCCGCCAGCCGCCGACGGCCGGCCCGGGCCGGTGGAGGAAGCCGACCGCGAGCTGGTGGCCTCCGCCGACGTCCCGTCCGGGGTCCGGCTGGGGCGCGCCGAGTTGCTGGCCGCCGCCGAGGCCGGGGAGCGGGAACTCGTAGAGTGGGAGTCCTACGGGCTGGTCGCGCCGGGCCCGGACGGCGGGTACGACGGCGAGGCGCTGCAGGTGGCCCGGTTGGTCGCGGAGCTCGGCCGGTACGGGCTGGAGCCGCGGCACCTGAGAGCCATGAAGGCTGCGGCGGACCGCGAGATCGCGCTGGTGGAGCAGGTGGTGGCGCCGTTGCGGCGGCACCGGAACCCGCAGACCCGGGCGCACGCTGAGGCCACCGCGAGGGAGCTCGCGACGCTGTCCGTACGGCTGCACGCGGCCATGGTCCAGGCCGGTCTGCGGACCCGTCCGTAGCGTCCGAAGAGTCCTCCGCCCGCCGGGTGCACCGCGCTGACCAGCGGCGTCGGTCCTGCGCTTTCATATCCGGGGTCGGAGCCATAGGGTTGCCTGTGTGAATGAGCTCGACGTCGTGGGTGTCCGAGTGGAGATGCCTTCCAACCAGCCGATCGTGCTGCTGCGGGAGGTCGGGGGAGATCGTTACCTGCCGATCTGGATCGGCCCCGGCGAGGCGACCGCGATCGCCTTCGCCCAGCAGGGCATGACTCCGGTGCGCCCGCTGACGCACGACCTGTTCAAGGACGTTCTGGAAGCGCTCGGTCAGCAGCTCACCGAGGTCCGGATCACCGACCTGCGGGAGGGCGTGTTCTACGCCGAGCTGGTGTTCGCCGGCGGGGTCGAGGTGAGTGCCCGGCCGTCCGACGCGATAGCGCTCGCCCTGCGCACCGGCACGCCGATCTACGGGAGCGAGGAGGTGCTCGCCGAGGCGGGCATCGCGATCCCGGACGAGCAGGAGGACGAGGTCGAGAAGTTCCGCGAGTTCCTCGACCAGGTGTCCCCCGAGGACTTCGGGGGAAGCGGTCCGCAGTAGCGCGGACGGTCCGGTCGGCGGTTTCACGCGCCGTTTTGCCAAAAACCGCCCGTCTACCCACACTAGGGGCACGAAAAACCACTCTCCTGAGTGATGTGGTTTGTCTGGCCCGGCGTGGCGATCGTTGACGGGTCATAGGGGACTGCCTACCGTCAGGAGTGGCTGTCCGGGTGGCCGATGCCCGCAGTCGGGTTGCCCGCAGCACAAGTGGACGGAGGTAGGCATGAGCAGCACCGGCGATGACGCGGCCGGGGGAGGCCTGTGCGCCGTGCACGTGCCCCGCGCCGCTCGTACCGTGACCGACCTGCCCCGCATGGGCAGGTTCCCGGCCGTGCAGCCGGGTCAGCCCGCCATCGAGCGGCTGGCCCCGACATCCGAACTGATCGGCTTCCGCGGCCCGACGGCCTGCGCGGCGGCCGGTATCACCTACCGCCAGTTGGACTACTGGGCCCGCACCGGACTGCTGGAGCCCAGCGTCCGGACGGCGTACCCGGCGACGAGCCAGCGGCTCTACAGCTTCCGCGACGTCCTGCTGCTCAAGATCGTGAAGCGGCTGCTGGACGTCGGCGTCTCGCTGCAGAACATCCGGGTGGCCGTCGCCCATCTGCAGTCCGCCGACCAGGCCGACCTGGCCGGGCTGACGCTGATGTGCGACGGTGCGACGGTGTACGAGTGCACCACGCCGCAGCAGGTGGTCGATCTGCTGAAGGGTGGTCAGGGGGTCTTCGGCATCGCGGTGGGGGCGGTCTGGCAGGAGCTGGAGCTGACCCTCGGTCGGCTGCACGCGGAGCGCACCGACACCGGCGAGACGCTGGTCGGGCAGGACCCGGGGGACGAACTGGCGCAGCGGCGCAACCGGGCGGTCTGACGCACCGTTCCGGCGCACACGTCCTGACGTGCCGGTGGTGAGCCACTGATCTTGACGAGGCCGTGGGCCCGGACGCGGAACCGTTCGGGCCCACGGCCTCGTCGTGTTGCCCGGTGGAACGATCGAGGGAGGGCACGTGGGGGTCGGCACCGGGATAGCGGGGCTGCTGCGGCGCCGGGCGGTGGGGATGCGGGTGCGGATGCGGGAGCGGCGCACCCAGCGTAGGGTCTTCCAGGTGACGACGCTGCTCTGCTCGTTGGCGCTCGCGCCGAGCGCCTGGCTGTGGACCGCGGCGGGGGACCGGGTGGGCACGGTCGAGAGCGCGCCGTCCGCGCCGGTGGCGGTGGTCTTCGGCGCGGGCCTGGACCAGGGCAAGCCCTCGCCGTACCTGGAGCACCGGCTGACGGCGGCGCTGGATCTGTACCGGGAGGGGAGGGTGCAGGCCATCCTGGTGACCGGGGACAACGGGCGGGTCTCGTACGACGAGCCGGACGCGATGTACCGGTACCTGACCGAGCACGGGGTGCCGCAGGACCGGGTGGTCCGCGACTACGCCGGTTTCAACACCTGGGACTCCTGCACCCGGGCGCACCGGATCTTCGGGGTGGACCGCGCGGTGCTGGTCAGCCAGGACTTCCACGTCCGGCGGGCGCTGGCGCTGTGCGAGGCGGCGGGCATCCAGTCGTACGCGGTCGGGGTGCCGGAGCTGCACGACTCCACCTGGCTGTACGGCGGGCTGCGGGAGATCGCGGGGGCGGGCAAGGCGGCGGTGAACGCCTGGCTGCGGCCGGACCCGGCGCTGCTCGGGCCCAAGGAGGACGGCATCCCGAAGGCGCTGGCGCAGGAGGCGAAGGAGTAGCCGACGGCCCCGGCCACCGGCCCGGGGTCGCCGGGCGTCGGCCGTGGGGCGTCGGCCGCCGGTCGCGGGGCGTCGGCCGGGTTCGTACGCACTGTCGGACCCGTGCGCGATGATCTGCGGGTGCGATCTCTGCCGAGCATCATCCACCTCGACATGGACGCCTTCTTCGCGGCGGTGGAGCAGGCGGCCAAGCCGAGCCTGCGCGGCAAACCGGTGATCGTCGGCGGGCTCGGCGGGCGCGGGGTGGTCTCCACGGCCTCGTACGAGGCGCGCAAGTTCGGGGTGCACTCGGCGATGCCGATGGCCCAGGCGCGGCGGCTGTGCCCCAACGCGGCTTTCCTGTCCGGACGCTTCGAGGCGTACCGGCAGAACAGCGAGATCGTGATGGGTCTGCTGCGGGAGCTGTCACCACTGGTGCAGCCGCTGAGCCTGGACGAGGCCTTCGTCGACCTGGAGGCCGGTGCGTACGGCCCGGTGCTGGCGTCGGCGGACCACGACACCGGTGAGCGGTTGGTGCTCGCCCTGGCGGAGGACCTGCGGGCGGACATCCAGCGGCTCACCGGGCTGACCGGCTCGGTCGGGGCGGCGGGCTCCAAGCTGATGGCGAAGATCGCCTCCGAGCAGGCCAAACCGGACGGGCTGGTGCTGATCGAGCCCGGGCAGGAGCGGGCCGTGCTCGGGCCGATGCCGGTGCGGGCGCTGCCCGGCATCGGGCCGGCCACCGAGCAGGTGCTGCGGCGGGCCGGGCTGACCACGGTGGCGGACCTCGCGGAGGCGGGGGAGGCGGAGCTGGTCGCGCTGCTCGGGCGGGCGCACGGCGCCGGGATCCACCACATGTCGATAGGGCTGGACGAGCGACCGGTGGTGGCCGACCAGGACGCCAAATCGGTCTCGGTGGAGGACACCTACGAGGTGGACCTGGCCGACCGGGACCGGGTGCTGCGCGAGGTGGAGGCGCTGGCCGCCCGGTGCGTGCGGCGGCTGCGGGCGGCCGGGCGCTCGGGGCGGACGGTGGTGCTCAAGGTCCGGCGGTTCGACTTCTCGACGCTGACCCGCTCGGAAACCCTCGGCGGGCCCACGGACGACGAGGCGGTGATCACCGCGACGGCGCGGCGGCTGGCCGAGCAGGTGGACATCACCGGCGGGGTCCGGCTGCTCGGCGTGGGCGTGGCCCAACTGGCCGACTACACCCAGGAGGACCTGTTCGCGCAGGCGCTGCGCGAGGAGGCGGCCGAGCACACCGAGGCGGCCCGGGCGGCGGAGGCCGAGGAGGAGCCGGAGGAGGTCGTGGTGCGGCGCTGGATGCCCGGACAGGACGTCCACCACGCCGAGTTCGGGCCGGGGTGGGTGCAGGGCAGCGGCGTCGGGCGGGTCACCGTGCGGTTCGAGACACCGTGGAGCGAACCGGGACGGGTGCGGACCTTCGCGGTCGACGACCCGGCGCTGGATCCGGCCAGGCCGTTGCCGTTGCGGCGGGTGGCGGGAGCGGAGGACGGCGAGGGGCCGGACGGCTGAGGGGCTCGGGACGCGGAACGGCCCCACCCGGTAGGAGTACCGGATGGGGCCGCATACCGTGCCGGACTCCGCACCGTCGTGATGCCCTCGCGACGTACGGAGGCCGGGCCCGCGCGCCCTGTCCCTGAGCGCGCGGGCCGGACGCCTGGTCAGGCGTCGGTCTTGACCAGCTCGGCGCTGGAGTCCTGCGGGGCCGAGCCGCCCAGGGCGGTGGCGGCCGGCTTGACGGTGCGGATCAGGAAGGGGACGGCACCGGCGATGATGCAGACGACGGCCGTGGTCCAGAACGCGTGCTTGTAGGCGTCCAGGGTGGGCAGCAGCACCGGGATCTTGATCGGGAGCTTCATGGTGTCGCCGGTCAGGATGGCGGTCATCACGGCGGTGCCGATCGCGCCACCGACGGTGCGCAGCACGGAGTTCATGCCGTTGGCGATTCCGCTCTGCTCGACCGGGACGGCGCCGTTGATGAAGGCCGGCATCGCGGCGAAGGCGAGGCCGATGCCGAGGCCGAAGATCGCCGAGGCGGTGTAGATGTCGCCCTCGTGGCTGTGCCGCAGGGCCAGGTAGGCCATCGCGACGGCGCCGAGGACACCACCGAGGACCAGCGGCAGACGGGGACCGCGGCGGGCGATCAGCAGGGCGCCGACAGGGGCGGCCACCATCGAGCCGATCGCGGACGGCAGCAGCATCACACCGGCGTGCAGGACGGTCGCGGTGAAGCCGTAGTGGGCCAGCTTCTCCGGCGTCTGGGCGAAGTTGCTGATGACCATGAACGAGCCGTACATGCCGAAGCCGATGAGCAGGCCGGCCAGGTTGGTGAAGGCCACGGCCGGGCGGGACATCATCTTCAGGTCCACCAGCGGGTGCGGGACCTTGGTCTCGATGATCCCCCAGATCAGGGCGACCACGGCGGCGACGGCGAACAGGCCGAGGGTCTTGGTGGAGGTCCAGCCCCAGTGGTTGCCCTGGCTGACCGCGACCAGCAGGGCGGAGAGCCAGCCGGCCAGGGTGAGGGCGCCGAGCGGGTCGGCGCCGCCGTCCTTGTCGGTCACCGGGTCGGACGGGACGCGGAAGGCGACCAGGGCCACCGCGAGCAGGCCGAAGGCCAGGCCCATCCAGAAGATCGACTTGTAGTTCCAGTGCTCCAGCAGGAGGCCGGTCGCCACCAGGCCGAGGCCGGAGCCGACGCCCATCGAGGCGCTGATGGCGGCGACGCCGCCGGTCACCTTCTGCTTGGGCAGCTCGTCGCGGACGATGCTGATCGCCAGCGGCATCACGCCACCGCCGGCGCCCTGCAGGACGCGGGCGACGATCAGCCAGGTGAAGGAGTGGGTGCTGACCGCCAGCGCCGATCCGGCGACCAGGCCGGCCAGCGAGATCAGCAGCATGGGCTTACGGCCCCGGAGGTCGCCGAAGCGGCCCAGCAGGGGAGTCAGCACGGCTGCGGAGAGCAGGTTGGCAGTCATCAGCCAGGTGATGTTGGACCCGGAGACGTCCAGTTCCTTGGCCAGCGACGGCAGGATCGGGACGACCGCGGTCTGCACCACGCTGAACGACAGCATCGCCAGGATGAGGGCCGGCAGGACCCGGGCGTTGCTCTGCTTCTCGGCCGCGGTGGTGGGCTGGGGTGCCTCACTCACGGTTGCTTCCTCCCGTACATAGTGAATGAACTGAAGTAATCATGCAGGGAGATACTTCAGAGTGTCAAATATCGAGCGGTTAAGCTTTGGCAAAGGCGACGGGGTGTCGCCTGCGGCAGGGCTTGGGGCTGAGGGCAGGAGGGCGGTGTTTGCGGAGAGTTGGGGCGGGTGGGGGCATGGCGAGGGCCCCGGACGGGGTCCGGGGCCCTGGGGGTGGGTCGGGTCAGGTGAGGGGGCGCAGGGAGTCGGGGCGGACGCCGTTGGTCACGGGGGTGGTCGGGTCGGGGGCGGCGGTGGTGTTGTCGTGGACTTCGACGTGCTCGCGGCGGAGTTCCTCCTGGACCACCTTCTCCGTGGTGTAGCGCTCGACGATCAGGCGGACCCGCTCGATCGGGGCGAGGTACTTGCGGACGATGGGGTGTTCCTCGCGGAGGGTGACCTCCTCGACCGCCTCGGCGATCTCCTTGGCGGTGAGGGTGGAGCGTTCGGCGTCGCTGACCGGGATGCGCTCCACCCGGACCCGCTCGCGGACCAGCGGGACGCGGCGCTCGACCTGCTCGCTGGTCACGTACTTGCGCAGCTTCGCGGCGCCCAGGACGTGCCACTCGGTGGTGATGTCCAGCCGCTCCTCGTGGCAGGTGATCTCGACCGGGGCACTCGGGGCCGAGGTCGCGGCGGAGCTGGTGGGCGTCGGGGTGGTCGCGGCTGGCGTGCTCGGGGTTGAGGTGGTGGCGGAGCTGGTGGGCGTCGGGGTGGTCGCGGCTGGCGTGCTCGGGGTTGAGGTGGTGGCGGAGCTGGTGGGCGTCGGGGTGGTCGCGGCTGGGGCGGGCTTCGGCTTCGGCTTCGGCTCGACGGCGGGGGCGGTCGCTGTGGTGGCGGGAGCGGGGGTGGCGAGGGTCCGCATGGTGGCCTCCGCGGCGGTGTCGGTGCCGGCGGTACTGGGGGCGGTGACGGTGGTGGCGGTGTTGGTCGGGCCGGGCTCGGTGGCGTGGGAGTCGAGCGGTTTGGCGGTCGTGGTGGCCGCGGTGGCCGGAGCGGTGCCGAAGTCGCGGTCGGGCTGGACGGTCCGGCCGGGCTCCTCGGTGGCGGTGTGGCCGTCCACCTCGGTGTCGAGGCCGTAGTAGCGGTAGAGCTGGAGTTCCTGGGCCGGCGACAGGTGCTGGCCCACGCCGAAGTCCGGGGACTCCTTGACCAGCGACTTGTCGTAGGGCACCCGGAGCTCTTCGCCGGAGAACTCGCTCGTGGTGAGCGGGACGAAGGCGTCCCGGCCGAAGATGCCGGTCCGGACGGCGGCCCACTCTGGCTGGCCGGTGGCGTCGTCCAGGTACACCTCGTCGACCGTGCCGATCTTGTCTCCGTTGCGGTCGACCGCCTTGTGGCCGATGAGGTCTCTGGGGTCGAAGTCGGTCTGCACTCTTTCCTCCAGCTGCGCTGCGGCTGCGGAACTCCCGCAGGTACGGCCGTCGGAGCACCCGTCCCGGCCGTCACTTCACACCAAAAGGCATGAATCGGACCGACGCGACCGGGGTGCGCCGGACGGGCTCGGCGCTAGGCCGTCCGGGGGACGCGCGTAGACCTCGAGTGACCTGACGCACCCGTGATCGGAAGGCCTCCCGCTGGTACCCTGGGCGGCGACCGCCGAGCCCGCTCGGGAGAGTCCCCGACGGCGAAAACCGCTGGTCGGGGCGCCGAAGGAGCAACTCCTCCCCGGAATCTCTCAGGCATCCGTACCGTGCGGGATAGGTCACTCTGGAAAGCAGGGCAGGAGCGTCGGCGCGGGAGCCGGCGATCACCACCCTCACCGACGGTGCAAGCCGACGGAGCGCCGACGGCGCTCCGTGCGGGCGAAGCTCTCAGGTCCCGATGACAGAGGGGGAGGCCTTCCGGGTTCGTCCGCCCAGGCGATCCGCTGTCCGCAGCGGAACGACCGGTCGGCGTGCGTGCCCCCGCCGGTCCGTGACCAGGAGGCCTCGACCACCATGAACGCCCAGCCGAACGCGGGACGCCCCACCGGCGCCTCGACCCTCACCGAGCTTGAGCTGGCCAGCCCCTTCGAGAACCGCCACATCGGCCCCGATGCCGCCGCCCAGGAGAAGATGCTGGCGTCCGTCGGCTACGGCTCGCTGGACGAGCTCGCAAGCACCGCCGTTCCCGAGGCGATCCGCTCCATCACCGCCCTGGCCCTGCCCGCCGGTCGCAGCGAGGCGCAGGTCCTCGCCGAGCTTCGTGAGCTGGCGAGCCGCAACAAGGTGCTCCAGCCGATGATCGGCCTGGGCTACTACGGCACCTTCACCCCGCCGGTGATCCTGCGCAACGTCATGGAGAACCCGGCCTGGTACACCGCGTACACCCCGTACCAGCCGGAGATCTCGCAGGGCCGCCTGGAGGCGCTGCTCAACTTCCAGACCCTGGTCTCCGACCTGACCGGTCTGCCCACCTCCGGCTCCTCGCTGCTGGACGAGGGCACCGCGGCCGCCGAGGCGATGGCGCTGGCCCGCCGCGTCACCAAGGTCAAGGGCGGTGTCTTCCTGGTCGACGCCGAGACCCTGCCGCAGACCATCGCGGTGATCAACACCCGTGCCGTGCCGACCGGTGTGGAGGTCGTCGTCGCCGACCTGTCCGAGGGCATCCCGGCCGAGATCGCCGAGCGCGGCGTCTTCGGCGTGCTGCTGCAGTACCCGGGCGCCACCGGTGTGGTCCGCGACCTCGCCCCGGTGATCGAGCAGGCGCACGGGCTGGGCGCGATCGTCGCCGTTGCCGCCGACCTGCTGGCGCTGACCCTGCTCAAGTCCCCGGGCTCGCTGGGCGCCGACATCGCCTGCGGCACCTCGCAGCGCTTCGGCGTGCCGATGGGCTTCGGCGGTCCGCACGCCGGTTACCTGTCGGTGCGCGCCGAGTACGCCCGCTCGCTGCCCGGCCGCCTGGTCGGCGTGTCCGTCGACGTCGACGG
Organism: Kitasatospora sp. NPDC023118; assembly: GCF_055560875.1. NCBI lineage: Bacteria > Bacillati > Actinomycetota > Actinomycetes > Kitasatosporales > Streptomycetaceae > Kitasatospora > Kitasatospora sp. NPDC023118. The sequence continues at coordinate 16,725 of NZ_JBVHHW010000008.1, forward strand.
CAACCGCGCCTACCGCCTGGCGCTGCAGACCCGCGAGCAGCACATCCGCCGCGAGAAGGCCACCAGCAACATCTGCACCGCCCAGGTGCTGCTCGCCGTGATGGCCTCGATGTACGCGGTCTACCACGGTCCGGACGGCCTGGCCGACATCGCCCGCCGCACCCACCGCTACGCCGCCGCCCTCGCCGAGGGCCTGCGGGCCGGCGGCGTGGAGCTGCTCCACGGCGAGTTCTTCGACACCGTCACCGCCGTCGTCCCGGGCCGTGCCGCCGAGATCGCCGCCGCCGCCCGCACCCACGGCATCAACGTCCACCAGGACGGCGCGGACCGGATCTCGATCTCCACCGACGAGACCACCACCCGTGAGCACCTGGCCGGCGTCTGGGCCGCGTTCGGCGTCCCCGCCGTCGAGGTGGCCGAGGCCGCCGAGACGCTGCCCGCCGCGCTGCTGCGCGAGGACGAGTACCTGACCCACCCGGTCTTCCACAGCCACCGCTCGGAGACCGCCATGCTGCGCTACCTGCGCCGCCTGTCGGACCGGGACTACGCGCTGGACCGCGGCATGATCCCGCTGGGCTCCTGCACCATGAAGCTCAACGCGACCACCGAGATGGAGGCGGTGACCTGGCCGGAGTTCGGCCAGCTGCACCCCTTCGCGCCGATCGATCAGGCCGAGGGCTTCCTGACCCTGATCCGCCAGCTGGAGCAGCAGCTGGTCGAGGTCACCGGCTACGACGCCGTGTCGATCCAGCCGAACGCCGGCTCCCAGGGCGAGCTGGCCGGCCTGCTGGCCGTCCGCGCCTACCACCACGCCAACGGCGACACCCAGCGCGACGTCTGCCTGATCCCGTCCTCGGCGCACGGCACCAACGCCGCCTCCGCGGTGATGGCCGGCATGCGCGTGGTCGTGGTGAAGACCCTGGTCGACGGCGACGTGGACGTCGAGGACCTGAAGGCCAAGATCGAGCAGCACCGCGACAACCTCGCCGTGCTGATGGTCACCTACCCGTCGACCCACGGCGTGTACGAGACCCAGATCACCGACATCTGCGCCCTGGTGCACGAGGCCGGCGGCCAGGTGTACGTGGACGGCGCCAACCTGAACGCCCTGGTCGGCCTGGCCAAGCCGGGCAAGTTCGGCGCGGACGTCTCGCACCTGAACCTGCACAAGACCTTCTGCATCCCGCACGGCGGTGGCGGCCCGGGGGTCGGCCCGGTCGCGGTGCGCGCCCACCTGGCGCCGTACCTGCCCAACCACCCGCTGCAGGAGGAGGCAGGGCCGGCCACCGGTGTCGGCCCGATCTCGGCCGCGCCGTGGGGTTCGGCGGCGATCCTGCCGATCTCCTGGGCGTACGTCCGGCTGATGGGCGGCGAGGGCCTGAAGCACGCGACCCAGGTCGCGGTGCTGAACGCCAACTACATCGCCAAGCGGCTGGCGCCGCACTTCCCGGTGCTCTACACCGGCCCGGGCGGGCTGGTCGCGCACGAGTGCATCATCGACCTGCGCCCGCTCACCAAGGAGACGGGCGTGACGGTGGACGACATCGCCAAGCGCCTGATCGACTACGGCTTCCACGCGCCGACGATGTCCTTCCCGGTGGCCGGCACGCTGATGATCGAGCCGACCGAGTCCGAGGACCTGCACGAGATCGACCGGTTCTGCGACGCGATGATCGAGATCCGGGCCGAGATCGACAAGGTCGGCTCGGGTGAGTGGGCGGCCGAGGACAACCCGCTGCGCAACGCCCCGCACACCGCGGCCACCCTGGCCGGCGACTGGGCGCACGGCTACTCGCGGCAGGAGGCGGTCTTCCCGGCGGGCGTGAACCCGGCGGACAAGTACTGGCCGCCGGTGAGCCGGATCGACGGTGCGTACGGCGACCGCAACCTGGTCTGCTCCTGCCCGCCGCTGGACGAGTACGGCGTCTGATCCTCAGCGGGCGGACACGAGGCAGGGCCCCGGCAGAACGTTTCTGCTGGGGCCCTGCCCTTTGTCGTTCCCGGTCGGGTCGTCTTTCACGGTCGGGTCGGCGGCTGCCCCGCCGGGCGGCCTCGGGCCGTACGGTTCCGGCCGTACGGGTCGGGTCGCCCGCCCTCGGTCCCTGCTGTCCCAGCCCGTGGTGTCTCAGGCCGCGTGGGCGACAGGACGGCGCGGGGCGATCACCCGGCCGTCGGGCAGCAGCTCTCCGGTGTCCTCGAACAACACGACGCCGTTGCAGAGCAGGCTCCAACCCTGCTCCGGGTGGCAGGCCACCGGCACGGCCGCCTCGCGGTCCTCGGACTCGGCCGACGGGCACTCAGGACGGTGCTGGCACATACGCGTACCCTCGCTTCGCTCTGCGATCCTCCCCGTGGTGCGGTCCCGGAGGTGGTGCCGTCCGGAGCCGCCGCGGTAGTCGGATCCTGTCCGCAACGCCGACCAGGTGTGGACCGGCGCTCAAGTGGGTAGGACAGGTGGTCCTTCCACGCTGGTTCCCAGTGTCGGCATCTGCGGACGCCCGCGCAGGGATTTCGTGACATGCGCCACAACTCCCGGGCAGAGATCACCCGTTCAGGTGGGGCCGGAGGGAGATCGCGCACTGATGGGCCAGTCGGGGGATAGCCCGGTGGGGCCATTGCGGGCGGCCCGTCCAGATGGTGGCCGTTCGGGTGAGGCCGCGGAGCGGGGAGGGCGCGGCGAAGGGCCGCCGGGCGGGTGGCCCGGCGGCGGGGTGCGGACGGGGCGGCGCAGGCTCAGGAGGAGCCGAGCAGCAGCGGTCCGGCGAGCGGAGCACGGGCGAGCAGCGGCAGCAACTCGGCGGCCGGGTAGGCGCGGTGCGCGGTGACGCCGAGCGGGGCCGGGGCGAGTGGGATCAGCAGGTCGGCGGCCGGCCCGGTGTCGGGACTGTGCAGCCAGAGCGCCGTCGCGTACTGGCCGGGGAAGGTGAGCAGCCGGGGCTGGCATCGGGAGCGGGCGTTCTGGGCGAGCTGCCAGGCCTCGCGCAGTGCCCGGACGGTGGAGGAGAGGTAGGGGCCGGCGGTGAAGTGGGAGAAGGTGTGGCCCTCCGCGCTCTGGACCACCTCGGCGGCGGCGGCCACGTCGGCGCCGTCCTTGATCAGGAAGCGCCAGCCGGTCCGGCGGGCGGCGGGGAGCTCGGGGCGCGGGCCGTCCAGGACGTGCACCGCGAGCGGATGCGCGGGGAGCAGTGGTCCGGTCGGGTGACGCAGTGCTGCGGCGGCGGGCTGGCGCAGCGCGGTGTCCGAGGCGAGAGCGCCCAGGACCGCGCGCAGGGCGCTGGGCGGGGGCTGGGGGGTCTGCAGGGTCATGGCGGGGTCCGCCTCTCCAAGCGAGATCGGCGTGTGCGGCATACCGGCGTGGCACGGGTGCGTCTTCGGTGACGGGGGCCTGGCCGTGTCCGGTTGTGCAGGATCGCGGAGCCGGCGCGGTCGCCGCCGTCGACGAGGGACTCGGGGCGGGAGAAGACCGGCCGGAGCGCAGTGCGGATTCCTCGAATTCATCGAACAAATGCGCAGGGTGATCTGTTTATCACAGGCCGTGGTGGCGGGCAAGTCTGCAGATGGTCTGAATTTCCGTCAGTTGCCTTGCATTGCAAGCCAGTACAAGCATTCGGGTATCGATCTTCGAGGTGGGCATGATGCTTGCACGGTCGGACGGCCGGGTGTCTCAGGAGGAGGGGACCGTGGGCGAGAAGGTCGTGGCGACTCGGGCGGATCTGGCGGACCGGCAGCAGTACCGGCTCAAGCTCCAGGCCTGCCTCGACGCGCTCGGGCGGATGCTGCGCGAGGACCGCTTCGACCGGCCGCGGGCGGTGCTGGGGCTGGAGATCGAGCTCAACCTGGCCGACGAGCAGGGCCTGCCGGTGATGCGCAACGCCCAGGTGCTGAGCGCGATCGGCTCCAGCGACTTCCAGACCGAACTGGGTCAGTTCAACATCGAGGTCAACATCGTGCCGCACCGGCTCTGCGGGCACGTCTTCGAGGAACTGCGCGAGGAGATCGACACCGGGCTGCGCTACGCCGACCGGCGTGCGGCCGAGGCCGGTGCCCGGATCGTCATGGTGGGCATCCTGCCGACCCTGGAGCACGACCACACCGGGCTGGACGCGATGAGCCACAACCAGCGGTACAGCCTGCTCAGCGACCAGATCCTGGCCGCCCGGGGCGAGGACATCGCGCTGGACATCGAGGGCGTCGAGCACCTCCAGCTGGAGTCGGTCACCATGGTGGCCGAGGCCGCCGCGACCTCGCTGCAGCTGCACCTGCAGGTCACCCCGGAGCGGTTCTCCTCGGTGTGGAACGCCGCCCAGGCGATCTGCGGGCCGCAGCTCGCGCTCGGCGCCAACTCCCCGTTCCTGTTCGGACGGGAGCTGTGGCGGGAGACCCGTCCGGTGCTCTTCCAGCAGGCCTGTGACACCCGTTCGGCGGAGCTCAAGGCCCAGGGCGTGCGCCCGATCACCTGGTTCGGCGAGCGCTGGGTGGACTCGGCGTACGACCTGTTCGAGGAGAACCTGCGCTACTTCCCGGCGCTGCTGCCGATCTGCGACGACGAGGACCCGCTCAAGGTGCTGGCCTCCGGCGGCGCGCCCAAGCTCGCCGAGATGCGGCTGCACAACGGCACCATCTACCGCTGGAACCGGCCGATCTACGACGTCTCGGGCGGGGTGGCGCACCTGCGGGTGGAGAACCGGGCGCTGCCGGCCGGGCCGACGGTGGCCGACACGCTGGCCAACGCCGCCTTCTACTACGGGCTGGTGCGGGTGCTCGCCGAGCAGCCCCGGCCGGTCTGGAACCGGCTGCCGTTCGAGCGGGCGGACGAGAACTTCCGCCAGGGCGCCCGGTACGGCATCGACGCGGTGTTCCAGTGGCCGCGGCCCGGTCGGGCGGGCCGCGGCGGCGGGCTGCAGACGGTCTCCGCCGTCGACCTGGTGCTGGGCGAGCTGCTGCCGATGGCCTACCAGGGGCTGGACGAGTGGGGCGTGGAGCCGGCCGACCGGGACCGCTACCTGGGGATCATCGAGCAGCGCTGTCTGCGCCGCACCAACGGCGCGGCCTGGCAGAGCGCGACCTTCCACCGGCTGCGCGAGCAGTACGGGATGGACCGGCCGGCCGCGCTCGCCGCGATGACCAGGCGCTACGCCGAGCACATGCGCGGAGGGGAGCCGGTGCACACCTGGCCCGTGGGGTAGGGGTCGGCGGATCCCGCCGGGCCTGCACATCCGCCGGACAGGCCCCGCCGGGGCTGTGTCAGGATGATCGCTCCGGTGTCGGCCGACGGCCGGAGCGACCGCCCGTCCGCTGGAGCGCCCGTGACAACCCGCCCGACCGCGCCGGAGACCGCGCAGCCCACCCGCCGGCTGCTCGGCGCGGAGTTGCTGATCGTCCTCGGCCTCTCCCTCGGGGCCAGCGGGATCAGCGCGCTGATCAGCTTCGCGGGCTCGCTCACCGAACCGCTCCGGCTCGGCCAGCAGGTCGCGACGCTGAACGGCTCGCGCGCGCCCGGGCGGCCCTGGCTGGACCTGGTGTGGCAGCTGTACTACATCGGGCGCGGACTGATGCCGGTGGTGCTGGTCGGCTACCTGCTGGTGCGCGAGGGCACGTCGCTGCGGGTGCTGGGCTTCGACCTCGGGCAGAAGCTGCGCGACCTCGGCCGGGGCGCGGCCGTCGCGGCGGCGATCGGCGGCTCCGGGCTGGCGCTGTACCTGGCCTCGCAGGCGGCCGGGTACAACCTGACGGTCGCGCCCTCGGGGCTGCCGGAGGTGTGGTGGCGGGTGCCGGTGCTGGTGCTCTCGGCCTGGCAGAACGCGATCCTGGAGGAGGTCGTCGTCCTCGGCTACCTGCTGCGCCGACTGGGGCAGTCGGGATGGTCCTGGCCGGCGGTGCTGGTGGCGAGCTCGGTGCTGCGCGGCTCGTACCACCTGTACCAGGGGGTCGGCGGGCTGGTCGGCAACATGGTGATGGGGGCGGTGTTCTGCCTGCTGTACCGGCGCTGGGGGCGGGTGATGCCGCTGGTGGCGGCGCACGCGCTGATCGACACGGTGGCCTTCGTCGGGTACGCGCTGCTCGCCGGGCACGTCAGCTGGCTGCCGACCCCCTGACCGCCGATCCGCCTGCGGTCGGCGCCCGGCGGCGCGGCGGGCGGGTGAGGAGGCGGTCGACGTGCCGGCGCTCCAGGCCCTGGCCGGGGTCTATCGGCAGCAGCAGCCGGTCGCGGCGCCACAGCGACCTGCGGACCAGCCGGGGCGGGATGACGTCGTCCACCCAGGCGAACGGCCGCCCCTCGGCGTAGCGCAGCAGCGGCGCCCACTTGCGGGCGGAGAACAGCTCCAGCAGCGGGACGCGCGGGTCGCCGGGCTGCGGGACGTACCCGGTGAAGCGGACGAAGGGGAGCGGGTCCAGGCCGATCGCCGGGGCGATGTGGGTGTTGGCGTGCTCCTCCCAGGTGGTGGCCCAGACCAGCTCGTACGATCCGGCGAGTTCGCGCAGCCACTGGCCGTGCTTGGCGGCGAGCAGGACGGCGTAGCCGAGCAGGGTGTGGGAGTCGAAATCGGCGTCCGGATGCGGACAGACCGGGTTCAGCACCCCGTCGACGTCCAGGAACAGCAGTGGTTTCGGCACCGGTGGGGCCCCCAAATGGACGGTGTTTCCTACTCGGTCGGACGAATCACGGGCCCCACTGGTTGCTCGTCACCGGGCGCACGCGGGGCGCACAGGGTGCTCACGACGCGGGCGCGGGCTCGTCGACGGGCACCGGTGCGTCCGAGGTGCCCCGGCCGGGGGACCGGCGGGTGAGCCGGCGCACCTGGGAGTCGAGCAGGACCGCGGCGCTGAGCAGGAGGCACAGCGCGGCGCACGCCCAGAGCGCGCCGGACAGGCCGAGCACGGTGGCGGCCGGGCCGGCCAGCGCTGTGCCGATCGGGGCCAGCGAGTAGGAGCCGAGCTCGTCGTAGGCGGTGACCCGGGAGAACATCTCCTCCGGGATCTCCTGCTGGAGCGCGACCATCCAGTTGACGCCGAAGACGGTGACGCCGACCCCGGAGAGGAACATCGCGGCGACCAGCACCGGCAGCGGTGCGGCGACGGCCAGGGCCAGGGCGGGCACGCCGAACAGGAACACGCCCCAGTTGCCGACCAGCAGGATCCGACGGGGACGCCAACGCGCCATCAGCAGACCCGTGACCACCAGGCCGACGCCGTAGGCGGACATCGCCAGGCCCCAGGCGCCCGCACCGCCGAGCCGGTCCTTGGCCACGGTCGGCCCGTACACCGCCTCGACCGCGTTGATGCAGGCGACCAGGACGGCGAACTGCGACACGATCACCCAGAGCCAGCGGCGGGAGGCGAACTCCTGCCAGCCCTCGCGCAGGTCGCGCAGCATGCTGCTGCCGGAGGGGGCGGGCACGGACTCGGCCTCCAGGAGGAACCGGAGGGCGGCGGCGATCAGGAAGCACAGCGCGTCCAGGGCGAGCACCCAGCCGGGGCCGAAGGCGGCGGTGAGCGCTCCGCCGAGGGCGGCGCCGCCGATCTGGGAGGCGTTCTGGCCCATCCGGAAGACCGAGAACGCACGGGCGGCGTGCTCCTGGGGGACGGCCTGCATGATCATGCCGCCGGCGGCGGGGGAGTAGAGGGCGTAGCCGGCGCCGCCGGCGGCGGAGAGCACCAGCAGCTGCCACAGCTGGACGTTCCCGGCCAGCACCAGCACGGCCAGGACGGCCTGGGAGACACCGCTGAACAGGTTGGCGGTGACCATGAGGTGGTGGCGCGGCAGCCGGTCGGCGAGGGTGCCGCCGACCACCAGGAGCAGCACGGTGGGCAGCAGGCGGGCGGCGGTGACGTAGCCGACCTCGGTGGTGGTGCCGCTGTTGCCGAGGACGGCGAAGGCGGTGGCGATGGGGGCGCCGGCGTTGCCCAGACCGCTGATCACGGTGGCGGTGGTCTGGATGCGGAAGTTGCGGCTCGCCCAGGCGAAGCGGCGGGCGGCTGTCGGTGGGGGTGGGGTCGGCACCCAGCGACTATGGCCTTGAGTTCGTACAGGTGTCCACCGTGTTTTGACACCTGGATCGGCGGTCAGCCGAGGTGGCCCCAGAGGAAGCTGACGGTACGGCGCCAGGCGATCCCGGACTGCAGGGCGTCGTAGGTGCCGAGCGGGTTCACGTCGTTCATGAAGGCGTGCCCGGCCGGGTAGAAGTGGAACTCGGGGCGGACGTCGGTGGCCTCGCCGATCCGGATCGCGGCCTCGTCCACGGCGGCCATCGGGATCGAGCGGTCGAGTTCGCCGAAGTGCCCGAGGACGTGGGCGGTCAGACCCCGGTAGTCGAAGTCCGGGTCGGGCGGCAGGCCGTAGAAGGGGACCACTGCGGCCACCTTGTCCTCGGACCGGGCAGCCAGCATCAGGGCGAAGCCAGCGCCCATGCAGAAGCCGACCACGCCGACCGCGTCGCCGACCATGCCGTCCAGCGAGAGCAGGTGGTCGACGGCGCCCGCGAGGTCCTCGACGGCCCGTTCGACGGGGAGTTCGCGTTTGAGGCGGGCGGCCTCGGTCCGGTCGTGGGTGGTGGCGCCGCCGAACAGGTCGGGGGCGAGGACGGTGAACCCCTCGGCGGCGAAGCGGTCGGCCATGTCCGCGATGTGCGAGGTGAGACCCCACCACTCCTGCACCACCACCAGGCCAGGCCCGACCCCCTGCTGAGGCCGGGCCAGGTACCCGTGCGCGGTGCGGCCGTTGCTCGGGAAGGTGACGTTCTGCCGGGAGCCGCCCTGATCAGGCATGGTTTCCTCTCGGTGGGTCGGGCCGCGTGCGGCGTGGGTGGGGGGAGGGGAGCGGCCTCTCAGCCCATCTCCTCCAGGGCGCGGCCCTTGGTCTCCTTGATGCAGAAGGCCACGAACGGGATGGAGAGCAGCGCGAAGGCCGCGTAGATGACGTACGTCGCGGAGAGGTTCCAGTCGGCGAGGTCCGGGAAGCTGACGGTGATCGCCCAGTTGGCGATCCACTGGGCCGAGGCGGCGACCGACAGCGCCAGCGCCCGGATCCGGTTGGGGAACATCTCGCCGAGCAGCACCCAGACCACCACGCCCCAGGAGAAGGCGAAGCAGAGCACGAAGACGTGCGCGGCGATCAGGGCGACGGTGGCGTGGGTGTTGTCGAGGGTGGCGGTGTCGCCGGTGCCGTGCCGGTAGGAGAACGCCCAGGCGGCCGCGCCCAGCGCGATCGCCATGCCGATGGAACCGGCCAGGGCGAGCGGTTTGCGGCCGATCCGGTCCACCAGAACCATCGCGATCACCGTGCCGATCACGTTGATGATCGAGGTGGAGAGGCTGATCAGCAGCGAGTTGGACTCGTTGATGCCGACCGACTGCCAGAGGAAGGAGGAGTAGTAGAAGATCACGTTGATGCCGACGAACTGCTGGAACACCGAGGCGCCGATGCCGACCCAGACGATCGGCAGCAGACCGAAGCGCCCGCCGAGCAGGTCCCTCAGCCGGGGCTTGTGGGCGGACTCCAGCACCGCGCGGATCTCCGCCACCCGGGCGTCCAGGTCGATGTCCTGACCCTCGACCTCCACCAGCACCTTGCGGGCCTGCGCCTCGCGGTGGTCGGCGATCAGGAAGCGCGGCGACTCCGGGATGGCCAGCGCCATCAGGCCGTACACCAGGGCCGGGATGGCCTCGACGCCGAGCATCCACTGCCAGGCCTGGATGCCGCCGAGGTGGCCGGTGGACTCGCCGCCGGCGGCCTGGTTGAGCGCCCAGTTGGCGAGCTGGGAGACGGTGATGCCGAGCACGATCGCCATCTGCTGGAAGGAGGCGAGCCGGCCGCGGTAGGCGGTGGGGGCGACCTCCGCGATGTAGGTGGGCGCGATCACCGAGGCGATGCCGATCGCGATGCCGCCGACCACGCGCCAGGTGGCCAGCACCTCGATGTTCGGCGGGAACATCGAGCCGATGCCGCTGGCCGCGAACAGCGCGGCGGCCAGCAGCATCGTGCGCACCCGGCCGAGGTGGTCGGCCAGCCGGCCGGCGGCGACCGCGCCGACGGCCGAGCCGAGCAGCGCGATGGCGACCACGAAGGCGGTGGTGCCGTGGCCCACGGCGAAGTGCTTCTGGATGCCCGTCACCGCGCCGTTGATCACCGCGCTGTCGTAGCCGAACAGGAAGCCGCCCATGGCCGCCGCCGCGGAGATGAACACCACGTGCCCGAGGTGGGCCTCGCCGGAAGCCCGCTGATTGTGGACTGTGGACACACGCGCTCCCCGAGGTGGACGGGCCCGCACCTACGGCTGCGCAGGGCTCGTCTCACATTCGATCAGCCCGGCGGCCGGCCTGCCCGAGTGGAGGGCCTGATCGGGTGACCCGGGGTCAGTCGGCGGCGCGTGTCATGGCCGTGCGCCGTTGATGGCGCCGCAGCAGCTGGGTCCGGGCGGCGGTGTCCTGGTCGTAACGGAGGGCCGGGGCGCCTGAGCGCTCGGCGAGGCGCTCGGCGATCGCGCGCTGCGCCTCGGCGGGTTTCTTGTCGTCGTACTTGAACTTGGCCCGCACCTCGCGCACCGTCAGCCGGAGCCCGCGCAGCCCCGGCAGGAGCCGGGCGAACTCGCCCTCGCCGGGGACCACCCGGACGTCCGGGGTCTCCGGCTGGAAGTGCGCCAGCTGACGGTTGAGGATCTCCGCCTTGTCCGCGGCGGACTCGACGACCTCGGCCGTGCAGTGGAAGTGGACCGAGCCGTAGTAGCTGGTCGGCGTGCCGGGCGCGCCGCGCCAGTGGCCGGGGGCGAAGGCGTAGCCGTCGGTGACCGCGAGGGTGACGTTCGGGTCGGCCCGGACGGCGGCCAGCAGCGGGTTGGGCGCGGCGAGGTGGAGCAGGATCTCGCCGCGCTCGGCGTCCAGCAGGAAGTGCGTCGGGACCAGCACCGGGCCCTCGTCGGGGCGGCCGTTGGCGGCGAGCAGGCCGAAGTCGCGGCCCTCGGCCAGCCAGGCGCGCCACTCGTCCTCGTCGCCGCGGTCCCAGGACCTGATCAGCATCGGTGCGGCCCTTCTCAGCGGGGGTAGCCGTGCAGATGCGCGGGCAGCGGGACGGACTCGTCGTACGGGACGGGGGTGCCGTGCACGGTGGTGACCGGGATCAGGCCGGACCAGTGCGGCAGGTCGGCGTCCTCGGGGTCGTCGTCGGCGCCGTCCTCGCGGGTCTTGGCCGAGACCTCGTCCAGCTCCAGCCGGATCACGGCGGTGGCGGCGAGTTCCTTGGCGTTGGCCGGGCGGATCTCGCCGGAGCGGCCGGGGATCGCGTGGTCGACCAGGGCGGCCAGCGCTATGTCCAGCTCCTCCGGGTCGGTGACCTGGTAGGCGGTGCCGTGGGCCACCACCGAGCGGAAGTTCACCGAGTGGTTGAACGCGGACTTGGTCAGCACCAGGGCGTCGACCTGGGTCACGGTGATGCAGACCGGCATGCCCTGCTCGTCGGAGGCGCCGCGCAACGGGCGGCTGCCGGTGGAGCCGTGGACGTAGAGCCGGCTGCCGACCCGGGCGAAGATCGTCGGCAGCACGACCGGGGCGCCGTCGGCGATGAAGCCGAGGTGGCAGATGTAGGCGCTGTCGAGGATGGCGTGGATCGCCTCCTGCTCCCAGGTGGCGCGGTCCTTGTAGCGGGTGGGGGTGGTGCGGGGGGTGCGGGAGTAGGTGGCGTCGCTGGTCGGCGTCGTGGTGCTGTGCGTCGGCGTGTCCGGCATGACAACCTCAATGTACTAGTGCATAATCTACTTTGTGCTAGGAGACTATCCGCTGACAGGGCGACGCGCCAGCGAAATCGCCGCCCACATCGAACAGGGCGTGAGCAGCGGGCGGCTCGCCCCCGGAACCACGCTGCCCCCGCTGCGCGACCTGGCCGCCGAACTCGGCGTCAACCCCAACACCGTGGCCGCTGCCTACCGGCTGCTGCGCGACCGGGGCGTGATCGAGACGGCCGGCCGCAAGGGCAGCCGGATCCTGCCCCGGCCCGCGCTCACCACCCGCGACCAGATCCGCATCCCCGTCCCCCCGCACGCCCGCGACCTGTCCGCCGGTAACCCGGACCCGGCCCTGCTGCCCGACCTCGCCCGGGCCCTCGCGGCCGCGGCCGAGGCCGCGAAGGCCGAGCCCGTGCTCTACGGGCACCCGAACATCGACGCCGGACTGCTCGCGCTCGCCCGTGCCTCCTTCGAGGCCGACGGGCTGCCCGGCGGCCCGATCGTGGTCGCCTCCGGCTCGCTGGACACCATCGAGCGCACCCTCGGCGCGCACCTGCGCCCCGGTGACGCGGTGGCGGTGGAGGATCCGGGCTGGGGCAGCCTGCTCGACCTGCTGCCCGCGATGGGGCTGCGGCCCGCGCCGGTGCGGCTGGACGACGAGGGGCCGCTGCCCGACTCGTTGGCCGCGGCGCTCGCCGAGGGTGCCCGCGCGGTCGTGGTGACCAGCCGGGCGCAGAACCCGACCGGCGCGGCGCTCAGCGCCCGGCGGGCCGAGGCGCTGCGGGCCGTCCTGGCCGGGCACCCCGGGGTGCTGCTGATCGAGGACGACCACGGGCACGGCATGGTCGACCAGCCGTACCACCCGCTGGCCGGCGCCGGGCCGCGGCACTGGGTGGTGGTGCGCTCGGCGGCCAAGGCGTACGGGCCGGACCTGCGGGTGTCGGTGGCGGTCGGCGACGAGGAGACGATCGGCCGGGTCGCCGGGCGGCTGCGGCTGGGCGCCGGGTGGGTCAGCCACCTGCTGCAGCGCGCCGTCGCCGAGCTGTGGCGCACCGACGCGGCGCCGGTCGCGCGGGTGGCGGCCGCCTATCGGGCGCGGCGGGACGCGCTGCTGGGCGAACTGGCGGCGCGTGGGATCGCGGCGCACGGGGAGAGCGGGTTGAACGTCTGGGTGCCGGTGCCGGACGAGACCTCGGCGCTGGCGGCGCTGGTGCAGCGCGGCTGGGTCGCGGCGCCCGGGGCGCGGTACCGGATCCAGTCGCCGCCCGGGCTGCGGTTCACCACGGCCCGGCTGGAGGCGGCGGACGCCCGGCGGTTGGCGGAGGACCTGGCGGAGGTGCTGGGGTCGGGCGGGGCCGGTTCGCGGCTGGTGTGAGCGGGGTGGTCGGGGCTGCCGGGGGCGGGGTGGTTTGCGGGCGGAGTCCGGCGGCGGGGTGAGCTGCGGGTCGACCGCGGGTGAGGTCTGGTCTGAACCCGTCGGTAACAAATGCGGAAACCTGGCGCAGATGCCTAGCGGCGGCGGGCGAGGCCATGTCATCTTCATCGCGCCACCGGCCGGCGGCCCACCCTCACCTACGCGTCTTCCCGTCCCCACACCACGGGGAGACCGAGCCGCAGGAGTTCCGCCGTGCCCGAAAACTGTTCGAGCATCACCCGCAGCACCCCTCGACTCGGCCGTCGGCTGCTCGCCGCAGCCTTCGCCCTGCCGCTGACCGTGGCCGGGCTGGCCGTCGCCACGCCCGCCTCGGCCGTCCCGGGCGGGGTTTCGGCCGGGGTGGCCGGCGTCTCGGCCGGCGTGTCGGCCGGGCCCACCGCGAGCGTCACGCTCGGCGACAGCTACATCTCCGGCGAGGCCGGACGCTGGATGGGCAACGCCGCCGGCACCACCGACGGCCACAACGGCACCGACCGGGCCTGGAACGGCAGTTCGGCAGATCCTTCGGTCGTCTACGGCGCCACGGCGGCGAGCGGCTGCGACCGCTCCGACGTCGCCGAGGTGATCGGCGCCTCGACGGTCGCGCAGAGCCAGATCAACCTGGCCTGCTCCGGGGCCGTCACCGCGAACATCTTCCGCGCCGCCGACGGCGGTCAGTCGCTCAAGGGCGAGGCCCCGCAGGCCGACCAACTCGCCACCGTGGCCCGGAAGAACAACGTCAAGCTGATCACCCTGTCGATCGGCGGCAACGACCTCGGCTTCGGCGGCATCATCTCCGACTGCGTGCAGGACTACCTGATCTGGTACTCGTACTGCCACGACTCGGCGCAGTCCTCGGTCGACTCCAAGATGCCGACCGCGATGGCCGGGGTCGGCAAGGCGATCGACGAGATCCGCGCGGTGATGGCCGACGCAGGCTACGCGCAGTCGGACTACCGGCTGGTGCTGCAGTCCTACCCGTCGCCGATCCCGCGCAGCGCCGAGATGCGCTACCCGGAGAGCGGCTGGAGCCGTTCGGACACCGGCGGTTGCCCGTTCTGGAACGCGGACGCCGACTGGGCGCGCGACTCGATGGTGCCGCAGATGTCCAAGGCGCTGGCCGGGGTCGCGGCGACCAAGGGCGCGCAGTTCCTGGACCTGTCCGACATGCTGCAGGGCCGCGAGGTCTGCTCGACGGCCACCCGGCAGCCGACCGCGAGCTCCGCTCCGTCCGCGACCAGCAGCGAGTGGGCGCGGTTCGTGGACGGCGGGTTCAACACCACCCAGGGTGTGCTGCAGGAGTCGATGCACCCCAACTACTACGGGCAGTTGGCGCTCGGGCGCTGCCTGACCCTGCTGTGGGGGCAGAGTGGCGGTGGCTACGCCTGCCGCAACACCGCCGGGCAGGACGCGAGCGGGATGTACCTGGCCGCACGCTGAAGGACGCGCTTCGGCGCCCCCGCGGCATTCGCGGCGGGGACGCCGATGGCGTCCCGGTTCAGCCCTTGGCGAGCAGCGACTGGGCGTGGGCCCTGACCTGATCCTTCGTCAGATAGGCGTCGGTGTACTCGAAGTCGCGCAGACGGGCGGGCTGGCGGGCGAGGAAGCCGGTGCGGACGAAGTCGTCCCCGGCGGTCGCGTTGAGCAGCCAGTTCGCACCCACCCGGAACTTGGCCGCATTGGTGCGCATTGCCATCAGGTGGTAACCGCGGGCCACCAACTGGGCGGGCAGGCCGTGCAGTTCGACACCAACCGGCTTGGATACCGCGTCCTTGCCGCCAAGGTCGACCACCAGGCCCAGATCCCTGTGGTAATACGGCTCCAGCGGCTGGTTGCGGAGCGAGGCGATCACGTTGTCGGCCACGGTGCGGCCCTGCCGGGCGGAGTGCTGGGCGGTCGGCGGGCAGACCGCGCCGTCGCCCTTGGCGAGGTCGGGGACGGCCGCCGCGTCGCCGAGCGCGAACACCCCCTCGAACTGCGGCACGCGCATCTCCGCCGTCACGGCGAGCCGGCCGCGGACCGTCTCCGCGTCCAGGGTGCCGATCAGCGGGCTGGCGGCCACGCCGGCGGTCCAGATCAGCGTGCGGCAGGGGAGCACCCGGCCGTCGGTGAACTTGACCGTCTCGGCGCTGACTTCGGCCACCGAGACGCCCAGCGACACCTCGATGCCGCGGCCCCGCAGGATCTCCAGGGCGGCGGTGCCCAGCACGTCGCCGAGTTCCGGCATCAGCTTCGGGGCGATGTCGATCAGGTGCCACTTGATCTGCCGGGCGTCGAGCCGCGGGTAGCGGCGGGCGGCGGCGGTGGTGAGGCGCTGCAGGCAGGCGGCCGTCTCGGTGCCCGCGTAGCCGCCGCCGACCACCACGAACTGCAGCCGGGACTCGCGCTCCTTCTGGTCCAAGGTGGCCGAGGCGAGGTCGAGTTGGGAGATCACGTGGTCGCGGATGTAGGCGGCCTCGGCGAGCGTCTTCATGCCGCGGGCGTAGTCGGTGAGCCCGGGGATGTCGAAGGAGCGGGTGACGCTACCGGGGGTGAGGACCAGGGCGTCGTACTTCTTCGCGACCACCTCGTCGGTGATCTTGCGGATGACGCAGACCTTGGAGGCCGGGTCCACACCGATGGCGCCGCCGGGGATGATGTGGGTGCGGCGCAGGGATCGGCGCAGCGACACGGCCACGGACTGGGGGGTGAGGACGCCGGCGGCGACGTGGGGGAGCAAGGGGAGGTAGAGCTGGTAGCTGAACGGCGTGACCAGCGTGATCTCGGCCTCCGACGGCGCGAGCTTGCGTTCGAGGCGGCGGGCGCACTCCAAGCCGGCGAAGCCACCGCCCACGATCAGGATCCGAGGTCGTTCCATCGCTCATCCCTTTGTCGTGCAGGTCGTACCGTGAGAGTCCCCACTACTGTCCGCCACACTCGCACGGAGCAGCGGGGCCTGCCACCGGGGGCGGGCGGATGAGGGAGATGAGGGAGGGGAGCGGCAGGTGGGAAACGGGGGTTGGCGGGGGCGCTGCCGGGTGGGGCGGATGAGGGAGGGGGAGCGGTTCGGGGCGTGAGGAGGGGGTGGGCACCGATAAGCTGTCGGGCGTGCTCCCCGAGGTGACGGCGGTCCGGTATGTGACGCCACTGCGAGAAGGCGGCTCGATGCCGGGCCTGGTCGAAGCCGACGACCGGCGGCTGTACGCGCTGAAATGGGTCGGCGCGGCGCAGGGCCGCAAGGCGTTGGTGGCGGAGGTGTTGGCCGGGGAGTTGGGCCGGCGGATCGGGTTGCCGGTGCCGGAACTGGTGACCGTCGACCTGGACCCGGTGCTCGCGCGCAGCGAGCCGGACCACCAGATCCAGGATCAGATGCGGGCCAGCGGCGGCACCAACCTCGGGATGGCCTTCGTCAGCGGCGCGCTCAACTTCGATCCGCTGTGCTTCGACGTGGACCCCGAACTCGCCGGTCAGGTGCTCTGGTTCGACGCGCTGATCGGCAACGTCGACCGCTCCTGGCGCAACCCCAACCTGCTGGTGGCGACCGGCGGGCTGCGGCTGATCGACCACGGCGCGAGCCTGATCTTCCACCACAACTGGGCGGGTGCCGCCGCCTGGGTGCGCCGTCCGTACGACGCCTCCGACCACGCGCTGCTGCGCGCCCGGCCGGACCTGGCGGCGGCGGACAAGGCGCTGGCGCCGCTCGCGGAGGCGGCGATCGAGGCCGCGGTGGCGCAGATCCCCGAGGTCTGGCTGCTGGACGAGTTCGGCTTCGACTCCCCTGAGGAGGTACGCGCCGCGTACCGATCCCAGCTGACCGAGCGACTGGCCGGTCCGCGTGACTGGCTGCCGGAGGTGCCCGCATGACCGGGCCGCTGCCGGCCGGGCTGCCGGCCGTCGTGGAGCTGTACGACTACGAGTACGCCGTGATCCGCGCGGTGCCGAGGGTCGAGCGGGGTGAGTGCGTCAACGTCGGGGTGCTGCTGTACTGCCGGCAGAGCGCGCACCTGGCCGCGCGGACGCACCTGGACCAGGCCCGGCTGCTGGCGCTGGACCCGGTGGCGGACGTGCAGGGGGTGCGGCGGGCGCTGCAGGGGATCGAGGCGGTCTGCCTGGGTGGGCCGTCGGCCGGTCCGGCGGCCTCGGACAGCCCCGGGCAGCGGTTCCGCTGGCTGACCGCGCCGCGCAGCGCGATCGTCCAGCCGGGGCCGGTGCACACCGGGCTGACCGCGGACCCGGACGCGGAGCTGCGGCGGCTGTTCGACCAGCTGGTGCTCTGATCAGACCCTGATCCGCTTCGATCGGTGCTGATCCGCTGCGATACTGCTCCGAATGGCGGTGCTGTGAGGCGGCTCGCCGACGGTTGCCGTGGTCAAAGCTTGAGTTACTGAAGCACTGGGCCGTACGCTGGCCCCATGGGTTCGACCTCGACGACGACCGTACCGACCAACGCCGAGCTGATGGAGGCGTTGGCCGCCGTCGGCGCCGCGTACTTCCAGGACTTCGCGGCGGCCGCGGCCCGGCACGGGCTCTCCTCCTCGCAGGCCAAGGCGCTGGGCTCGGTGCAGGAGCCGGTGCCGATGCGGGCGCTGGCCGGGCGGCTGGGCTGCGACGCGTCGAACGTGACCGGGATCGTGGACCGGCTGGAGTCGCTGGGCCTGGCCAACCGCGAGGCGGCGGCCGGTGACCGCCGGGTGAAGATCGTGGTGATCACGGACGAGGGCCGGGAGATCCTGAACCGCATCCGCGGTGAGATGGCCCGCACCCACCAGGCCTTCGAGGCGATGACCGACGAGCAGCGGGTCGCCCTGCACTCGATCTGCGCGCAGGTCCTGCCGGTGCTGGCCGGTCGGACGGGCGGCGCGCAGCAGTAGCGGGCCGTCCGGCGCGATGATGTCCAAGGTGCCGACGGGCGCGGGCGGTTCGGCGAGCGGAACGGCGAGTCCGTCCGGGCCGTGTGCGGATTCCGGCCCGGCCTCCCCAGCCGCCGACGTTCGGCGTGACCTCGGCTGTTAGGCTTGCGAAGCGTGAGCGCGAAGCCCCAGATCCCCAATGTCCTGGCCTCCCGGTACGCCTCGGCGACCCTGGCCCAGCTGTGGTCCCCCGAGCACAAGGTGGTCCTTGAGCGCCACCTGTGGCTCGCCGTCCTGAAGGCCCAGCAGGACCTCGGTGTCGAGGTGCCGGCGAACGCCGTCGCCGACTACGAGCGGGTGATCGACCAGGTCGACCTCGGCTCGATCGCCGCCCGTGAGCGGATCACCCGCCACGACGTGAAGGCCCGCATCGAGGAGTTCAGCGAGCTCGCCGGCCACGAGCAGATCCACAAGGGCATGACCTCCCGGGATCTGACCGAGAACGTCGAGCAGCTGCAGATCCGCCAGTCCCTGGAGCACGTGCGGGACCGTACGGTGGCCGTGCTGGTGCGCCTGGCCAGCCTCGCCGCCCAGCACTCCGAGCTGGTCATGGCCGGCCGCTCGCACAACGTGGCCGCGCAGGCCACCACCCTGGGCAAGCGTTTCGCGTCGATCGCCGACGAGCTGCTGGTCGCCTTCCGCCGCCTGGAGGAGCTGATCGCCCGCTACCCGCTGCGCGGGATCAAGGGCCCGGTCGGCACCGCCCAGGACATGCTGGACCTGCTCGGCGGCGACACCGAGAAGCTGGCCGAGCTGGAGCGCCGGGTCGCCGGGCACCTCGGCTTCGAGAACGTGCTGACCAGCGTCGGCCAGGTCTACCCGCGCTCGCTGGACTTCGAGGTGCTCACCGCCCTCGTCCAGCTGGCCGCCGCGCCGTCCAGTCTGGCCAAGACCATCCGCCTGATGGCCGGCCACGAGCTGGTGACGGAGGGCTTCAAGGAGGGTCAGGTCGGCTCCTCCGCGATGCCGCACAAGATGAACACCCGCTCCTGCGAGCGCGTCAACGGCCTGGCCGTGATCCTGCGCGGCTACGCCTCGATGACCGGCGAGCTGGCCGGCGACCAGTGGAACGAGGGCGACGTCTCCTGCTCGGTGGTGCGCCGGGTCGCGCTGCCGGACGCCTTCTTCGCCTTCGACGGCCTGCTGGAGACCTTCCTGACCGTCCTCGACGAGTTCGGTGCCTTCCCGGCCGTCGTCGAGGCCGAGCTGGACCGCTACCTGCCGTTCCTGGCCACCACCAAGGTGCTGATGGGCGCGGTGCGCGCGGGCGTCGGCCGGGAGACCGGGCACGAGGTCATCAAGGAACACGCCGTCGCCTCCGCGCTGGCCATGCGCGCGGGCGCCCGGGAGAACGAGCTGCTGGACCGGCTGGCCGCCGACGAGCGGATCCCGCTGGACCGGGCCGCGCTGGACGCGCTGCTGGCCGACAGGCTGTCGTTCACCGGTGCGGCCGGGGCGCAGGTCGCCGAGGTGGTCCGCCGGGTGGAGGCCGTCGCGGTGGCCTACCCGGAGGCGGCCAAGTACGCGCCGGCCGACATCCTCTGATACGGCGTCAGCTGTCTGGAGAGGGCCCTGCCACCGTTCCGGTGGCAGGGCCCTCGGGCGTCTTGGTGTGTCCGGGGTCGAGCGGCGGGGTGGTGGTGGCGCAGGGCCAGTCGCAGTTCGGCTCGGCGACCGGGCGCTCGTCCGGGGTGAGCACGTTGCCCCGGACGGTGGCGAAGGCGATCAGCCCGCCGCCGACCAGCAGGCCCGCGCAGATCAGCATCGCGGTGTGGAAGGCGGAGTCCACCGAGGACGGCACCCGGTAGGCATCGCCGCTCAGGCCGGCCAGCGCCGGGAGGGCGGCCACCGCGAGCAGGCCGGCCGCGCGGGCGGCGGCGTTGTTGACGCCGCTGGCGATGCCCGCGTGCCGTACGTCGACGGCGGCCAGCACCGTCGCGGTCAGCGGGGCGACCAGCAGGGTCATCCCACTGCCCATCACCGCGACGGCGGGCAGCACGTCCGCCCAGTAGGAGGAGCCGGGACCGGTGCGCAGCATCAGCAGCACCCCGGCGGCGCAGAGCAGGGGGCCGACGGTGAGCGGGATGCGTGGGCCGATCCGCTTGCCGAGGCGGCCGGCGCGCGCCGACAGGGTCAGCATCAGCACCGTGATCGGCACCAGGGCGAAGCCCGAGACCAGGGGCGAGAAGCCGGACACGATCTGCAGTTGGACCACCAGCAGGAAGAACACCCCGCTGAAGGCCGCGTAGACGCAGAGGGTGACCAGGTTCACGGCGGTGAACAGCCGGGACGAGAACAGTCCGAGCGGCAGCATCGGAACGGGTGCGCGGCGCTCGACGGTGACGAAGGCGGTGCCGAGCAGCAGGCCGATCGCGCCGGTGAGCCAGACGGCGGGGGACAGGCCCTCCCCGGCGGCGGTGAGCGCGTAGGTGATCGCGCCGAGGGCGAGTGCGGCGAGCAGTGCGCCGGGCACGTCGAAGCGGCCGGAGGCGGACTCGTCGCGGCTCTCCGGGACGTAGCGGGAGGTGACCGCGATCACGGCGGCGGCCAGCGGAAGGTTCAGCAGGAAGATCCAGCGCCAGCCGGGGCCGTCCACCAGCCAGCCGCCGAGGAAGGGGCCGATGGCCGCGGACACCCCGCCGAGGCCGGACCACAGGCCCACCGCCGCCGAGCGGTCGTCAGGATGGAAGACCGCCTGGAGCATGGCGAGCGAGCCGGGGGTGAGCAGTGCCCCGCCGATGCCCTGGACGGCGCGGGCGGCGATCAGCACGTTGATGTTCGGGGCGACGGCGCAGGCCGCGGAGGCGGCGGCGAACCAGACCACGCCGATCAGGAAGACCTTGCGCCTCCCGTACCGGTCGCCGAGCGCGCCGCCGAGCAGGATCAGGCCCGCCAGGGTGAGCAGATAGGCGTTCAGCGTCCATTGCAGGGACGCCAGGGAGGCGCCGAGGTCGGAGCCGATCCGGGGCAGGGCGACGTTCACCACGGTGCCGTCGAGCATCGCCATGCTGGAACCGAGCACCGTTGCCAGGAGAACCCAGCGGCCCTGCGCGGTGCCCAGGCGCAGGGTGCCGGCCGTTGAGGTGGCCACGGCCTGATCCTGCGCCCGGCGGGGTGCACGTGACAAGGGTCACCGGGCGGTGTGTCCGGGGTGGGCGGTGCGTGAGCGGAGGGTCGCGCTGGGCTGCCGAGGTCGGCGCAGGGTCGTGGATCAGTGGCGCCGAGTGAATGGATTGTGTACGCACCGCACAACGGGCCATGCGGAGGGTGACCGCGCCTCGGGAGGTTGTCGCCGGTTCAAGAGATCGACATTGCTTCACCCGAACGGATGGGTTTTAGTTCAGCGACC
Organism: Kitasatospora sp. NPDC023118; assembly: GCF_055560875.1. NCBI lineage: Bacteria > Bacillati > Actinomycetota > Actinomycetes > Kitasatosporales > Streptomycetaceae > Kitasatospora > Kitasatospora sp. NPDC023118. The sequence continues at coordinate 38,091 of NZ_JBVHHW010000008.1, forward strand.
ACCTGGCCAGCCCGGGTGGATCCACCGGGTGGAACGCCGAGTCCTGCCGCTGCCCGGTGGTTCGAACTGAGCTCTGCACGGCAGGAGCGGGGGACCCACAGGTAAGTCGCCGGACCGGAGTCCGCGCTGTTCAGCGCGAACGTCCAGGGCCGGCTCGGGGTGAAGCCGCGCATGCGGCCGGGCAACTCCAGCCCGAACCCGACAGCTCACCTCGCAGGCGTCGGAGAGGAATCCCATGCCTGCTCAGGCTCGTCGTATCGCCCTGCCCCGCGCCGCCCGCATCGGCATCGCCACCGCCGTCACCGGTGTCTCCTTCGCCCTGCCGCTCGTGACCGCGATGAGCGCCCAGGCCCACAACGCCCCGGCCGCCTCGGTCGTGCAGCACGCCGCAGCCGCGGACGCCGAGTCGGCCCCTGCGGCCGCCCACGAGAGCTACCGCGTCGTCGGCGGCGACAGTCTGTCCAAGATCGCCGACGCCAGGAACGTCGAGGGCGGCTGGCCCGCGCTGTACGAGCAGAACCGCTCGGTGGTCGGCGCCGACCCGAACCTGATCTTCCCGGGTCAGTGGCTGTCGCTCGCGGCCCACGCCGACACCGCCGAGCCGGCCGCCCCGGTCAAGCCCGCGGCCCCGGCTGAGCCGACCGCCCCGGTCACCCAGAGCGCTCCCGCCGCCGCCGACGCTCAGATACAGGTTCAGACCGAGGCCGCCAAGCCGGGCGTCCAGGTCCAGGCCCAGATTCAGAACGCCGCTCCGGCCCAGGCTGTCACCGCCGCCCCGGTCGCCGCCACCTCCGGCTATGTCGCCCCGCTGGCCAACCCGGTGCTGGGCGAGGCCTACGGCGTGGCCGGCTCGATGTGGGCCTCCGGCCACCACACCGGCCAGGACTTCGTCGCCTCCACCGGCACCCCGGTGCGCGCGGTCGCCAACGGTGTCGTGGTGAAGGCCGGCAACGGCGGTGCCTACGGCAACCAGGTCGAGATCAAGCTCGCCGACGGCAAGTACGCCCAGTACGCGCACCTCTCCGTGATCGGCGTGAAGATCGGTCAGACCGTCACCGTCGGCCAGCGGCTCGGCCTCTCCGGCGCCACCGGCAACGTGACCGGGCCGCACCTGCACTTCGAGATCCGCACCGGGTCGGAGTACGGCTCGGACATCAACCCGGTCACCTACCTGCGGGCGCACGGCGTCGCGCTCTGACGCTGCGCAGACCCTGTTCGGACCCCGCGCTGACCGCGGGTTTCAGGAACCACCGCTGGTGCGGGGCGAATCGACCGCCCGGGATGGTCATGTCGGGTGACCGCTCGACCGGGTGATCGCCGCACCGGTGGACATGGGCGCGGGACACGCCCAAGGCCGGCCCTGCTTCGTGAGGACCCCTCGTGGAGCCGGGCCGGCCGTTGCCGTTTGCGGATCCGGGTGAGTTCGAGTGGTCGAACTGGGCGTCAACTCCTGCCGCCTCTGGCGAGATCCGTCGTCTTTCGGGTGCGGTCCCGGTCGCGCGATGCTGTCGGGCAGTCGGCGCCCGGCCTTGCTCCGCGGGCGCGAGGGTTTGGACGGACGAGGAGGCCGAATGGCGGTCGGGAGCGGGGACGCGGTCGGGGAACGGTCCGGCGCGGGCGGGGTCGACCGGTTGAAGGCGGGCTCGGTGGGCCTGGTGGGCGTGGTGTTCATGGCGGTCGCCACCGCGGCCCCGATCACCGCGATGACCGGGAACCTGCCGATCGTCGTCGGGCAGGGCAACGGGGTCGGCGCGCCCGCCGCGTACATCGTGGCGACCGTGGTGCTCACGGTGTTCTCGGTCGGGTACGTGGCGATGGCCCGCCACATCACGGCCGCCGGGGCGTTCTACGGGTACATCTCGCACGGGCTGGGCCGGGTCGCCGGGATGGCCTCGGGGCTGCTCGCGGTCATGGCGTACATCGTCTTCGAGGCCTCGATCATCGGCTTCTTCGCGTACTCGCTGCGCGGGTTGGTCCGTTCGCGGCTGGGGGTGGACCTCGGCTGGGGCTGGTACGCGCTGTTCGGGGTGGCCGTGATCGGGGTGATGGCGTGGTTCGACCTGCACCTGACGGCGAAGGTGCTCGGGGTGGCGCTGGTGCTGGAGATCGGGGTGCTGGGCGCGGTCTCGCTGGCCGTACTGGCCTCCGGCGGCGGGCCGGACGGGATCGTGGGTGAGGCGGTGAATCCGCTGAACGCCATTAAGGGGGTTGGGAGTTCGGGCGCGGAGGCGGCCGGGCTGGGGCTGTTCTTCGCATTCTGGTCCTGGGTGGGCTTCGAGTCGACCGCGATGTACGGGGAGGAGTCGCGCGACCCGAAGCGGGTGGTGCCGCGGGCCACCCTGGTGTCGGTGGTCGGGATCGGGCTGTTCTACGTCTTCGTGTCCTGGATGATCGTGTCCGGCAACGGAGTCGAGCATGCGATCGCGGTGGCGAGCGGGACGGTGCCGGGCAAGGACGGGAACAGCCTGTTCTTCGACCCCTTGGGCGCGCACCTGGGGGCCTGGGCGGTGACGGTGTTCCAATGGCTGGTCGTCACCGGCTCGTTCGCCTGCGCGATGGCCTTCCACCAGTGCGCGGCACGGTACTTGTACGCGATCGGGCGGGAGGGCTTCCTGCACCCGGCGCTCGGCCGGACCCACCCGCGGCACGGCTCGCCGTACCTCGCCTCGGTGGTGCAGTCGGTGATCGCGGCCGTGCTGGTGGTGGCCTTCCTGGCGGCGGGGATGGATCCGTACGTCCATCTGTACACGCTGCTCGCGCTGTTGGGGACGATGGCGATCCTCGTCGTGCAGACGCTCTGCTCCTTCGCGGTGGTCGGGTACTTCCATGTGCGGGGTCGGCACCCGGAGACCGCGCACTGGTGCCGGACGCTGGTCGCGCCGCTGGTGGGCGGGGTGGCGATGGCCGGGGTGGTGGTGCTGCTGGTGGTCAACGAGGACGCGGCGGCCGGGGCGGCCTCGGGCACCCTGCTGTTCCGGCTGATCCCGTACCTGGTGATCGGGGTGTTCCTGGGCGGGATCGCTCTGGCGCTGGCGATGCGGCGCTGGCGGCCGGAGCGGTACGCGCGGATGGGGCGGATCGTGCTGGAGGACGCCGCCGAGCGGTGACGCCCGGGCGCGGTCAGTTCCGGCGGACGGGCAGGCCGTGCTCGGCGGCGGACAGCAGCTCGTGCATCCGGTGACCGAAGTCCTCGGTGTCGCCGGCGGGTTCGGGGAAGACCAGGCGGACGTCGCGGTGGCCGTGCGGGTGGTCCAGGCGCAGCACCAGGCCGTAGCGGTCGAGGGCGAGCGGGCGGATGTCCGGGTGCCTGGCGAGCAGGGCCGGGTCGAGTAGGCCGGTGAGCAGGTCGAGGGCGTCGGTGTGCTCGTCGGCCAGGTGGGTGAGTAGCGCGGCCTCGTGCCGGGCCAGCGGGTCGGGGGCGGCGAGGGCGAGGTCGGCGGCGGTGAGCGCGCCGGTGCCGTACGGGGTGGCGAGGACGGCGTGGGCGACGTCCACGCGCAGGTGGACGCTGAGGCCGTCGTCGGCGAGGTGGGCCAGGTGCAGCCGGCCGGCCAGGGTGAGGCGGCCGCGGACCCGGTCGCGGACGGCGACCGGGGACACGTCGGTGACGTCGAGGACGACGGCCAGGCCCTCGGTGGCTCCGGCGGCGGCCGCGGTGAGCGGGGCGTCCAGCGGGGCGCGCAGGCGCAGCCGGGAGCCGTGCACGGAGACCGGGGTGTCCAGGTCGTGGTGTTCGCCGAGGGCACGGACGGTGAGTGAGGAGGTCGCGCTGAGCAGGCTGTGGACCCGTTCGGCGGTGGTGGGCTCGGGCACCTCGGCGTCGCCGGTGGCAAGACTCATGAACGGACCTCCCAATAGTTAGGTGAGCCTAACCTAATGTTTGCGTGGGGGTGTGGCAAGTGGGTGGCGGGGTGCGGCGAGGGCCCGGACGCTTGGCGGCGGCGTCCGGGCCCTCGGGGGTTTCGCGGGGTGTCAGGCGACGACGGCCTGGGCGTCGATCTCCACCAGCATGGGCTCCTGGGGCAGCTCCACGAAGACGGTGGTGCGGCAGGGCTTCACGCCGCCGGGCTTGATGTTCTCCTCGATGAACTCGGCGTAGACCTCGTTCATCAGCGGGAAGTCGGCGCGCTTGGTGAGGTAGACGCGGAACATCACCACGTCCTCGATGGTCGCGCCGCCCGCCTCGACGATGGCCTTGACGTTCTCCAGGGTGCGGCGGGTCTGGGCCCTCACGTCGCCGTGGTGGAGGTACTCGCCGGTGGTCGGGTCCTGCGGGCCCTGGCCGGAGACCTGCAGGATCGGGCCCTTGCGGACGCCCTGGGAGAACATCCACGCGGGGGCGGGGGCGCCGTCGGTGCGGATCTCGGTCTTGTCGCCGATCCGGGGGTGCTCGGACATGGGGTTCCTTTGGCTGTGACGATTCGTCAATTGTCGTCCGTGCAGCCGCAATCGGCCGAGACGGCGCGGGTGGTGGCGAGTAGTTGCGGGAGGAGCTCCAGTACTTGCTCGTACGGGAGAACGACGTCGGGGACGGAGATGGAGGCGGCGGCGACCACCCGGCCGCTGGCGTCCCGGATCGGGGCGGCCACGCAGTTGATGAAGGGCTCGTGCTCGGCGTGGTCCTGAGCCCAGCCCCGGGCGGCGGCCTTCTCCAACTCGGCGAGCAGCGCCTCGGGCGTGGCGAGGGTGCGATCGGTGTACGGGGTGAAGTCGATCCCGGCCACCACCCGGCGGCGCTCGGGCAGCGGCAGATCGGCCAGCAGCACCTTGGACACGGCGGCGCAGTGCAGCGCGGCACGCAGGCCGATCCGGGAGTACATCCGGACCGGGTGGCGGGAGTCGAACTTGTCGATGTAGACCACCTCGCCGCCCTCGTACGCGGCCAGGTGCACGGTCTGGCCGGTGGCGGCGTTCAGCTCGGCGAGGTGCGGGGCGGCGATCCGGCGGATGCCGCGCTGTTCCAGAGCGAGGCCGGAGAGCGCGAACAGGCCCGCGCCGAGGTGGTAGCGGTAGGCGGAGTCGCGGTAGACGAACCGTTCCTCCTCCAGGCTCTGGAGGAGTCGGAGCACGGTGGTCTTGTGGACGCCCAGCACCTCGGCCAGCTGGTCGAGGGAGCGCTCGCCCTCGCCGAGCTGGGCGAGGATGCGCAGGGCGCGGGTGACGGTCTGGCTCATCGGGCTCGGGCTCCGGTCGGTGGGCGGGGGGTCGTGCTCATCGTGCCCGGGCCCGATCGGCCCGTGCCCCGGTCGGGTCGGCCTGCGGCCGGGGCGGGTCGGCCTGGGCTCGGGGCTGTTCGCCGTGGGTCCGAGGTCGGTTGCCTCGGGTCCAGGACTGCTCGCCCCGGGCCCGGGACCGGTCGTCGGCGGGCAGCGCCGGGGAGGTGACGCCCTCGGCGCTGACCCGGGTGGCGGCCCAGTCTGCGGGCGAGGCGTCGAGCAGCGCGGCCACCACGGGCTCGGGCGGCAGCTCGGCCTGGTCGCCGGGGGCGGTCAGCGCGCAGGCGGCGCTCAGGTGGCCGAGCCGCAGTCGGCCGCGCTGGTCCAGGCCGTGGATCGTGCCGGCCAGGTAGCCGGCCGCGAAGGCGTCACCCGCGCCGGTGGCCTCGACCACCTCGACGGCCAGTGCCGGTTCGGCGACCGCCGTACCGTCCCGCTCCAGGGCGGTGGCCGCCCGGGCGGCGTCCTTGACCACGACGGTGACGGGGGAGGGGAAACGGCGGCGCAGCGCGGTGGGCTCGTCGGTGCCGAAGGCGGCCTGTGCCTCGTCGGCGCCGAGCAGCAGCAGATCGGCGGCGTCCAGCAGCGGCGGCAGCACAGCCGGGTCGCGGTCGCGCCAGAGCGCGGGGCGCCAGTTGAGGTCGAAGCTGACCAGCCGGCCCGGGCGGCGGTCGGCGAGCAGGGCGCGCAGCAGGGCCAGGCAGTCGTCGGAGAGTGCGGCGGTGATGCCGGACAGGTGCAGCAGCCGGGCGCCGGCCAGCAGCGCGACGGCGGCCGGGTCGGTGAGCAGTACGGGGGAGAGCGCGGCGGCCGCGGAGCCGCGCCGGTGGTAGTGCGGGCGGCTGCGGCCGGGGCCGAGGTCGTGCCGGTGGCCGGTGTCGCCGCCGACCTCCTTGAGGTAGAGGCCGGTCGGTCGGTGCGGGTCGACCGTGACGGCGGAGACGTCCACTCCGCGGGCAGTGAGCTCGGCGAGCAGGCGGCGGCCGAAGCCGTCGTCGCCGACCCGGCTGATCCAGGCGGTCGGCACGCCGAGTGCGGCCAGCGTCCCGGCCACGTTGGACTCCGCGCCGCCGACGGACAGTCGGAAGTTCTCCACCGCCTCCAGCGGGCCCGGGCGGTCCGGGAGCAGGGCGGCCATCGATTCGCCCACGCAGACGGCCGTCGGGGGAGGACCGGGGCGGGTCGGCCCCGGGGTGTCCTGTCGCGGCATCTGCTGGGCTCCTCGTCTGCGGCCGTTCCGTCGTGCGCGGGTCGACCTGGGCCGACCGTCGGTGCGTGAGCGTCGGTGCGTGAGCGTCGGTGCGTCGGCGTCGGCGTCAGACCGTCGGTGCTTGAGCGCCGCTGTTCGACCGTCAGCCGGGTCCGTTGACCGTGATCCGGCGCCGATGCTAGAACCGTGCTGCCAGCATGTGCAACCCTCGTTGCGCATGTTGCAACGAGGTGGATGGAGGAAAAGGTGGAGCAGACGTTCGCGAGCGGCACCAACGGGCCGGGCATCGCCGAAGGTGCGGTGGCGGCGTTGGCCGATGAGACGCTCGACTGGCGGTTCAAGGCCGCCCCGCCGGAGAGCTGGGGGCACACCGTCCGGGACTGGCTCGCCACCGGCCCCACGCTCTCCTCACTCGGCACCCCGCTGCTCACCCTCGACGGCGCCGCGCTCGACCACAACGTCCGTACCATGGCCGACTGGTGCGCCAAGGCGGGCGTCGCGCTCGCCCCGCACGGCAAGACCACCATGGCGCCCGCCCTGTGGCAGGCCCAGCTCGCCGCCGGCAGCCACGGCATCACCCTCGCCAACCTGCCGCAGGTCCGGGTCGCCCGCGCCTTCGGCGTGCGGCGGATCCTGCTCGCCAACACCCTGCTCGACCCGGCCGGGCTGGCCTGGCTCGCCGCCGAGCTGCGCGCCGACCCGGGCTTCGCCTTCCTCTGCTGGACCGACTCCACCGAGGGCGTCCGGCTGATGGACGAGGCGCTGCGCGCCGCCGGGGCCGAGCGGCCGGTCGAGGTGTTGGTCGAACTCGGCGGCCCGGGCGGGCGGACCGGCGCGCGCGGGGTGGACGCGGCCGTCGAGATCGCCGCCGCCGTCCTGCGTGCGCCCACCCTGCGGCTCGCGGGCGTCGGCGGGTACGAGGGCGCGCTCGCCCACGACGCCACCGCCGAGGGGCTGGCCACCGTCCGCGGCTACCTGAAGGCCCTCGGCGAGTTGCACGGCCGGCTCGCCGGCGCCTACCCGGACGATGCGCCGCCGGTGGTCTCGGCCGGCGGCAGCGCCTACTTCGACCTGGTGGTCGAGGAGTTGGCCGCACTGCCGGAGGCCCTGGTGGTGCTGCGCTCGGGCGCGTACATCGCCCACGACGACGGCTTCTACCGGGGCATCTCGCCGCTCGCCCGGCACAGCGGCCAGGCCGCGTTCCGCGGCGCGCTGCACGGCTGGGCCCGGGTGGCCTCCCGGCCCGAGCCGCAACTGGCGCTGCTGGACGCGGGCAAGCGCGACCTGCCCTTCGACGAGGGCCTTCCGGAGCCGCAACTTGTCCGTGGTGGAGCTGAGTTGACCGGCGCGGCGGCCCGGATCACCGCGCTCAACGACCAGCACGCCTTCCTGCGCGGCGCGGGCGACCTCGCGCCGATCGGCGCGGTGCTGCGGCTCGGCGTCTCGCACCCGTGCACGGCCTTCGACAAGTGGACGGCGATCCCGGTGCTGGACTCCGCCGACGCGGCCGAGCCGAAGGTCACCGGGCTGGTCAGGACGTTCTTCTGATGACGGAGGCGGCGAGAACGGTCTTCAAGGGCGCGACGGTCGTCGACGGCACCGGCGCCGAGCGCTACCGGGCCGATGTCCGGATCGCCGACGGCCTGATCGCCGAGATCGGCCAGAGCCTGGACGCGCCGTCGGTGGTGGACGCCGACGGGCTGGTGCTCGCCCCCGGGTTCATCGACATGCACGCCCACTCCGACCTGGCCCTGCTGCTCGAACCCGAGCACCCGGCCAAGGTCACCCAGGGCGTCACCTGCGAGGTCCTCGGCCAGGACGGTCTCTCCTATGCCCCGGTGGACGACACCACGCTGCCCGCGCTGCGCCGCCAACTGGCGGGCTGGAACGGCGATCCGGAGGACCTCGACTGGGACTGGCGTGACGTCGCCGGCTATCTGGACCGGATCGACCGCACCGGCGTCGCCGTGAACGCCTGCTACCTCGTGCCGCACGGCACACTGCGGATGCTTGCCATGGGCTGGGTCGACCGCCCGCCCACCCAGGCCGAACTCGACCGGATGCGGCAGGTGTTGGCGAAGAGCCTGCTGGAGGGCGCGGTCGGCATGTCCAGCGGCCTCAGCTACACCCCCGGGATGTACGCCGACACCGCCGAGCTGGTCGAGCTGTGCACCGTGGTGGCGGCCTACGGCGGCTTCCACGCCCCACACCAACGCTCCTACGGTGCCGGGGCGTTGGCGGGCTACGCGGAGATGGTGGAGATCTCCCGGCGGTCCGGCTGCGCACTGCACCTGACCCACGCCACGATGAACTTCGGCGTCAACCGGGGCCGGGCGGGCGAACTGCTGGAGCTGGTCGACCGGGCGCTCGCCGACGGTGTCGACCTCACCCTGGACAGCTACCCCTACCTGTCCGGCTCCACCACCCTGGCCGCCCTGCTGCCGAGTTGGGCCGGCGAAGGCGGACCGGCCGCGACGCTGGCGCGGCTGGCCGATCCGGCGCAGTGCGAGCGGATCCGGTACGAGGTGGAGGAGAAGGGCAGCGACGGCTGCCACGGCGTGGTCGCGGACTGGGCGACGATTCAGATCTCCGGCGTCCGCTCGGCCGAGCTCACGGGGGTGGTCGGCCGGACGGTCGCCGAACTCGCCGCCGAGCAGGGGCGCGGCGGGACGGAGGTCTTCCTCGACCTGCTGCGCCGCGACGGGCTGGCCACCACGATCCTCCAGCACGTCGGACACGAGGAGAACGTCCGGGCGATCATGCGCCACCGCGCGCACACCGTCGGCAGCGACGGGCTGCTGGTCGGCGCCCGCCCGCACCCGCGTGCCTGGGGCGCCTTCCCGCGCTACCTCGGCCATTACAGCCGGGATTCGGGCGTGCTGACCATGGAGGAGACGGTCGCCCGGATGACCGGCCGGCCCGCCGCCCGGCTGGGACTGCACCGGCGCGGGCGGATCGCCCCCGGACACCACGCCGACCTGGTGCTCTTCGACCCCGAGCGGGTCCGGGACGCCGCCACCTTCGAGCAACCCCGGCTGCCCGCCGAGGGGATCGTGTACGTGTACGTCAACGGCACCGCCGTCGTCCGGCAGGGTCGTACCACCGGCACCCGGCCGGGGCGCGCCCTGCGCCGCACCGATCGAGGAACTCTGGCCCCATGACCGCTCCTTCCGCCGGCTCCTCCGCCGCTTCGTCCGCCGGGCTCTCGGCCGGCCGCTCCGCCGCTTCGTCCGCCGGGCTTTCCGCGCTGAGCGGCGATCCGGTGATCGCGGTGGTCCGCGCGCCCCGCATCCCGGACGCCGCCGCGCTCTGCGCCGCGCTCGCGGCGGGCGGCATCCGGCTCGCCGAATTCACCTGCACCACACCGGATGTGACGGACCATCTGGCTCGGGCGTCCGAAGCGGGATGGCGGGTCGGGGCCGGGACGGTGCTGACCACCGAGCAGGCCGAGCGCGGCATCGCCGCCGGGGCGTCCTTCCTGGTCACCCCCGGCTGCCGGCCCGAGGTCGCGGAGCGGGCGCGGGCGTGCGGGGTGCCGGTGGTGCTGGGGGCGCTCACCCCGACTGAGGTGGCCCGGGCGGTGGACCTCGGGGCGGCCGCCGTCAAGATCTTCCCGGCCCGGGCGTTCGGACCCGGCTACTTCAAGGACCTTCGCGGGCCGTACCCGGACGTGCCGCTGGTGGCCTCCGGCGGCGTGAACGCGGGAAACGCGGCCGAGTTTCTGGCACAGGGCGCACTCGCGGTGTGCGCGGGGACGGACGTGGTGCCGCCGGAGGCGGTCGCGGCGGGGGACTGGGCGGAGATCACCCGGCGGGCCCGGGTGTTCACGGAGGCGTGTGCGGCGCCTTTCGAACGGTAGCGGGGCGGTCGGGCCGGGACCGTGGAGCTGAGCCGGGCCGGGATCGCGGGGAGGCGGCCTGTCGGGACGGCCGGGATTGGACGAGAATCGTTGGCACCCGGCTCAGCCGGGCAAGCCCGGCCCCTCGGCCCCGGCCCGTACGCCCCCGGACCCGGTAGGAGGACCCACCCCATGACCTCGACCCGCCCCGGGCCTGACTGGCTGGACGACGCCGTCCTCTACCAGATCTACCCGCAATCCTTCGCCGACTCCGACGGGGACGGCATCGGCGACTTCGCCGGCATCACCGAGCACCTCGACCACCTCGCCTGGCTCGGCGTGGACACGGTCTGGCTCAACCCCTGCTTCGCCTCGCCGTTCCGCGACGCCGGCTACGACGTCACCGACTACCTCACCCCGGCGCCGCGCTACGGCCGCACCGAGGACCTGGTCGCGCTGGTCGAGGCGGCGCGCGGCCGGGGCATCCGGATCCTGCTGGACCTGGTCGCCGGACACACCTCCGACCGCCACCCCTGGTTCCTGGCCGCGGCCGAGGACCCGTCCGACCACCGCTACATCTGGTCCGACCGGCAGGTGGACGGCTTCGTCGCCTCGCCCGGCAGCCGCCCCGGCTGGTATCGGCCGAACTTCTTCGACTGTCAGCCCGCGCTCAACTTCGGCTATGCGCGCGGCAGTTCCGAGGAGCCGTGGCGTCAGCCGGTGGACGCCGACGGTCCGCGCGCCAACCGGGCGGCGCTGCGCGGGATCATGGCCCACTGGCTCGGCCTCGGCGTGGCCGGGTTCCGGGTGGACATGGCGTACTCGCTGGTCAAGGACGACCCGGGCAAGGCCGAGACCGCCAAGCTCTGGGCCGAGCTGCGCGACTGGCTGGACCGCACCCACCCCGGGGCCGCACTGTTCGCCGAGTGGGGCGAGCCCGCCGCAGCCGTCGCGGCCGGATTCCACGCGGACTTCTTCCTGCACTTCGGCGGCGACGACCACGGCCTTCCGCTGCGCTCGCTCTGGAACAACAACGCCGGGACGGTGGAGGAGTTCTGGCAGCAGGGCCCGTGCTACTTCGAGGCCGAGGGGCGCGGCACCCCGCAGCCGTTCCTGGACGCCTGGCGCTCCGCCGCCGAGCTGACCGAGGGCAGCGGGCACATCGTGCTGCCCACCGCCAACCACGACTTCTCCCGGCTCGCCACCGGCCCGCGCGGCGGCGAGCAGCTCGCCCCCGCCTTCGCCTTCCTGCTCACCTGGCCGACCCTGCCCGCCGTCTACTACGGCGACGAGATCGGCATGCGGTACGTGCCCGGGCTGCCGGACGTCGAGGGCAGCGTGCTCGGGCCGCGCTTCAACCGGGCGGGTTCGCGGACCCCGATGCAGTGGACGCCCGGCCCCGCCGCCGGGTTCTCCAGCGCGCCGCCCGAGCGGTTCTACCTGCCGCTGGACCCGGACCCGCAGCGCCCGGACGTGCTCTCCCAGCGAGCCGACCCGACCTCGCTGCTGCACACCGTCCGTCGGCTGATCGCGCTGCGCCGGGCGCATCCGGGGCTGGGCGCCTCCGGTGGGGTGGAGGTGCGCAACGCCGGGTACCCGCTGGTGTACACCCGGGCCGGACGGTACCTGGTGGCGGTCAACCCGCGCCGGGAGCCGGGGGCGGTGCGGCTGGCGGACGGCCGGGGCGGGGCGCGGCCGCTGGAGGCGCAGGGCGTGCGGGTGGCGGACGGCGAGCTGCGGGCGGACGGGTTCTCGTACGGAGTGTTCGAGCTGTCGGACTGAGCGGCTTGGGGTCGGCCCGGCTTTCGATCGGCGTCTAATAGTTGTAAGCTACATCCATAGATAGTTGCATTTACCACCTGCATTGGTTGTATTCACCACCTTGATCGAAAGCTCGCCGGAGGACGTACGAACGCCATGAGCACACCCCGGACACCCGCCGCAGCGCCCACCCTGGGGCGCTCGCTCAAGCACCTCGCCGTCCACCTGCTCACCCCGCTGCTGATGTGCCTGGGCATGGCCCTCGCCTACCAAGCCGCCTTTCACCAGCCGGAGCCGAACCACCTCAAGGTCGCCGTGGTCGGGACCAGCCCGCAGGCGCGGGGGCTGGCGCAGGCCATCCAGACCAAGGCCGGTGACGCGCTCGACGTGCGCACGGTCGGCGACCGCGCCGCCGCCGAACAACTGCTGCGCGACCGCGACCTGGTCGGCGCCTTCGTCCCGGACACCAAGAGCCCCGAGCTGATCGTGGCGAAGGGCAACTCGGACACCTCGGTGGTGGCCGCCACGGCGGTGTTCACCAACGTCACCGACAAGCAGGGCGTCCCGCTGCACGTCACCGACCTCACCACCCCCGCCAAGGGCGACCCGACGGGGCAGGGCCTGTTCTTCCTCCTGGTCGCGCTGAGCATCGGCTCCTACGCCAGCGTCGCGGCGATCGGCGCCGCCGGTGCCGGGCTGAGCATGCGGATCCGGGTGCTGGCGGGCGTGGCGGTCTCGCTGGTCGTCAGCGTGATCGGGATCGTCACCGCCGGACCGGTCTTCCACGTGGTCGACCACGACTACGCCGCGATCTGGGCGCTCGGCTGGCTCTACTCGGCGGGCATCGTGCTGATCGGCATCGGCCTGCACAGCTTCCTGAAGAAGTGGACCACGCTGGCCCTGATGGTGCTGTTCGTGATGCTGAACTTCACCTCCTCCGGCGGCATCTACCGGCCTGAGCTGCAGAGCGGCTTCTTCGGCGCCCTGCACGGTTTCTGGACCGGCGCCGGCTTCCTGGAGGGCGCGCGCAGCATCATGTACTTCGACGGCGGCGCCGGCCTCGGCGGGCACGTGGTGACCCTGCTGGTCTGGCTGCTCCTGGGCGGGGCGGCCCTGGTCGCCGCGGCGATGTGCGAGGGCCGCGGGCGGCGTCCGGTGGAGACGGCGGCGGAGGCCGAGGAGGAGATGGAGGAGGCGGTCGCGGTCTGAGGACCGCCGACCGCAGGGCCTCGGAAGGCCCGGGAAGGCTTCACCCGGTGCCTCGGGCATCGGCGCCGGGTGGGGGATTGGCGGCCCGCGCCCGGCCTTGGACAAGCCAGGCGCGGGCCGTTCGTGCAGGTGCTAGTCGTCCCGCTTCCGTCGGGCCGGCGGCCGGGTGAAGCAGCAGTCCCCGCAGAGCCCCGCGCCCGGCCCGATCCGGTAGTAGAGGCAACAGCTCGTCCGCCGGAACGTTGTACCGCGCGGGCCGGTGAGCAGCGCGCCGGAGCCCGCCAGCGGCGGACGGTCCAGCAGCTGCGCGACCAACTCCCTGGCCGGACCCGTCGCATGGGCGTCCAGCACCCGGAACGTCCCGGCCAGTGCGGAGGCGGCGTTGCCGCGCAGCAGGCGCGCCGAGAGCGGCGCGGCGGCGCGCACTGCTGCTGCCAGTGGCTCCAGCTGGCCGATCAGCACGGCCTGGTGAAGCTGATCGACGAGCTCCCCGGAAACCTGGCGGATCGGTTCCGGCGGCGTCCAGAGGTCGATCGGCCCCTGGTTTGGGATCCGCACCCAGGCGCGCTCCAGCGTCGGGACCGTCCCCAGCAGGACGGCCGATCCGACGCCCACCGACCAGAACCGGGCGGCCAGCCCGAGGTGCAGGATCGAGGCGGCGACCCGGAGCTCGGCCGTGCCCAGGTGCTGCGCCACCACCCGGACCCGGGTCGCGAGCGGGGCGTCCGGCCCGGTGGCGTACAGCTCCGGCAGTGGACGGAAGCCGGGCGGCGGGGCTCCGGCGGGGGAGGTGTCGAGAGCGAAGTACGGGCCGACGGCGGCGAGTCGGTCGTAGTCGGGGTGCTGGTGCTCGGGCTCGGGATTCGGCGGGGGTACGGATGCGGGGTTCAACGGCCCTCCCCGGTGGGGTCGTTGAACCCCGCGCCGGCTTCGGCCGACCCGAGTGTGGTCGGGCGGTCGAGGAACATCGGGCCTCCAGAGGTCCGGGGGATCGGGCGGATGGTGACACCCGGCCGGTCATCGGAAGGCCCCGGTCGGGCGCTGGTCAGCCGCGCACGGTGAAGTCGCCGGTGGTCGTGCGGATGAACGGTACCGTGCCCTGGCAGTCCGAGACCGGCTGGCCGAGGAAGCCCCAGACCCAGCCGACCCGGTCCCCGTGCCGACCTTCATCCTCCACCGTGAGCGCCACCTTCTGGCCGATCAGCGGCCGGCCCGGGAACCACGGCAACTCGCCGTTGGTGATCACGCCGGTGGCGATGGCCTCCCGGCCGCCGACGGCCAGGCAGGTGATGTCCCCCTCGAAGTCGCCCACCAGCCGGCCGTCGGTGTGCACATGACGGACGTGGAAGTGACCGCGGGTGGTCTTCAGGGGATTGAGGTCGTCGGCATGGGTGTCGATCGTGAGCTGGACCGGGTCGCCCTCGAAATCGTGGAACCTGGAGTCGAGGACGGCGCCGCCACTTCCGTGCAGGCTCACCGACCCGTAGCCGGCGGCGACTGCCTCCCCTGACGGGACCGGTTCCCCAGCGGAGGCCGGAGCGGCGGTGGCGACCGTCGCCGCGAGGAGACAGAGCGAGGCCGCGGCGACGGCGAGACGACGGTTCATGATGATTCGACCTCCTGCGGGCGGTTATTCCGACGGCATCGAGTCTGGCCCGGGCGAGCCGGGCAAACCTCCCGCTGTGGAGGGGAGTTGCCTCCATCGCGGGGAGGAGCCCGCCTCCCCCGGGAGAGCTGCCCGTAGGCTCGGCGGTGTGCGTACCGACCCCCTGACCCGCCCTGTTCGGCCCCGTCGCCGGTCCGCCGTCGTCGCCGCCCTCCTGCTGCTCGCGCCCATCGCGCTCGCGCACCCGGGGGACCACGGTGCGGCCGTGCTGCTCGCCCTGACGGCCGCGCTCGCCGCGGTGGTGGCGCTGCTGTCGTAGCCGCTCGGGCGGATCACGCCGACCGCTGCCGCGGGAGCGGTGGCCGGGGCCTCGCTGCTGGTCGACCTGCTCTACCAGGGGCCGTACCGGCTGCCCGCGTTCTGGCTGCCGTTCGAGTGGTTCGCGCTGCTCGGCGTGCTGTTCCGAGCCGTCCGCAGGCTGCCCGACCGGTGGGCCGGGCCGATCGGCGGACTGGTCGGGTTCGCGGCCGTCGTACTGCCGCTGCGGTTCGCCCTCCGGATGCCGCACGGCGGCGCGGCCGGGCCGGTTTTCGGTGTGCTGCTGTCCCTGCTCCCGGTGCTCGGGGTCGCCGGGGCGAGCCTCTACCTGCGCGTCCTGGACGCTCGCCGGGAACGCGCCGTCACCCGGGCGAGGCGCGAGCAGCGGCTCGAAGTCGCCCGCGGCCTGCACGACTTCGTCGCCCACGAGATCACCGGGATCGTGCTGGAGGCCCAGGCCGGCCAACTCCCGGGTCAGGAAGCGGGGGAGACCGCCGCCCTGCTGCGCCGCCTGGAGGAGGCGGGCCTGCGCGCGCTCGACTCGATGGACGAGATGGTCGGCGCCCTGCGGGAGGACCGGGCGGCGGTCGGGACCACCCGCCGACTCGGCCTGGCCGACCTGCCGGAGCTGGTCGCGCGCTTCGGTACGACGGGCGGCCCGTGCGCCACCGTCGAGCTGGCCCCGGAGGCCGCCGGGCTGCTCGCCGCCGAGGCCGAGGCGACCGTGTACGCCGTCGTCCTGGAGGCCCTCACCAACATCCGGCGACACGCCCCGCAGGCCACCGAGGTGACCGTCCGGGTGGCCCCCGCGGACGACGGGAGTGCCGTCCGGGTGACCGTCACCGACGACGGCGGCCCCGCCGTTCGCAGGCCCCTGCTGCGCCGCCGGCCCGGCTCGGGCGGTACCGGCCTGCCCGGCCTCACGGCCCGTGCGGCGGCCCACGGCGGCACCCTGACCTCGGGCCCGGTCGCCCCGGCGGGGTGGCAGGTGGTGTGCGTGCTGCCGGGGCGGTAGCGCTGAGCTGCCCGGTGGGGTCGGCCGAGCGGGCTCGGCCGACCCCGCGTCCGTGCGGGTCGGCGGCCGTCCTGATGGTCGGCAGCACCGCCCACGGGGCACACCCGCACCCCCGTCGGGCGTCTCAGCGCTCGCGGCCGCCGCCCCGGGCGCCGCGCGGGCGGGTGAGGGTGAAGCGGTCGACCGGGACGAGGTCGCCGGAGGGGCCGCTGACGGAGTAGTACGTCACGTCGATGGTGGTGTCGCCGCCGTGTTCGCCCGGGTTGACGTCGAAGGAGGCGAAGCCGTACGGGTTGTCGGCGTCGCGGAAGGCGGACCAGGGGGCGTCCTCGATCACGTAGACCGGGGGCCGCTTGCCGGTGGCCCTGTCGACGGGGCCGACGCCGGTGATGACGCGGGCCTTGGCGGGGGTGAAGAAGAGCTTGTTGGAGGGGGCGGAGGTGCCGCCGCCGCCGATGACCATGTGGACGGTGCCCTGGGTGGTGTCGACGGTCTCGGTGTCGGTGGCGGTCGGGATCGGGGTGCGGGTGTCGGTCGGCTGCTGGCCGCGGACCGGGTGGGAGCGCTCGTAGTGGTGCTCGTGGCCGCAGACCACCAGGTCGACGCCGTACTTGTCGAACAGCGGTACCCAGGCTTCGCGGACGCCGAGGTCGGCGCCGTTGAACTTGTCGGCGGTGGAGATGACCACCTGGTGCATGCAGACCACGATCCAGTCGATCCCCGGGTCCGCGTTGGCGGCGATCAACTCCCGCTCCAGCCATCGCTGCTGGGCGCCACCGGAGTAGCCGTGCACATAGGAGTTGCCGCCGTCCTGATAGGCGACGTCGTCGTTGTTGAGGCTGATGACGCGGACCGAGCCGGCCGTGAACGCGTACCAGAGGCCGTGCAGTTCGTCGTCCGAGCCGGCGTCCGGCAGGTCGAAGTAGGCCTGGTAGGCGCCGTAGCCGATCGGGCCGTTGCCGCGCTCGTTCTCGTGGTTGCTGGCGGCGGGCATCCAGGGCCGGTGGCGGGCCGAGCGGGTGTTGTTCTCGAACCAGTCGGACCAGGTGCGGACCCGGTCGGTGGCGAGGTTGGCGTAGCAGAGGTCGCCGTTGACCAGGTGGAACAGCGGGGCGACCCGTTCGACCCCGGCGGTGGTGTCGCCCGCGGCCGGGCTGCCGAGGTTGTCGTTGGCGTAGCCGTTGGCGGTCTGCTTGCCGAGGGTGGGGGTGCCCTGGTCGCCGAAGCTGGTGAAGGTGAAGGCGGCCCGACCGCGCGGGGCGGTGCGGACGGTGCCGAGCTCGGGGGTGGCGCCGTCGTGGACGGCGGCGTAGACGTAGTCCGTGTCCGGGCGCAGGCCGGTGAGCCGGGCGTGGTGCACCTGGACCTCGGTGCCGGAGGCGGCGTCCCGGTAGGTGCGAGTCTCGGCCTGCTCGCTGCGGCCGAAGCCGCCGTGCGAAGTCCCGTACATCACCCTGGGGTTGGAGACGGACATGGTGGTGTGCCAGGAGACCGTGACCTCGCGCGAGGCGTCCGAGCCGAACTGCAGGTGCAGTCCGGCCACCCGCGGGGCGCCGGAGCGGTCCGGCCGCTCCCACAGCAGCGGGGAGGCGACGGCCGGGGTGGGCGCGATGCCGGAGAGGGAGACGGCGCCGCCGAGGCCGAGACCGGTCGCCCCGGCCAGGAGCCCGCGCCTGCTGACGGGGAGACGTCCACTGGATGCGTTCATGGCGGCCAGCCTCACCGGACGGAGGTGAACCGCGCCGGACCGGCAGCGTGAACTTTCCCACCGGGCGGGCGATGCGGGAGACTGCCCGCTGTGACGAGTACGAACGGTGAGTGTCCGCGGGTGATCCGCACCCTGATCGCGGACGACCAGGAGGCCGTACGGCGGAGCGTGCGGCGGATCCTCGACGCGCAGCCGGACATCGAGGTGGTCGGCGAGGCCGGCGACGGGCAGGCCGCGCTGGAGCTGGCGGCCGAACTGCGGCCGGACGTCGCGCTGGTGGACATCCGGATGCCGAGGCTGGACGGGCTGGAGGTGACCCGGCGGCTGTCCGGTTCGGTGCGGGTGGTGGTGCTGACCACCTTCGACCTGGACGAGTACGTCTACCCGGCGCTGCGGCACGGCGCGTCCGGGTTCCTGCTGAAGCGTTCCGGCCCGTCCCTGCTGGCCGAGGCGGTCCGGGCGGCGGCGGACGGGGAGAGTCTGATCAGCCCGTCGGTCACGGTGCGGCTGCTGAAGCACGTGACGGCGCCGCGCCGGCCCGCGCGGCCGGCCCCGGTGGTACCGCTGACCGAGCGCGAGGTGGAGATCGCCGGTCACGTCGCCGCGGGCCGCACCAACGCCGACATCGCCGCCGAACTGTTCATCTCCCGGGGCACGGTGAAGACCCACGTGGCCAGCATCCAGCGCAAGCTGGGCGTGCCGAACCGGGTCGGGATCGCCGTGTACGCCTGGGAGGTGGGCTACCCGGTGCCGCAGTGACCGGGGCGGAACGGGAGCGCGCCCACGGGGCCGAGGGGATGCTCCGTGGACGCGCGGAACCTACGAGGTGGGGGTGGCCTCCGGACATAATGTCCTCCGGCCGGTAGTTCGATCGTCGACCGAGGTAGTGCTCAGCGGCAGACCCTGATCCGTCTCGATCTGTCGCCACTGCCTCCTGCGGTCGAACTTCCTTCAGCTACCTCGCAGGTCCATCTCCCATCATGCGCCTCCTACGGCGCGCGCACCAGGGGTGAACGGCCCGAATTCGGGCAAATTTCGCAAGCTGCGAGGCCTTCGCCGGGCACTCCGAGCCGTCGACCCACTACCAGCCGTCCACGAAGCTGAGCGTCCGGTGGTACGGCCCCTCCGGCCCGGTGCTGCGGTAGTCCTCGACGCTGCTGCCGGTCCGCACCGTGCGGTCCCCGTCGTGGCGCTGGGCGGTGGGTCGCAGGGTGTGGTCCACGGTGGAGCGCTCGGTGACGTGGCCGCCGGTCGCCGTGGTGGCCTCGCGGTGGTAGCCGAGGTCCATCGCGGTGCGCTGGTCGGTGTTCCCGGCCGCGTCGTGGGTGACCTTGTACGTGACGTCCAGCGGCTCACCCTCGTGCACCGTGGTGGTGCGGTGCGGTCCGCCGCCCCAGGTGGCGGTGGTGCGGGTGAGGTCGGTGCCGTTGTGCAGCGTCACGTCGTTGCCGCTGTCGCGCAGTTGCTGGGCGGAGCTGAAGGCGAGGTCGTCGCGGACCTCGGTGGTGATCCGGCCGTGCGAGGTCTGCACCCAGCCCCGGGCGAGGTCGTGCCGGGCGGCGGTGACGGTCCAGTCGCCGCTGCCGCCGCCGTGGTCGGTGAGCTCGGTGCCCACGGTGGCCTCGGGGGCGACCCGGTAGTCGGTGAGCTGCCCGGAGGTGCGGGCGGTGCCGTGGTCGACCTCGGCGAACAGGTTGACCTGGCCGGTCCAGACGTCGTTGCTCTGCGCCTCGCTCGCGTTGACCGTGATGCCGACGGTGTGCGGGCGCCCGTCCAGCAGCAGGCCGACGTACGGGGTGAGGTCGAGCCGGTAGGCGGGCAGGTCGAAGGCGAAGATGCCCGGGATCGGCCGCCACAGCAGCGGGTCCCAGCCGCCGGTGTAGATCACCGGGTACGGCCATACCGCGCCGGCCACCCGGCCGTCCACGGTGAGCCGCAGCTCGCGGAACGGGCCCTTGCCGCAGGCGCCGATCGACGGGTTGGCGGCGACGAAGGCGTCCGGCGCGGAGGCGTAGGCGAACTCCTCGCAGGCGCCGCCGCCGCGGGCGTAGACCTCGGCGGTCAGACGCTCCAGGTTCTGCGGGAAGGTGAGCTCGCGCCCGGCGGTCGGGGCGGCCTGGGTGAGCGCGAACGGGCCGGTGGTGAGCAGCTGGTCGGCGCCGCGCGCGGCGGGCCAGCGGTCGTTCGCGGTGTAGAAGGTCAGGCTCGCCGAGATCTTGTAGACGCCGGTGTAGGTGGCGTCGGTGACGTTGGCGAGGTCGAAGGAGAACGGCTGCGGTCCGGCCGTGAACAGCGGGGCGTAGCGGGTGAGATCGCGCTCGACGTTCCACCGGATGCCGTCCTTGGACGGCTCCGGGGTGGAGGAGAGCAGGACCTGCACGCCGCCGACGCGAATGCTGAAGATCCGGTCGAACTGCCGCCCGGCGACCTGCCCGTGGAGGTCCATGACCACCGCCGACCAGGGCCCGGCGCAGTCGGCGGGCGGGGTGAGGGTGGCGGTGTACGGGGTGTCGGGCGGATTGCCGTACCCGTTGCGGAACTCGCGCTCGTGCATCACCTCGACGGTGCAGGAGCGGGTGTCGGGGCGGGTGAGCGGCTTGGTGGCGGTGACCGGGTCGTGGTAGCCGGTGCCGAAGTCGGCGTGGGCGGGCCCGGCGGCGGCGAGGGTGCCGGCGAGGGTCAGGAGGGCGGCGCCGACTAAGCGGGCGGTGCGGCGCAGCCGAGGGCTTCGGGACTTGCTTCGGCGGAGCAGGGAGTGCAGGGCCACGGTGGATCCCCGGGGTCGGGCGGCCCGTCGGCGTGCGACGGGGCGGGTGGATGATCCGGGCATCCTTCCGGCGGTGGCATGTGAGCGTCAAGGGTGGGTGCCGGGGCTCCCGCAGCTCCTACGGTTCCTCCAGCTCGGCCGTCTCCTGCCGGATCACGTTGCGCAGCACTGCCAGCGTCGGGCGGCGGTCGTCCGTCCGCCACTGCATCTCCAGCGGCAGGGTGGCCCGGCCCTCCAGTCGTACGGTGGCGACGTCCTCGGTGAGGTGGCCGGTCATCGAGCCGGGCACCAGCGAGAAGGCGCGGTTGCGGGCGAGCAGGTAGAGCCGGGAGCCGACGATCCGCGGCGGGCTGACCAGCACCGGCGGGTCGATGCCGTGCTCCGCGCACAGGCCGAGCACGTGGTCGTAGTAGCGGGGGTGCTGCTCGCGCGGCCACAACAGCAGTGGCAGGTCGCGCAGTTCGGTCAGGCGCAGGCCGGTCCGTCCGGCCAGCGGGTGGTCCCGGCCGAGGGCGACCCGCACCGGCTCGTCGGCGATCCGTTCCAGGCGGTAGCCGGGCACCTCCGTCAGGAAGCGGCCGAGGCCGATGTCGGCGAGCTCGGTGGCCAGGGTGGTGGACACCTGCCCGGTGTCCACGGCGAGTTCGGCGGTGGTGAGCGCGGGCAACTCCTGCTCGGCCCGGCTGACCACGGCGGGCAGCAGCCGGTTCACCACGCTCGGGGAGGCGACGATCCGGGCCGTGCCGAGCCGGGACTCCTCGTGCAGCCGGACCCTGGTCAGCAGCGCGCCGGCCTGCTGGAGCAGTCGGGCGCTCTCGGCGGCCATCACCTCGCCCGCCTCGGTCAGGGCGACGGAGCGGCGGCTGCGGTCGAACAGCTCGACACCGACAGTCCGCTCCAGCCGGGCGACCTCCTGGCTGACCGTCGGCTGCGAGATGTGCAGCCGCTCGGCGGCCCGGCCGAAGTGCAGCGTCTCGGCGACGGTCAGGAAGACCTCCAGCTGACGCAAGGTGAGACCCATGCCGTTCAGCCTAGGACGAACTGATAGGTGATCGCCTATCGGAAGCCCCAGGACTCATTCTGGATTCCGATGCGAAGCGTCCATACGCTGATCGCCACGTCGCCCCACCGCAGTGGCATCTCACAGGAAGATCGCATCATGACCGGACTGCCCAGCAGCACCCCCGCCATCAAGGTCTCCGAGGAGGTCGCGCAGGCCGTCGCCGACGGCCGTCCCGTGGTCGCCCTGGAGTCGACGATCTTCACCCACGGCCTGCCCCGGCCGCGCAACCTGGCCGTCGCGCTGGAGGCCGAGCGGCAGCTGCGGGAGGCGGGCGTCGTCCCGGCGACCATCGGGGTGCACGCGGGCGTGCCCACCGTCGGCCTGAGCACCGAGCAGATCACCGAACTGGCCGCCGCCGACGGCCTGGACAAGGTCAGCCTGCGCGACCTGCCGGTGGTCGCCGCGTTCGGCCGGCACGGCGGCACCACCGTCGCCGCCACCGCCTTCCTGGCCCACCGCGCGGGCGTCCGGGTCTTCTCCACCGGCGGCCTCGGCGGCGTCCACTTCGGCGCCTCCGAGAGCTTCGACGAGTCGGCCGACATGACCACCCTGGCCGCCACCCCGGTCACCGTGGTCAGCGCCGGCGTGAAGTCCATCCTCGACATCCGGGCCACCCTGGAGCGCTTCGAGACCTTCAACATCCCGGTCATCGGCTACCGCACCACCAAGTACCCCGGCTTCTACGTCACCGACTCCGGTCACGAGATCAACTTCAGCGTCCAGTCGCCCGAGGAGGCCGCCAAGGTGATCGACGCCCGCGACCGGCTCAGCCTGCCGCAGGCCGTCCTGATCGCCAACCCGGTCGACCCGGCCAAGCAGCTGCCGCCGGAGGAGCTGGACGGCATCCTGGCCCGCGCCTGGGCCGAGGCCGAGCGCCAGGGCGTCACCGGCAACGCCTCCACCCCGTTCCTGCTCGACTACATCCAGCGCGACACTGGCGGCCGCAGCCTGGAGGTCAACGTCGAGGTCTACCGCGGCAACGTCCGCCTCGGCGGCGAGATCGCCACCGCCCTGGCCGCCGCCGCGTCGACCGGGGCCTGACCCGTGCTCGGGGTGCTCGGCGACCTCGTCGAGGACATCGTGGTCTGGGTCGACGGCCCGCTGCGCCACGGCACCGACTCCAGCGCCCAGGTCTTCCGGCGGCGCGGCGGCAGTGCGGCCAACGTCGCCTGCTTCGCCGCCGGGCACTACCCGGCCCGCTTCCTCGGCTGCGTCGGCGCGGACCCGGTCGGGGACGGCGTCGTCGCCGAACTCGGCGGCCACGGCGTGGACGTACGGGTGCAGCGGCGCGGCCAGACCGGCAGCATCGTGGTGCTCATCGACCAGGACGGCGAGCGCACCATGCTGCCCGACCGCGGCGCCGCCACGCTGCTGGAGCGCGTCCCGCAGGAGTGGCTGGCCGGCCTGACCCACCTGCACGTGCCCGCCTACTCCTTCGACGGCGAGCCGGTCGGCGCCACGGCGGTGGACGCGCTCGGCCGGGTCCGGGAGGCGGGCGGCACCACCTCGGTGGACGCCTCCTCGACCGGCATGCTGGAGCAGTTCGGGCGGGAGCGGTTCCTCGGCCTGCTGGCCGAGTTGGCGCCGACCTTCGTGTTCGCTAACCGGTCCGAGTCAGCTCTCCTCGGCCTGCTGGTGGACGGCCTGCCGGGGCCCGGGCGCGCCCGGTTGGCGGCCACCACGGTGGTCACCAAATCCGGTGCCGAGGCGACCACCGTCGACGTGCCCGGCGAGGGGCTGTTCACCGTGCCGGTCCCGCCGGTCGCGCGGGTGCGTGACCTCACCGGGGCCGGGGACGCCTTCGCGGCGGGCTTCCTGGCCGGCTTCCTGGACACCGGGGACCTGAACCTGGCGGCCGGGCTCGGGCACCGCAGCGCGGCCCGGGTGCTGGCCTCGCCGGGGGCGAGCGCGGGGTAGGCGATTCGCCGGCGGGCAGGGCCGCGGGGCGGGCCGTTGGGTGGGGCCGCAGGGTGGGGCCGCAGGGTGGGGCCGCAGAGTGGGGCCGCCTAGCCGCGCAGCGCGTCCTTGCGGAGGAAGTGCTTCAGCTTCTGCCAGGTCCAGGTGTTGATCACGTCCTCGGCGGTCAGCCAACCGCGCTGCGCCGTACCGATGCCGAAGCGCGGGTAGGCGAGGTGGCCGGTGGCGTGCGCGTCGCTGTCGATCGCGAAGCGCACGCCGTGCCGCCTGGCCCGCAGGATGTCCTCGTCGCGCAGGTCGAGCCGCTGCGGGGAGCTGTTGATCTCGATCGCGGTGCCGGTGCGCGCGGCCGCCGCGAACGCCGCGTCGAGGTCGACGTCGATCGGCCCGCGCCGGCCGATCCGGCGGGTGGTGAGGTGGCCGATGATGTGCACGTGGGGGTTCTCGCAGGCGCGGATCAGCCGACGGGTCTGGGCGGCGCGGTCGAGGGCGAAGTGCGAGTGCACGGAGGCCACGCAGACGTCGAAGTCGGCCAGGAACTCGGCCGGCCAGTCCACCCCGCCGTCCGGGCCGATGTTCAGCTCGGTGCCGTGCAGCAGGCGCAACGTCTTGTGCCGGTCGGCGAGTTGGCGCAGCTGCTCGCGCTGGGCGAGCATCTTCTCGTCGGTCATCCGCTGCATCACCAGGTCCGGCGCGTGGTCGGTGACGGCGTAGTAGGAATAGCCGCGCGCGGCCGCCGTGTCGATCATCTCGGTGAGGGTGGCCAGGCCGTCGGTGAGGTCGGTGTGGGTGTGCAGGTCGCCGCGCAGGTCAGACTCCTGGACGAGGTCCGGGAGTTGACCGTTCAGCGCGGCCTCGATCTCGCCCCGGTCCTCGCGCAGCGTCGGCGGGATCCAGGGCAGGCCGAGCGCGGCGTACACCTCGTCCTCGGTCTCCGAGACGACCTTGGCGCCGTCCGCCTTGGTGCCTTTCCCGGTGCCGCTGTCCTTCCCGGCCCCGCCGTCGACTTCGAACAACCCGTACTCGGAGAGCTTCAGCCCCGCCCGCACCGCCATCGTGCGCAGCTTGATGTTGTGCGCCTTCGACCCGGTGAAGTAGACCAGCGCCGCGCCCCAGTCCTCCTCCGGGACGACCCGCAGGTCCACCTGGATGCCCTGGGTGGTGCGGACCGAGGTCTTGGTCGGTCCGCTCCCGATCACCTCGGCCGCGTACGGGAGTTCGGTGAGCGCGGCCATCAGCGGGGCGGAGTCGGCGGCGGTCGCCAGCACGTCGATGTCGCCCACCGTCTCACGCATCCGGCGCAGCGAACCCGCGTACGCGCAGCGAGTGCAGCCGGGGACGGCCGAGAGCGCCTCGACCAACTGGTCGGCCAGCTCGGTGGCGGTGTCGAGCAGGGTGCGGCCGCCGGACTGCCGCATCAGCTCGATACCGTGCAGGATCTTCTCGCCACTGCGCTCGCCGAAACCGGCCAGGTCGGACAGCTTGTCGGCACGGACCGCCTCGGCGAGTTCCTCGACGGAGGCGATGCCGAGGTCGCGGTAGAGGGAAAGGGCGCGCTTGGGGCCGACGCTCGGGACGGCCATCATCTCCCGTACGCCGGACGGGATCTTGGCGCGCAGGGTCTCCAGCGCGGCGATCTTTCCGGTGGCGAGGTATTCGGCGATCTTCTCGGCGGTGGACTTGCCGACGCCGGGGATCTGCTGGAGTCCCTTGACGTCCAACTCGGCCACGTCCTCGGGGTGGCCGCCGACCGCGCGGGCGGCCTTCTCGTAGGCGCGGGCCCGGAAGGCGTCCCCGCCGGTGATGTTGATCAGGTCGGCGTACTCCTGGAGCAGCTCCCTGACCTGGTCGTTGAGCCGGGGCATGGGGCAAGTCTAGGTTCGGCGGCCCCGGCTCGCCGGGTGGTCGGCCGGCGTCCGCCGAGCGGCTAGTCGTACGCGACCGCCAGCAGCAGGACCACGGTGAGGCCGCCGCCGGGGGTGGGCTCGACCGCGAGCCGGCCGCCCGCCGCCAGCACCAGGCTGTGCAGCGCCGGGCCGACCGGTCCGGTGGCGCGCCCGCCCGCCGGCAGCCATTCGCGGGCCTCGGGCGGCTCGTACGACCCGCGGTCGGAGATCCGTATCTCCACCCGCTCCCGCCTGCGCGCCGTGGTGCCCCGCCCGGTCGCGGCCCGGGGCGCCGCCGGGCGGGTGCGGGTGACCTCCGCGCGGACCAGCACCGGGCCGCCCAGCGGGCTGCGCCGGATCGCGTGGTCGACCAGCCCGGCTATCGCGGCCTCCATCCTCCGGGCGTCCCCGGCCACCACCGGCAGCCCGGGCGCCACCCGGACCGTGACCGCCGCGGCCCGGCCGCCGCCGCGCACCACCCGGTGCACCACGTCGGCGACCTGGACGTGCCGCGCCTGCGGCTCGCACCCGGCCTGCCGGCTGGTCCACCGCAGCCGGTCCAGCTCGGTGCGGGACAGTGTCCGGGGCGAGGCCATCGCGAGCGACGGGACCGGGCCGAGGACTTCCGGCGCGCCCTTGCCGCCCCTGCCGCCCTTGCGATCACTGCGGTCCGCGCCGCCGAGCGCGCCGAGCGCCCGGGCCCCCGAAGCCACGTAGCCCCAGAGCTTCCCGCGTGCCATTGCCCTGCCCCTCGCGCCTGACCGGTGGCCGTCATCGGTTCAGCGGCCGACCGGGGTGGGCCGCTTCCCGGGCCCTGCTGCCAGGGTGCGCCTCCGCCGGCCGGGTGACAATCCGGCTCCGGGGCGCGAAGCGGGCACCGGCCCCCGCCGAGCGGCAGGTCGGACACCCGCTGACCGGCGGGGCCATCCACCCCACCGCAAAGAATCCTTCGCAAAAAGCCTTTGCAAACGTCTCTTTGCGGTCCTATGCTCCTGGCCATGACCGAAGATCGCGGCTGGAAGCACAGCGAGGACCCGCACATCGCCATCACCGCCAAGGGCATGCGGGCGATGGCGCACCCCGTGCGCATGCAGCTGGTCGGGCTGCTGCGCAAGCACGGCCCGTCCACGGCGACCAGGCTGGCCGAGCAGCTGGGGCTCAACTCCGGAGCCACCAGCTACCACCTGCGCCAGCTCGCCGCCGCGGGCTTCGTCGAGGAGGACACGGAGCGCGGCAACGCCCGGGAGCGGTGGTGGCGCTCGGCACACCGGCTCACCGTCTGGACGGGGGACGACATGGCCGACGAGGAGCCCGACACGGCTGTCGGCTTCCTGCGGTCCGTCCTGGCCGCGCACACCCTGACCGGCCAGCGCACGCTGGACGCCTTCGAGACCATGCCGCGCGAGTGGCGCCGGGTGACAGACCTCAGCGACCTGATCCTGCGGCTCACGCCCGCCGAGGCCGAGCAACTGACCGGCGAGCTATCCGACGTGATCGGGCGCTACCGCCGGATCGACGCTGGCGGGCCGGTCCCGGAGGGCAGCGAGCAGGTCTCCGTGATCGTCCACGTCCTGCCGGACCCGAGCACCGTTACGACCGAGGGGGAACCGTATGACCACTGCCGCCGTTAACCCGCCCGCGCGCAGCTTCCGGCCACTGGCCGGGGTGCTGACCGCCATGGCCGTCTCCATGACCGGGACACGGGTCTCAGCCATCGCCCTGCCCTGGTTCGTCCTGGCCACTACCGGCAGCGCCACCATGACCGGCCTGGTCGCCTTCGCCGAGATGACGCCGTACGTGCTGGTCAAGGCGCTGACCGGGCCGCTGGTCGACCGGCTCGGGCCGCGGGTGGTGTCCTGGACGACGGACGCGGTGAGTGCCGTCGCGGCCGGGCTGGTCCCGCTGTTGCACGCGTACGGGCTGCTGCCGTTCTGGCTGCTTCTCGCGATGGTCGCGGTGATCGGCGCGATGCGCGGCCCGGGAGACTTGGCCAAGTCGGTCATGGTCCCGGAGGCGACCGACCAGGCCCGGGTGCCGATGGAGCGCGCCACCGGGCTGTCGGGCGTCACCGAGCGGCTGGCCTCCACGATCGGGCCGGCGGTCGGCGGCGGGCTGGTCGCACTGATGGGTCCGCTGGCCGGGCTGGTGGTCAACGCGGCCACCTTCGCACTCGGGTCACTGGTCATCGCGCTCGCGCTGCCGCGCGGCATGGGGCGCCCGGCGGTGCCCGGTGCGACCGCGTCGTCGTCCAGGTCGGCGGGGGAGGGGGAGCAGGGCGGCTATTGGCGGATGTTCCGCGAGGGCTTCGCCTTCCTGCGGTCCGAGCCGCTGCTGCTCGCCGTGATAGTGATGGTCGGCATCACCAATCTGCTCGACGCGGGCTTCACGACCGTTCTTGTCCCGGTCTGGGCACGGGAGTCCGGCAACGGCCCGGCCGCCATCGGCCTGACCGCCGGTGTCATGGGCGCCACGGCAGTCGTCGGCAGCCTGATCGCGGCGGCAGTCGCCTCGCGCCTGCCCCGGCGGACAGTCTTCTTCACCGGCTTCCTGCTGTGCGGTGCGCCCCGCTTCCTGGTGCTCGCCCTCGGTGCGCCGATGTGGGTGGTGGTCACGGTGTTCGCGGTCGGAGGCTTCGGCTCCGGCTTCCTCAACCCGATCCTCGGCGCCGTTCTCTTCGAACGGGTGCCCCGCCACCTCCTCGGCCGCGTCCACGCCCTCGGCGACTCCCTCGCCTGGGCGGGCATCCCCCTGGGAGGCCTCCTCGCCGGCGGCGCGGTCGCCCTGGTCGGTCTGATACCCAGCCTGCTCACGGCCGGGATCCTGTATTTCGCCACTACGACGCTGACCGGGCTGCGGCCGGAGTGGCGGGAGATGGACCGTCTGCGGGGGCACGGGAGCACCGCGGTCGTCGAGCAGGAGGTGGAGTCGGCACACGCGTAGGTCATCAACCATCCAGCGCGGGCGACCTGCGCGCTCCAGCGCATCGGCCGCCCGCCTACTCGCCCGTTCCGTCCCAGTCCTTCGCGTCCCTACCCTTCGCGTCCCCGTCCTGTTCGTCGTTCTCCCCGGCTTCGCCCTGGTCCCCGGGTTGGTCCTCGCCGCCGGGTTTGTCCCAGGGCGTGTCCTCCGGTGGCGCGCCGATGCTCTCCAGGGTCTCCCGGACGGTGCCGGGCATCGCCGGGTGCCGCCCGATTACGATCACCCCGATCACGATGGCCAGCAGCCCGATCGCCTCCCAGGCCAGCGCGCCCGGGGTCACCCGCAGCCGGTCGCCGAGGAAGCCGACCGCGCAGGCGATACCGGCCAGTGGCTGGGCGGCGGTCAGCGCGGGCAGGGACATCCGCAGCGGGGCGGCCTCGAAGGCGCTCTGCACCAGCAGCAGCCCGACCACGCCCGCCACCACCACCGCGTACGGCTGCCAGGTGCGCAGCACCGCCGTCAGCCCGTCGTGGTCCAGGAGCTGGGTGGTGGTGCGGGTGAGCGCGTCCTGCAGGCCGTAGAGCAGCCCGGCGGCGAGCGCCAGCAGCGTGGCCTCCTCGAACAGCGGCAGCCGCCGGGCGAGCGAGACCAGCAGCAGGGTCAGCCCGACCACCGTGCCGACCACCAGCCAGTGCCGCAGCTCCCCGGCGGGTGGTCCGCCCCCGGTGGGCCGCCCGGCCACGATGAACGCCGTCACCCCGAGGCCGAGCAGCAGCACCCCGGCCCAGCCGGAACGGCCCAGCGTCTGACGGGTCAGCACCCGGGAGAGTGCCATGGCGAAGAGCAGGTTGGTCGCCAGCAGCGGCTCGACCAGTGAGACCTGGCCCTGATTGAGCGCGAGCGCGGAGAGCAGCAGCCCGCTGACCATGAACCCGGTGCCGAGCAGCCACTCCGGCATCCGCATCAGGTCCAGCAGCAGCCGCCAGCGCAGCATGTCGGCACGAGGGGCCCGCTGCGCCGCGTGCTGCTGGAGGACGAAGCCGAGCCCCAGACAGCAGGCCGCGCTGAGGGCGAGAAGGAAGACCGCCACGGAGGGACCACCAGGTTGTCGCTGCCCCGCGCCGCGCCGGCGGGTCCGGGGTGGGGGTCGGCGGTCGCGGCGCGCTTCCGTCAGCCTACCGCCGGGGCGGTGGCCAGGCTGATCGGACGCGGGACGGCCCGCCGATCGGACGCGGGAACACCCGTCGATCGGGCGTCCGGAGGCAGCGCGGTTCGGGTGCCGGAGGCACGGCGGCCGTGTGCCACCCAGCCGCGCTTGCCGCTTCGGGTGGGGCAGGCGCACGCTGGTGTGAGCGGCCGCCACGGGCCCACCGCCCGTGCCGGCCCGAACAGGCGCGACGGGGGCAGGCGCCAGGAGGTGTGGCATGCACAACCAGTGGGACGTGGAGCTGAGCTTCGAAGAGGACGGCGTGCACACGACGTGCGACGCCAGGCTGGTGGGCGCGAGGGCGCCGGGCCTGAACGCCCACGGCGAGGCCGAGAAGAGCGCGGAGGACCGTCCGCTCGCCAGGATCGGCGAGGAGGTCGCGGCCTCCCGCGCCCTGGAGGAACTGTCCCGCAAGCTGCGGGCCCAGGCCACCGGGGAGATCGAGGACGAAGGGCACCGCCCGGGCTACCTGATCTACTGACCTCGGCGGCTCTTCCGAACGCCCAGGCCTTTCAAGGAGGAGGGGGCGGCCGCGTCGGCACGGTCGCCCCGACCTTCCCGTGCGCTCCGGCTCAGCTCCAGGGGTTGGCCGGCCGGTCGTTGATGGCCGTCCAGAAGCGGGTGTCGGCCGGGAGGGTGCCGGTGGCCCAGAGCGACCACCCCTCACCGTCGTGGAACTCGGCCGTCCGCCAGTCGCCGCCGAAGGAGTCCGCGCACAGCTCGTCGGCGGCCTCGCGGCTCGTCAGCTCGGAGCCCGCCGTCGGCGCGGTCGCCGCCACCTCGCCGCCCGCCCAGCTGTGGAAGCCGGTGGTCGGGATCCCGTCCGGGGCCGGTCGGCCGTCCACCCGGATGCAGAGCACCGGCAGTTCGGTTTCGGGATCGGTGTCGCCGAGGTAGGGGTTGTTGAGGCCGTCGGTCCCGACGTGCACCGAGCTGGTGCGCTGCTCCGAGCGGTCCAGGTCAGCCCCAGGTGTTCGCCCGGCGAGGCGGCGACGGTCGGGGCCGACGCGACGGCGGACGCGCTGTTCGGAGGGACGGTCAGGGCGGCGAGCGCGAACACCGCGGCGGGGGCGAGGCGTCGGACGAACACGGGCATGGCTGCTCCGGGGACGTGGGAGGCGAGTGGGGCGGCTGCGGGGCCGTAGTCTGCCAGCGCCAAGTGCCGTGTGGACCAGGAGACTTGATAGGTGCGTCGGTTTCCGGCTGCCGCCCGCCCGCTTGGTCCGTGGACTACCGGACCAGCGCCGCGCCGCGCCCCAGCCGCTCGGCAGCCGGGCCCACCGCCGCCTCCCAGGCCCGGTAGCCCCGGGTTTGACGCCCTGATTCCGGAGCGGACGGCGGCCCCTTCCCCGTGGTCGACTCAACGAGCCGCTGGACGAACGGGCATGGGCGCGAGTCAGTCGATCGGCCGAGGGCCGAAGACCCCCTGCGCGGGAAGTCGGACCCGCCGACTTCCCGCGCGGGCTTCGAGGCGGGGCGCGGCAATCCGTGGTTCGATCGCCATCATTCGCGATCATTCGCGGGCCCGACGAGGCGCAGTGGTCGGAGCTCGTCGCTTCATGGGGCCGAATCCGGTGCAAGCCGGGGGAGCCCGAGCTCCGGCGTGGTTCCGCGGCGGGGGCGTGGGTTGAGGCCGGAGAGGGCGGGAGTGTGGGGTGGGGGGCGTAGCGGCGTCCGGGGTCGGGCGTGGTTGCGAAGGTGACGCGTGTGGGCCGCGCGGGCCGAGGCCGGACGTGCCACAGCGGCGTCGACTCGGGGCGTCTGCTCGGCTCGTCGTGATGCTGCGCCGGGCCGGGTCAAGGGCGGGTGGGGGTGAGGAAGTCCAGGACGCGGTGGTTGACCTCGGGAGCGGCGGAGGTGGGGAGGGTGTGGTGGGAGGTGTTCGGGATGGTGGCGATGGTGGCGTGGGGGACGGCTCGGCGGGTGGCTTCGGCGGTGTGGTGGGGGTCGTGGGGGCGGGAGTTGGCGGCGTACAGGGTGAGGAGGGGGGTGGTGAGGGTGCGGAGGCGGGCGGGGGCGGGCCGGGGGCCGGTGATGACGGGGGAGGCGGGGAAGTCGGCGTAGCCGAGGGCGTAGAGCTCGCGCCAGGCGGGGTCGAGGCCGTGGCCGCCGGATTCCCACTCGAGGTAGGAGCGGGCGCGGGCCGGGTTGCGGTGGGGGAGGAAGAGGGGGAGGGCGCGGAGGAGGTAGCCGGGGCGGAAGCCGGTGAAGCACTGGGTGGGGTCGAGGAGTGCGAGGCGACCGACGCGGGTGGGGGTGTGCAGGGCGTATTCGAGGGCGATCCAGGCGCCGTAGGAGTGGGCGCAGAAGTCGGCTTCGGGGACGCCGAGTTGGTCGAGTACGGTGTCCAGCCAGCCGAGCAGGCCGGGGACGTCGCCGAGTGGTGCGCCGTCGTGGATGCTGCGGCCCGGATCGCCGATGAGGTCGACGGCGAGGACGCGGTGGCCGGCCTCGGCCCAGGCGCCGGCGTTGGCGAACCACAGGGTGGAGGTGGCGCCGCCGCCGTGGAGGAGGACGAGGGGGCGGCCGTCGGCCGGGCCGCAGGCGTTGATCCGGGTGATGCCGTGCGGGGTGCGGACGGTGAGGGGTTCGACCGGGACGGGCCAGCGGGCGAGCA
This sequence comes from Kitasatospora sp. NPDC023118, assembly GCF_055560875.1. Classification (NCBI taxonomy): domain Bacteria; kingdom Bacillati; phylum Actinomycetota; class Actinomycetes; order Kitasatosporales; family Streptomycetaceae; genus Kitasatospora; species Kitasatospora sp. NPDC023118. The sequence continues at coordinate 70,348 of NZ_JBVHHW010000008.1, forward strand.
GCGCGTCGTAGGCGGCGAGGAAGGGAGCGGTGACGGAGCGGGCGGTGCGGGTGGACATGGTGGGCCTCCGCGGTGTGGTGTGATCGGCGACCGGATCACATACGGAATCACTCGTTGAGCAAGTATCTCGCTGAGCGAGAGAATAATGGCATGAGAGTGCCCGAGGAAGGACGAGAGGGTGTCCGAGGTTGAGGAGCCGATGCGGCTGGTCCATCTGCTGCGCGGTCTGACGGTCGAACTCGACCTGTTCGGGGCGGAGTTCGCAGCTCGCAACGGTCTGCATCCGACCGACCTGCGGGCGCTGATCCACCTGCTGGACGCCACCCGGGCCGGGGAGGTGGTCACTCCGGGTCGGCTCGGGGAAGCGCTGCGGCTGAACTCGGCGGGGACCACCGGTCTGGTGGACCGGCTGGTGCGGCTCGGGCTGATCCGCCGTGAGCGAGACCCGCAGGACCGGCGGAAGGTCCGGCTGGTGGTGGAGGAGCGGGCGATGGAGCTGGGGCAGGGCTTCTTCGGCGGGCTGATCGGCGATCTGGTCGCGGCGATGGGCCGGTTCGACCCGGCGGAGCTGGCGACGGCCCGGCGCTTCCTGGAGTCGATGACGGCGGTGGTGGCCGCCGCCCGGGAGGAAGGGTGACGGGGGAACGCTACGCGGGCCCGAGGGTCCAGCTGATCACGGACAGGGTCGCCATTGACACCAGCGTCGACCAGAGCACCGTGTCCCGGGCGAGGTCGCTGCTCTGCTCGTACTCGCGGGCGTAGGTGTAGACGTTCTGCGCCGTCGGCAGGGCGGAGAAGAGCACCACGGTGAGCAGTTGGTGCGGAGGAAGGTGGAGCAGCGGCCCGGCGACGGTGAGGGCGACGAGCGGCTGGACCAGGGTCTTGACCGCGACGGTCAGCCCGACCTCGGCGCGGCGTGAACGGCCGTCGGAGGGCGGGCGGTTGTGCAGGGATATGCCGAGGGCGATCAGGGCGGTCGGCACGCCGGCGCCGCCGAGCAGTTCGCAGGAACGGTTCAGCTCGGCGGGCAGGTGCAGCCCGGTCGCGGAGACGACGGCGCCGAGCGCGGTGGCGAGCAGGATCGGGTTGCGCAGCGGCAGGGTGAGCAGGGCCCGGCGGCCGGCCGCGCCGCTGTCCAGGACGGCGAGGACGGCGGGGGTGACCAGCAGGATCTGGAACAGCACCACCGGCGCGACGAAGGAGGCGTCACCGAGGACCTGCATGGTCACGGGTATGCCGAGGTTGGCGGAGTTGACGTATCCGGAGGCCATCGCGCCGATGGCGAGTTCGCCGGGCTTGCGCCGGAAGAGCAGGTGCCCGGCGAGCAGCCCGAGGCCGGTCGCGACGGCGGTGCCGGCCGCGAAGGCGAGCATCGAGGGGTTGGCGAACCGGTCGAGCGGGGTGCGGGCGATCATCAGGAAGAGCGCGGCCGGCATCGCGACGTGGAAGACGAAACGGTTCAGCACCACCTCGGCCTGCGGTCCGAGCAGTCCGGTGCGGCCGACGAGGTAGCCGATCCCGGTGAGCACCCAGATCGGGGCGAAGCCGGACAGCAGCGGATGCAGGGATGGCATGGTTCCTCGGATCGCTCGGACGGGTCTGCCGGGTCCGGCGGGGGATCGCCCGCCCGCGGGAGGGCGTCAACCCCCGGGGCGGTGACCCTGGGTGCCGTGGAGCCCTGGGGCAGTAAACCAGCAGGCGCGGACTCGAAGATCACGGGCCTACGATGAGTCGATGGAGCAGCAGTACCTGAGCCTGCCCGAGGTCGAGGCCATCGCGCGCCGCGCCCACCGGGGACAGGTGGACAAGAACGGGCACCCGTACAGCGAGCACATCGCGGCGGTCGCCGCCGGCACGGCGGCGCGCGGCGGGAGCGAGGCGCAGATCGCGGCGGGCTGGCTGCACGACACCGTCGAGGACGACCGGCTGAGCCGGGAGTGGCTGGCGGCGGCCGCACTGCCGGAGACGACCAAGGCGATCGTGGACGCGCTCACCCGCCGCCCGGACGAGCCGGTCGAGGAGTACACCGCGCGCATCCTGGCCACGCCCGGCGCGCTGCTGGTCAAGCGGGCCGACCTGGCGCACAACTCCGACCCGGCCCGGCTGGCCTCGCTGGACCGGGCGACCGCCGAGCGGCTGGCCGCCAAGTACGCGCGGATGCGGGAGCTGCTCGGGCTCGCCGGGGAGCTGTGAGTCGGGGAGCTGTGAGTCGGGGAGCCGTGAACCGCGGAGCCGTGTGAGCAGCAGGGAAACCACGACAGGGCCCAGGCCACGCGGATCGCGCGGGCCCGGGCCCTGTCGGGTCACCCCGGTGGTCCCTGTCCGACCCCCGGGGTGAGGGGGGAGTGGTCAGGAGGCGGGTGGAAGTCGGTACGCCGGTGGTCGGTCGGCTTAGTACCAGTGGTGGTTCTGCCAGAAGACCCAGGCAGCGTTCGGGCTGCCGTAGCGGGTGTTCATGTAGTTCAGCGCCCACTTGATCTGGGTGCGCGGGTTGGTCCGCCAGTCCGAACCGGCGGAGGCCATCTTGGAGCCCGGCAGCGCCTGCGCCAGGCCGTACGCGCCCGAGCTCGGGTTGGTCGCGGTCACGTTCCAGCTGGACTCGTGGAAGATGATCTGGCTGAACGAGGCCAGCTGGTTCGCCGGGACGATCTGGGCGGCGATGGTCTTCGGGGACACGGTGGCGGCGTTCGCGGTGGCGGGCAGCACGCCGCCGAGGACGGTCAGACCGGCGGCGCCGGCGAGGATCGCGGCAGAAGTACGCATACGGAGCTTGAAAGCGGGCATGTAAGACAGGACCTCAATCGGGTTGGGTCGAGTCGCGCCCCACCCAGGACCACGGGCCGGACAGGGGCCGTTGCGGTTGTGGGGCGCGACTCGGCGGTAAGCCGTTCACCGGCGGGACAGGAGGCCGGTGCGGCTGACGACGAGAGCCATTGTTGCCAGATGGGGTCGGCCGTCGCCAAGACCCCCTCGTTACGACGCCCGGTCGTACGGGCGGTGGCCGCCGTGGATTCGAAGGGGCGGCGGCGCGCGGTGTTCGGACCTGTGCTGAACTGGGAAAACGCCTGTCGAGCGGGACCTCGGGCGGTGGCCTGTCAAGTGGCGGTGGCCTGTCAAGTACCCGGAGCGCACCACTACCGGCCGTCGTAGGCTCGATTCGACTGTGAGTGCACTCACCGTTTAGGAGCGGGGACTGTCACGGGACGATCCGGTCACACCACTTTGGGTACAGACGATCTGTGCCCGGCGCCACACGATCTCGTCGCCGTCCGGAGGCGCCGGCTCACCGAACGTCACCCGATCGCCGAAAGTCGCCCGATCGCCGATCACCGAACGTCGCCCGATCGCCGAAAGTCACGCAATCACCGAACGTCGCCCAGCCGCCGGTGCCGGGCCGCCCGGGTCGTGAGCCGCTCCGCCTCGCCGGTGGCCGCCAGGGTGTCGAGCGCCGTTCCGAGCGCCGCTCCCATGCGGGCGCAGAAGGCCTCCGGTTCCTCGGCGGCGTCCGGCAGCTCCGGGACCACCTCGTCCACCAGCCCGACCTCCGCCAGGTGGTGGGCGCCGATGCCCTGGGCCCTGGCCAGCTCGGCCGCGTGCGCGCCGTCCCGGTGGACGATCGCCGAGGCGCCCTCCGGCGGCAGCGGCGCCAGCCAGGCGTGTCCGGCGGCGAGTACCCGGTCGGCCGGGAGCAGCGCCAGCGCCCCGCCACCGGAGCCCTGGCCGAGCAGGACGGCGAGGACGGGCGTGCGCAGCGCGAGCAGGGTGGTCAGGCAGTGCGCGATCTCCACCGCGATCCCGTCCAGCTCGGCCTGGGCGGAGAGCTCGGCCCCGGCCGTGTCCACCACCGTGACCAGCGGCAGCCGCAGCTGCTCGGCGAGCCGGGCGGTGCGGCGGACGGCCCGCAGGTCGGCGGCGGTGAAGGGGCGCTCGTGCTCCGGGCTCTGCCGCTGCTGGCCGACGACCAGGACGGGCCGGCCGCCGAGTACGGCGAGCGCCCGGACCAGCGCGCCGCCGCGGCCTCCGGGCGCGTCCAGCAGCACCAGCTCCTCGGCGGTGCGACGCAGCAGCTCGCGGGTGCCGGGGCGGTCGGGGCGACGGCTGCGGCGGACGGAGTCCCAGGCGTCGGGGTGCTCGGCGGGCTCTTCGCCGGCGCGGGCGGTGCCGGTATCGCGAACGTCGCCCGTATGAGGGGGAGGCGTGGGGCCGAGGACGGCGAGTGTCCGGCGGAGGAGTTCGCGCAGCTCCTGCGGCGGTACCACGGCGTCCACCAGCCCGCGCTCGGCCAGCGTCTCCGCCCGCTGGACGTCCGCCGGCAGCTCCACGCCGCGCAGCTCCTCGTAGACCCGCGGCCCGAGGAAGCCGAGCCGGGCGCCGGGCTCGGCGAAGACCAGCTGGCCGAGCGTGCCCCAGGAGGCGAAGACCCCGCCCATGGTGGGGTTGCGCAGATAGGTGAGGTAGGGGAGACCGGCCGCGCGGTGCGCCTGGACCGCGGCGGTGATGCGGAGCATGCAGAGGAAGGCCGCCGAGCCCTCCTGCATCCTGGTGCCGCCGGAGACCGGCAGGGCGAGCAGTGGCAGTCGCTCGGCGGTGGCGCGTTCGACGGCCCGGGTGATCCGTTCGGCGGTGGCGACGCCGATGGAGCCGCCGAGGAAGCCGAACTCGGAGGCGACCAGGGCGACCGGCCGGCCGTCGATCAGGCCGAGGCCGGTGAGCACGGCCTCGTCCAGGCCGGTGCGTTCGCGGGCGCGGTCGAGCGAGGCGCGGTAGCCGGGGTCGGCGGGCGGCCCGGCCGGCGGCTCGTCCCAGCCCTGGAAACTCCCGGCGTCGACCAGCAGTCCGATCAGCTGGTGCGCCGTCAGCGAAGTGCCCGTTCCCGTACCCATGTCCACCCCGTCAGAGATCGTTTCGGCCCGACACGGTGCGCCACTCTATGTGGCGCCGATGTCGCGTCGTGGGAGGGCTGTGAAGGTGTGAGCAGGCCGACAACGGCGCTCGCAGTAGTTCGATGGCGGTCGGCCCAAGGGTGGTGCGGACGGTTCGTGGACGGCGCCGGGAAGGGCGGCCCGGGGCTGGAATACGGGTGAAGTCGCTGATGAGACAGGGGAGTTACCCGTCGGTAAAAAGTTGACTCAGGGGTTCCGGAGTTGTCGGTGGATCGCCACACTGGTGGACATGACTCGCACTCTACGCGCGTGGAAGTCCCGCGCTGCCGCCATCACCGCCGTCGCCATGATGACCCTCGCCCCCGTCGCCGTCGCCACCGACGCGCACGCCGACGTGAGCGGCACGGTGTGCCTGTCCACCCTGCCGCCGGAGGCCACCGACACCCTCAACCTGATCGCCTCCGACGGGCCGTTCCCGTACTCGCAGGACGGCGTGGTGTTCCAGAACAGAGAGAGCGTCCTGCCTAGCCAGTCCTACGGGTACTACCACGAGTACACCGTCATCACCCCGGGCTCCCCGACCCGCGGTGCCCGCCGGATCGTGACCGGCCAGCAGTACCAGGAGGACTACTACACCGGCGACCACTACGCCACGTTCTCCCTGATCGACCAGACCTGCTGACACCCCCCGGCACGGCCGCGGCCCCGGCGAACTTCCCCGCCGGGGCCACGGGCGTACCGGGAACGGCCCTACAGCTCGGACGGCCCCCAGGCGCTCACCGCCAGCTCGTCCCCGACCCGCAGCGTGCCCGGCCGCACCACCGCGAACTTGCTGCCGAACGCCACCCCGCCGGCCGCCGCGCGGCGGTAGCGGGCCAGCGTGCGCAGCGGCTCCGGGCCGGCCTTGGCGCCGGTCGACTGGTCCACCAGCGTCACCGCGCAGCGGATCGCCAGCTTCGTGTAGCCCAACTCCGCGCCGCCGACGGTGAACCGGCGGAGCAGGTCCTCGGTGTGCGGCTCCGGCCAGCCGTCCACCACCAGGTTCGGGCGGAACCGGTCCACCGGCAGTGGAGCCCCGTCCGAGCGCGCGTTGAAGTCGTCCAGGGACGACCGCGACAGCAGGTGCACGGCGGAGCTGTCCGCGAACCCGGACGTCCCCGGGGTCAGTCCGTCGGTCACCCGGTCGTGCTCCGGCGGCACCCGGACCAGCCGGCTGCGCGCGCCCAGCACCTCGGAGAGCCACCCGGCGGCCTCCTCGCCCTGGTCGACGGCCGGGTACGGCGTGCCGAACATCCGCACCTCGCGGCGCGGGCCCTCGGTGTCGACGGCGAACTCCACCGGCTCCACCCCGGGCGCGGCGAGAGCCAGCCGGTCTCCCCCGAGGACGGTCGGGTGGACGGTCGCCAGTAGCCGGTCCCGCCGCTGGGAACGGAACACGCCCTCCGCGTCCACCACCATGAACGAGCGGTCGTGGGCCAGTCCGGCCCGGGTCAGCTCCGCCTGTTCCGCCACCACCCCGGCGCAGCCCTTCACCGGGTAGTACCGCAACTCCACCACTGTGGCCATCTTTCCCCCCGTACTCTCCAGCCGCCTCGGGCGAGGCTTCTCCGTTTCCCCGTAGGGTAGTTGCGGGCGCCGGTGACGAGCCGCTGAACACCGGGCAGCCGCGCGGTTGCTAGGGTCGGGGCATGGCACCGAGCAGCGCGAACCCCCCGGGACGGCTCCGGCGCGACGCGCAGCGCAACCGGGACCTGCTGCTCGCCGCCGCCCGCGAGATGTTCTCCCGACACGGCCTCGACGTCCCCCTGGACCAGATCGCCAAGGAGGCCGGCGTCGGCAACGCCACCCTCTACCGGCACTTCCCGACCCGCGAGGCACTGATCGCCGAGGTCTTCGCGGACGCCGGGGCCGGCCTGGCCTCGGCGGGGGAGGAGGCGCTCGCCACCGAGGACGCCTGGACCGGCCTGGAACGCTACTTCGGGCGGATCTTCGAGCTCGTCGCCGCCGACCGGGGCATCAACGACCTGGTCACCCAGGCCATCCCGACCATCCCCGGAATGATCGAGATCAGCCGCAGACACGCCGCCACCGTCGGCGCCCTGATCACCCGCGCCCAGGAGCAGGGCACCATGCGGCGCGACGTGGTCACCATGGACCTGCTCTTCCTGCTCGGCCCGCTCTGCCGCGCCCTGCCCGCCGCCACCGAGCTGCGCCCCGACCTCTGGCGCCGCTTCCTCGCCCTGCTGCTGGACGGCTTCCGCGCGCAGGCCACCCACCCGCTGCCGGTCCCGCCGATCGGCGAGGAGTACCTGGACCGGATGTTCGCCGACCTGTGGGAGGCGGAGGCGCCGGAGGCCTGACCGGCCCCCGGCGCATCAGGGACGCGTACGGAACGTCGGGTGCGGCGTCAGGGCCGTGTCAACGGGCGGGGCCGGCGGGGCGAGGGCGGTTTTGCTGGGGTGGCGCGGGTCGGTTCGGTGACGCGGACGGAGAGGCAGGGGCGACCATGGCGGACACGGGAGCGGACGAGGGCCGGATCGTGGTCGGCGTCAGCGGCTCACTCGGCAGCCTCGCCGCCCTCCACCACGCGGTCGCCGAGGCCCGGCGCACGGACGTCGAGGTGCTCGCGGTGCTGTGCTGGACCCCGCCCGGCGACGAGCTCGGATACCGCCGCTCCGTCTGCCCGCCGGTGCTCAACGCCGGCCGCGACGCCGCCGTCGCGCGACTGCGGCAGGCGCTCGACGAGGCCTTCGCCGGTTGCCACGCCGGCGCCCGGCTGCGCTGCCAGGCCGTCCGCGGGGACACCGGCCACGCCCTGGTGCGCAGCGCCGACCGGCCCGGGGACGTGCTGGTGCTCGGCGCGGGCCGCGAGCGCGGCCGCCTGTCCCGGCTGATCCGGCCGTCGGTCACCGCCTATTGCGTGCGGCACGCCACCTGCCCGGTGCTGACCGTGCCGCGCTCGCCGCTCCAGCGGGACCTGGAGGCGCTGGAACGCGGGTACGGGCTAAGGGAATTGGTGGCGGGGAACTGAGGCCCGGGGGCGCCGATGGTGCCGGCCGGCTGCGACGGGGCAGCTACGGCGGTTCGGCTACGGCAGGCCGGCGGCCCGGGCCAGGACGGCGGCGGTCCGGCGACCGGCGTTCAGGGTGTCGGGGTCCGTGGCGGGCAGGCAGCGCCCGGCCTCGGGGTTGTAGGCGGTCATGATCACGCCGGCGTGGTCGGTGGGGAGTTCGAGCAACTCGGCGGTCGGTACGACGGCGTGCAACTGGCGGGTGAGCTCCGCCGGAACCACCTCGTCCGTCGTGCCGTGCACCAGCCGGATCGGGACCGGGGACGGGCTCGCGGCGAGGAGGTCGAGCGGGCAGTCGCCGGTGGTGGCGGCCGGGCGGCCGTAGGCGGAGGCGATGCCGACGGCGGCGGTGGGACGCAGCTCGGCGGGGGTGTCGGGGTGGGTGGCCACGGCGACCGCCTCCCGGCCGCCGAGCGACCAGCCGGCCAGTACGAAGCGCTCCGGATCCCCGCCGTACGCAGCGGCGTTGCGGCGGGCGAAGGCGAGCGAGGAGAGCAGGTCGGCGCGGCCGCGGTCCTCGCGGTCGGAGCGCCAGTCCGGGACGAGCACCAACAGGCCGAGCCCGGCGGCCTCCTGGGCGAGCGTCGCCATCACGTCGCGCTCGTCCGGGCCCGAGCCGTGCCAGAGCAGCACCACCGGGGCGGGCCCGGCGGCGCCGGCGGTCGGGCGGTGGACGTCCAGCAGACGTCCGTCCGCGTACGGAACGACCTCAGGTTGAGTGCTCGTCATGCCGGGTTCCCCTCCGATTCGGTGCCTGATCACGAAACTGGTACTGTACTTCCTGTCGCGAGGGAGACGATCTCTCGTCAGGCGTCAGTGGTGCTACCAGAGCACGTCCTACTTTCAGTAGGGAGAGTCCGTGCGACCCGGGCCTGGCGCTCCATGGTCGGACGGGGCCCGGCACCTACTCAGGTGCCGGGCCCCGTCCGCGTTTCTCCTCGGCGCCGAAGTGCCCGCGCAGCTCTTCGAACACGCCCTCATCGGCACAGCCGGCCAGGGTGTGGTTGTCCTCGAGGTTGGTCAGGTACGCGGTCAGGAAGTAACTCGTGGGGCCGCCGTAACGGCCGTGACGGACAGTCGGCTCACGGCCCGGGCGGGTCAGCTCGGGGTGCTTGGTGCCGGTCGTCTCAGGCGGCCTCCGCGGCGTCGTCGGACGGGACGGCGATCAGGACGAACTCCGCGCCGGCGTCGTCCCGGACCAGGGCCGAGCGGCCGAAGGGCGTGGGCCCGGGACCGGTGAGGACGCTGCCGCCGAGGGTGTGGAGCCGGGTGGCGGCGCGGTCGGTGTCGGCGGTGGCGAAGTGGGCGCGCCAGGCGGCGGTGGCCCGCGGTGGGTCGGACGGGCCGATCCCACAGGCGGGCAGGCCCGCGACCCGGGCGAGGGCGTGTCCCGCGCGCGGGCGGTCGTAGCCGTAGCCGAAGACCTCGCGGTAGAAGGCGCGGGCGGCGTCCGGGTCGGGGGAGAGGTGCTCGTTCCAGGTGAGCGTGCCCGGCTCGTTGACCAGCCCGGCGCCGTCGACGGCGTCCCCCTGCCACAGGCCGAAGGGCGCGCCGAGCGGGTCCACGGCGAGGGCGGCGCGGCCCTGGTCGGGCACATCGTACGGCGCGCGGGTGATCCGCCCGTCGGCGGCGCGGATCAGCGCGACGGTACGGCTCAGATCGGCGCAGGCGAGGTACGTGTTCCAGGCGGCGGACGCCGCGCCGGGTGCGGAGGCGATCGCCGCGACCTGCGCGCCGCAGCGGGTGGCGACGGCCTCGCCGGGGCCGGTCGGGACGAACTCCCAGGCGAACAGCGCGCGGTAGAAGCGCTGCGCGCGCCGGACGTCCGGGGTCGTCAGCACGACCCAGCAGGGGACGCCCTCGTGGTACCGGCCCGCCTTCGGCATGCCGCCCTCCTGGTGCCATCGGCCCACTCGTCAGCCTCCGCGCCCGGCGGGCGGGTGGCAAGCGGGGCCCTCAGGCGACCCCGCGCGGGCGGAACTGGATGCTGATCCGCGGGCCCACCGGGCGGGCCGTCTTCGGGATCGCGTGCTCCCAGGTGCGCTGGCAGGAGCCGCCCATCACCACCAGGTCGCCGTGGCCGAGCGGTCGGCGGACGACGGCTCCGCCGCCGGCACGTGGCCGCAGCGCCAGCGTGCGCGGCTCGCCCACCGACAGGATCGCCACCATGGTGTCCTCACGGGCGCCGCGCCCGATCCGGTCACCGTGCCAGGCCACGCTGTCCCGGCCGTCCCGGTAGTAGCAGAGCCCGAGGGTGCGGAACGGCTCGCCCAGTTCCGGCGCGTAGTGGCCGCTCAGCGCCGTGCGGGCCGCGCCGAGGACGGGGTGTGGCGGCTCGGCCTCCGCCGGGTAGGAGGCGAGCAGTCGTGGGACGTCGACCGTCCGCTCGTACATCTCGCGCCGCTCGGCCCGCCAGGGCACCGTCGCGGCCAGCTGTTCGAACAGCTCGTCCGCTCCGTGCAGCCAGCCGGGCAGCACGTCCAGCCAGGCGCCGTCGCCGAGCACCAGCCGCCGCAGGCCGTCGAGCGGGCCGAGGCGGACGCCCCCGGTGTCGCCGTCGTCGAACAGCGAGGGCTGGAGGTGGACGGTGCTGTGCATGGGGCCAGCCTACGCCTTGAATCGAACACCTGCTCGAACAGCTGGTATCGCCGTTCACTGTTCGGTGCCGACCCTGTCGCCGTGCAGTCCATCGCCGACACCCTGCAGCGGCAACTGCGGGACCTGCGCCTCCTCGCCCCGCTCTGATGCCCGGCTGAAGCCGCAGGGCGGGCTCTCCGCCCAGCCGCTAGCCTGCGGCCATGGCGATCAACGGCTTCGGGGTCACCGAGTTCCAGCTCGTACTGCTTCGCCGGATGGCCGACTACCACCCCGAACTGGTCGAGGACGCGGTGAGGCGGCTCGGTGCCACGCGTGCCTCGATGCGGGAGGCGAACAAGCGCTGGCAGGCGATGGTCCGCGCGCCCCGGTTCCCGCGCGGCGCCGCCCGGTACGCCGCGGTGCTGGGGCCGGCGGAGGTGAGCCTGCCACGGCGGATCGGGGATCTGGCGTGTGTGGCGCGGCAGTGGGCGCTGCCGCTCTGGCCCGAGCTGCGCTTCGAGATCCTGCTCGGCCCGGCGGGGACCGGTGCGCCGCTGCTGAACGAGTGGCTGGTCCGGGCGGCCGGAGCATCCGCCCCCGCGCTGCGGACGCGGGCGGACCTGGCGCCGTGGGGCTGCGTGGTGGGCGATGTGGGCGCAGCCTTTCCGGGGGCCGTGCCGCGCGAGGGGAGTGCGCCGACCCGGTTCCAGCTGGACTTCGAGGCGCCGGACGCGGACGGGCGGGTGCGCGCGTGGACGGCCGACTTCACCTGGGGGCTGTTGCAGGAGGTCCGACCGGCCGAGGGGGCAGCCGGGCCGTCCATCGGTTGATGCAAGGCGATATTCAGTTAATGCCTTTGATTTGCAGGCTGCAGCGAGGTGGTGGCAGCATAATCGCAGACACGGAACCAGTCCTGGAATCGGAAAGCGAAGGATCATGTCGCCCGTCGCGCGCGTCATCGTCGGAGTCAGCGGCTCGCTGCACAGTCTCACCGCCCTGCACCGGGCGGCCGAGGAGGCCCGGGCCCGGCAGGCCGTGCTGGTCCCGGTGCTCGCCTGGACCCCGGTCGGCGGCGAGCGCAACTACCGCGCCCGGCCCTGCCCGCCGCTGCTGCGCGCCTGGCAGGACGCCGCCGAGGACCGCCTCGAGCGCGCGCTGGAGCAGGCCTTCGGCGGCCTGCCGATCGGCGTACCGGTGCGGCCGTTGGTCATGCGCGGCGAGGCCGGTCAGGTGCTCGCCGAGCTGGCCGACCGGCCGGGCGACCTGCTGGTGATCAGTGCCGGCCGACACGGCACGACGCGCGGACGGCTGCGCCGGCTGCTGCGCGGCTCGGTCGGTCGCTACTGCCTCGACCACGCGCCGTGCGGCGTGCTCGTCGTCCCGCCGTCCACCCTGCACGAGGACCTGCGCGCGCTGCACCGAGGCGTCGACCTGCGGGAGCTCATCGCGGCCTGAGTGCCGACCCGCAGCGCCGCCGCCCGGCGGCCCGTCAACTCCGGTGCACCGTCCGCCCGCCGACCACCGTGCGGGCGGGCCGCAGCTCGCGCAGCGCGTCCACCGGACAGCTCAGCGGATCCAGCGGCCACAGCGTCAGATCGGCGAGCGCGCCCGGCCGCAGGCAGCCGCGCTCGGCGCTCTCGGCGGTCAGTCGGGCGGCGTTCACGGTGTGCAGCGCGATCGCCTCTCCCCGCTCGATCGCGTGCTCCGGGCCGACCACCCCGGCCGTGGTGTCGCGGGTGGTCATGCCCCACACCGACACCATCGCCCCGTACGGGCCGACCGGGAAGTCCGAGCCGGCCGAGAGCTGTGCTCCCTCGTCCAGCCACTCGCGCAGCGGGAACAGCGCCGCGGTGCGCTCCTCGCCCCAGGCCCGCTGCTGGGCGAGCGCGCCGTCGTGCAGCAGCGGGTGCTGCACGGTCACCGGCACGCCGAGCGCGATCGCCCGGGCCCGCTGGTCGGCCCGGGCCAGCCCGCCGTGCTCGACCACCAAGGTGCCGGGTGGCAGGCCTGGACGGCGCTTCACCACCTGCTCGAAGACGTCCAGCAGCACCCGCAGGCCGCGATCGCCCCAGGCGTGCACGCCGACCCGCCAGCCGCGTCCGACCGCCCGGTCCACCGCCGCGAGCAGTTCCCCGGGCTCCCAGAGCAACCGCCCGTGGTAGCAGGGCTGCCCGTGGTACGGCTCCTCCAGCGCGCCTGCCTCGAAGCCGCCGTCGATGCCGAACTTGACGCCCCACAAGCGGAGTTGATCGTCGTCCCGGCCGGTCGCCCGCCAGTCGTCCATCCGGTCCAGCAGTGCGTCCACCTGCTCCGGCGTGCGGGCGGCGAAGCCGGAGACCAGCGCCCGGACCCGCACGGCGAGCGCGCCCTCGGCGCGGGCCGCGTGCAGCACGTCGAGGTCCTCCACCGGCACCAGGCAGTCCCGTACGGTGCCGATCCCGGTGGCGGCGTAGCCGGCGGAGGCCGCGCGCAGGCCCTCGATCCGCTCGGCGAGGGTCGGGTGCGGCAGCACCCGCTCGACCAACTCGATCGCCCGGTTGATCAGCCGGCCGGTCGGCCGCCCCCGGTCGTCGCGCTCGATCACCCCGCCGGGCGGCGCCTCGGTGGCATCGGTGATCCCGGCCAGTCGCAGCGCGGGCGAGTTGAGCACCATGTTGTACGCGCCACGGCGCACCAGCACCGGGTGGTCGGCGGTGGCGCCGTCCAACTCCTCGGTGGTGGGCAGCCGTTGCTCGGCCAGCAGCACTTCCTGCCAGTTGACCGTGGTGCGGATCCACTCCCCGGCGGGGGTGTGGGCGGCGCGCTCGCGGATCAGGTCGAGGAACTCGGCGAGGTCATGGGCGCGGTGGACGGGGACGCCGTGGACGCTGTGGCCCGCCATGATCAGGTGGGTGTGGGTGTCGTCGAAGGCGGGCAGCACCGTCGCGTCCGGGGCGTCCACCACCTCGGTGCCGGGACCGATCAGGGCGTCCAGGCCGGCGGGCTCGGGCGCGAGGGCGGTGATCCGGCCGCCGGTGACGGCGACCGCCCGCCGCGGCGGCTCGCCGGGGGCCCGGCCGGGGTCGAGGGTGTGGACGGCGGCGGCGCGGATCAGCAGGTCGGCGGGGGAGTGGTCGGTCTTTCCGTCGGACATGGCGGCTCCTGGGAACGGGACAGCCCGGTGACCTTCTCGACGTACCGCAGACTGGACTCGGCGAGCCGTCCGTGCAACTCGGTGAACACGGCGCGGGCCGGGACGGCGTTCCAGTCGGCGGGCAGCAGCGGCGCGGGCAGCCCGGGGTCGAGGTAGGGCAGCCGGCGCCATTCGGTGAGCATCGGCACGTAGTCCCGAAACGCCTCTACCGGGTCGGTCCGCTCCTGCCCGCGCAGCTCTTCGGCGACCGGGCGCCAGGCGTCGGTGAAGGCCGCGTACTGCGCCTCGATCGCCGGGAGGTCCCACCAACTCGCCACCGCCGTCCGGAGTTCGGCGAAGCCGGCGTACTCGGCGGAGAGGAAGAGGTGGACGTAGGCGCTCAGCCCGAGGCGCTCCAGCAGGCGGCGGGCGTCCGGCAGCAGCCGGGCGGGCGCAAGCCAGACGCCGGGGGCGGCGTTGCCGAAGCCGAGCCAGCTGAGCCGGGATCGCAGCTGGTGGCGGTGGGCGCGTTCGGACTCGGGCACCGAGAAGACCGCCACCACCCAGCCGTCGGCGAGTTCGGCGGGCTCCAGGCTGTGGAAGATCCGCCGGTCGCCCTCCTCGAACACCGGGTCCATCGCGGGGTCGAGCCGGTAGCCGGTGCCCGTGCGGCGTTCCTGGAGCAGGGTGCCGGCCTTCTTCAGCCGGGAGATCGCCGAGCGGACGGCCGGGCCGTCGACGTCCAGTTCGGCCATCAGCGCGATCAGGTCGGCGATCGATATCCAGCCGCCGCGGCGGCGGACGTACTCGCCGTAGATGGTGTGGATCAGGGAGCTGGGCCGGGGCGCGCTCTCCGACATGCCTGGGCCCTCCTCCCCGACGGCTGGTGGTGATCATAGCGGCGGTGTCGCGTTCCAGGTGCTGGTGTCCGCGCGCAGGAGACTGTGTGCGGGTGCCTGCGCATGAGCACCTATGCGTAAGCGCCGGACAGCAGGTGCCCGGCGCCGGGGGCGAAGGCGGGCAGGCCGAGGGCGCGCAGGAGTTGGTGGGTGGTGCAGATCGAGGCCGAGACCACCGGCTTGCCGAGCTGCTGCTCGGCCTCCTCGACGGCCGACAGCGAGGGCATCTGCACGCAGGCGGAGAGCACCACGGCGTCGGCCTCGGCGTGCGCGAGGCCCTTGGCGATCGCGGGCAGCCGGGCCGGGTCGTGGGCGGCCACGTCGAGGTTGTCGGCGATCTCCAGGGCGGCGTGGTCGAGCACTTCGATGCCCTCCTGGGCGAGGTAGTCGACCACCGTACGGGCCAGCGGCCGCAGGTACGGGGTGACCATGGCGACCTTCTTGGCGCCGAGCGTGTGCAGGCCGGTCACCAGGGCGCCGGCGCTGGTGACCACGGGCGCGGGCGCGCCGTTCTCCACCGTGCGCCGGTGCAGCCGCTGTTCGGCCTCGCGGTGGTAGCCGGGGCCGGTGGCCATCACCGCGACCAGGCAGGCGTAACCGATCACGTCGACCCGGGCGTCCGAGAGTTCGGCGGCGCAGCGGTCGGACTCGGCGTCCATGGCGCGCAGTTGCTCGGGGGTGACCCTGGTCATCCGCATCCGGCTGGAGTGGAAGGTGAACCGTTCGGGGGCGACCGCCTCGCGGGCCCGCAGCAGGGCGGGGACCTCGGTCTCCATGGTGACGTTGGAGCTCGGGACGATCTGGCCGATCCGGTACGTCGGCATCAGCGGGTGCTCCTTTCTGCGGGCGATCAGCGGGCGCTCAGCGGGCGTCGATCACGGGGTTGGCGAGTGTGCCGATTCGCTCGATGGTGGCCTCGACCAGGTCGCCGGGCTGCAGGAACTGCGGCGGGACCATCCCGGCGCCCACCCCCGAGGGGGAGCCGGTGGAGATCACATCGCCCGGTTCCAGGGTCATGCCGGAGGAGATGTCGGCGATCAGCCGGGCGATGCCGAACAGCATGTACCGGGTGTTGGAGTTCTGCCGCAGCTCGCCGTTGACCCGCAGCGAGAGGTCGAGCCGCTGGGGGTCGGGGATCTCGTCGGCGGTGACCACGCCCGGGCCGAACGGCGCGTAGCTGTCCTGGCCCTTGGAGAAGAACCACTGCCCGGAGCGGCGCTGGTCGCGGGCGCTGATGTCGTTGACGATGCTGTAGCCGAACACGTGTCGCAGGGCGTCCTGTTCGGCCACCCGGTAGGCGGGTTCGCCGATCACCACCGCGAGTTCGCACTCCCAGTCGAGCTGCTTGGTGAGGTCGGCGTTGTGCAGGATCGGCTGGCCCGGCCCGGTGACGGCGGTGGCGGGTTTGCCGAACAGGACCGGGCGGTCCGGGAGTTCGCGCTCGGTGTCCAGGCTGCGGTGAGATTCGGCCACGTGCTCCACGTAGTTGAGGCCGATGCCGATGATCTTGCCCGGACGCAGCGGGGCGCGCAGCGAGACCTCGGCGAGCGGCCGGGTGTCCGGGCTTGTGGCGAGCAGCTCGCGGGCGGTGGCCAGCGCGGGCGCCCCGGCCCGGATCAAGCCGAGCAGGTCGCTGGGGAGTCGGGCCCCGGCGGCGGTGGCGAGGGCGGTCAGGTCGGCGACCCGGTCGGTGCCGATCCGGGCGCCGAGGCGCGGGGTGTCGTCGCCGTCGGCGCAGTAGGTCAGCAGGTGCATGGTTGCGGGGCTCCCGTGTCGAGTGTTACGAGGCGGTGGTGGGCTGGTGTCCGTCGTGGTCCGGGTAGGCCTCCTCGCGGTAGAGGCCGAGCGAGTGCATCACCGGGAAGTCGTTGAAGGAGAACAGGCAGGCGTCCTCGCCCTGGTCGAGGTTCGCGTGCTCGTGCCAGGCCCAGGACGGGACGACGAAGATGTCGCCCTGCTGCCACTCGAAGCGCTGCCCGGCGATCACCGAGACGCCGCGTCCCTTGGCCGCGGTGTAGACCACCGAGCCAGTGTGCCGGTGGGCGCGGGTGGCCTGGCCGGGGCGCAGTAGTTGCAGGTGGGCGGCCATGGTGGGCATCACCGAGCCGCCGGTGAGCGGATTGGTGTACTCCATCACCACGCCGTCGTAGGGCGATCCCTCGGTGGCGCGGGCGAGTTGGCACAGCGCGTGGTAGCTGGGATCCCAAGGCCAGCCGAGCAGCGGGGAGTACGGCCGGGTCCACTTCTCGACGCCGTATGGGAGCAGGTTGCCGCCGTAGCTGAGCAGCGAGGAGTTCACCACCGGGCCGGGCCGCTGGTAGAGCTCGGGGTGGACCTCGTAGAAGTTGGCGTCGAGGGTGTTGACCAGCGGGATGTCCAGGCCGTCCTGCCAGATCACCGGGTTGTCCTCGGCCTCGTTGCCGTGCTCGTGCCAGGTGTTGTTGGGAGTGATCGCGAAGTCGCGCGGGCCGACCTTGAGCTTCTGCCCGTCGACGATGGTCCAGGCACCGGCGCCCTCGTGGACGAAGCGCAGCGCGGAGGCCTGGTGGCGGTGCGCGGTCATCGCCTCGCCGGGGCCCATGATCTGCAGGCCGGTGTACAACAGACCGACGGCGGCGCTGAGTTCGCGGCGTCCCGGGTTGACCAGCATCACCACCCGGCGGCCGGCGTCGTCGGCCTTCACCAGTGGGAGCGCCTTGCGGACCAGGGGGCGCAGGTCGGCGTAGCGCCAGAGCACCGGGACGGACCGGGGCTGTGGGTACCAGGGCTCGATCTCGTTCGCCACCGTCCACAGGGCACCGGCCTCGTGCTTGGCCAACTCCTCGTAGTAGGCGAGCAGTTCGGGACTGTCGTTGACCCTCGCGCGGCCGATCCGGTCGTCGTCGTAGCTGTTCTCGCTGGTCATGCCTCCTCCTCGGGGAGCATCAGGGGCCGCAGCGGGCGGTTGTCCACGTGCAGCCGGAACACGTCGAAGCGGTTGTAGTGGCCGACGATGTCGTGCATCTGCTTGGGCTGGATGCAGCGGCCGAGGTCGATCTCGGCGTAGACGATGCCCTCCTCGTCCACCAGCGGCTCGGTGACCGCCCGGCCGTCCGGGCCGAAGATGCCGGAGAGCGCGTTGCGCGGGCGGGCGAGCTGCTTGCGGACCTGCTGGTCCTCGCCGGCGATCAGCTCCACCATCTCGGGTGAGATCGTGGAGCAGGAGACCACGGTGAACAGCTTGCCCTCGAAGCAGTGGGCGGCGGCGCGCAGCGCGATCGCCTCGGCCATGTCGTAGTCCTCGGGGGCCACCGGCAGGGCGATGTAGCTTGCCGCGTGGACCAGTTCGCCCTGGGCCAGCAGGGTGAAGCGGGCCAGGGTGTTGGTGTTCTCGCCGCAGGCCAGCGCGCCGAGCGGGCCGACGGCCGTGCGGTGGACCTTCAGCGAGCTGCCGTCGCCCTGGGTCCAGGTCAGCTTCTCGGCCCAGGTGGGCACCAATTTGCGGTGCACGCCGAGTAGTTCGCCGTCGGAGCCGATGATCAGCAGGGTGTTGTACAGCACCCCGAGGCTGTGCCGGCCGCGCTCGTTGACGCCGATCACCAGCACCACCCCGGCCTGCCGGGCGGCGGCCCGCAGGGTGTCCACGTACGGGCCGGGGACGTCCACGGCGGCGCGGTAGAGCCGCTCGTACCAGGGTGAGCCCTGCACCGGGGTCATCGTCCAGTTCCAGTAGGGGTAGCCGGGTACGAAGACCTCGGGGAAGACCACCAGTGCGGCGCCGTGGTCGGCGGCCTCGTGGATCAGGGCGACGGCCTTGTCCACGGTGGCGGCCGGGTCCAGGTAGACCGGGGCGGCCTGCACGGCGGCGGCGGTGAAGCGGGGCAGGTCCGGCATGCTCACTCCTCGGCTCGAACGGGCAGCCAGCGGCGGTGGACGGGCGGGGCGGGCTCGCGCAGCAGGTGCAGCCGCGGGGCGACCCGGTCGGCGCCGGGGCCGGGCGGTTTGCGGCTGCCCGCCCGCCAGGGTTCGGGCCAGCGGGCGCCCGGGCCGGTGTAGCCCTGGTCGGCGGCGGCGTGCAGGGTCCAGAGCGGGTCGTGGAGGTGGGCCCGGCCGATCGCGACCAGGTCGGCGCGGCCGGCGAGCAGCACGGAGTCGGCGTCGTCGTGCCCGGAGATCGCGCCGACCGCGACGGTGGGCAGCCCGGTGGCGGCGCGGATCAGCTCGGCGAACGGCGTCTGGTAGCCGCGTCCGTAGGGCGGCCGTTGGTGCGAGACGACCTCGCCGGTGGACACGTCCAGGGCGTCCGCGCCGGCGTCGGCCAGCGCGCGGCAGATCGCCACCGCCTCGGCCTCGGTGGTGCCGCCGGGGGCCCAGTCGGCGGCCGAGATCCGCACCAGCAGCGGCCGGCCGGCGGGCCAGGCGGCGCGGGCGGCGGCCAGCACCTCCAGCGGCAGCCGCAGCCGGTGGGCGAGCGGGCCGCCGTAGTGGTCGGTGCGGTGGTTGGTGAGCGGGGAGAGGAAGGAGGAGAGCAGGTGCCCGTGGCCGAACTGCAGCTCCAGCACGTCGAATCCGGCCCGGGCGGCCCGCTCGGCGGAGGCGGCGAAGTCGGCGGTGACGGCCGCGAGTTGGATCTCGTTGGCCTCGTGCGGGGTCGGGCTGTCGGCGTCCCAGGGCAGCGGCGAGGCGGCGAGCAGCGGCCAGCCCTCGGCGAGCGGGCGGCCGATGCCGTCCGGTCCGGGCGCGGTCGTCGCGGCCCGGCGGCCGGCGTGGGTGAGCTGGAGGCCGACCGGGGTGTCGCTCACCGCCCGTACGGCGTCGCGGAGTTCGGTCCAGGCCGCTTCCTGGCGGTCGCTCCACAGCCCGGGGCAGCGGTCGGTGGCCCGGCCCTCGGGGCTGACGGCCGTCATCCCGGCGAGCACCAGTCCGGCGCCGCCGAGCGCGTGGGCGGTCAGTTGGGCACGGTCGAAGGCGCTGGGCAGTGCGTCGGGGGAGGTGAAGGTGGCGAGTGGGGGCACCACGACGCGGTTGCGCAGCTCCAGCGCGGCGAGCTTCAGCGGCCGGAACATCGGCGGCACCCCGGGCGAGCCGCCGACGGCGGCGTCCACCGCGTCCACGAAGGCGGGGTCGCGGGCGCGCAGATTGCCGTAGGTGACCCGGCGGCTGCGGGTGAGCAGGTTGAAGGCGAACTGGTCGATGCCCTGCCCGGTGCGGCGCCCGACGGTCTCGAACCACTCCAGGCTGGCCTGCGCGGCTCGCTGGGTCGACTCCACCACCGGCCGGCGCTCGGCCTCGTAGGCGGCCAGGGCGCCGTCCAGGGTGGGCTGTTCACTCAGCACGGCGGCCAGGGCGAGGGCGTCCTCCAGGGCCATTTTGGTGCCCGAGCCGATCGAGAAGTGCGCGGAGTGCGCGGCGTCGCCGAGCAGCACCACGTTGCGGTGGCGCCAACTGGCGTTCCGTACTGTGGTGAAGCGGATCCAGCGGGAGGCGTTGGGGATCAGCCGGTGGCCGTCCAGGTGACCGGCGAGCAGCTCGGCGCAGCGGTTCACGCTCTCCTCGTCACTCTCGCCGCGTGTCAACTCCCGGGCGGCGAAGGCCTCGAAGCCCGCGCGGCGCCAGGCGTCCTCGGCGATCTCGACGATGAAGGTGGAGCGGGTCGGGCTGTACGGGTAGGCGTGCACCTGCAGGACGCCGAAGTCGAACTCCTCGACGATGAAGGTGAAGGCCTCGAAGACCTGGTCGGTGGCGAGCCAGATGTAGCGGCAGTTCCGCTCGTCCAGCTCGGTGCGGAAGGTGTCCGGGTGGGCCGCCCGGGTGGCCGAGTGGATGCCGTCGGCGGCCACCACCAGGTCGTATTCGGCTGACAGTTGCTCGACCGGCGGGGCGGGCGTGCGGTAGCGCACGTCCACCGCCAGCTCCGCGCAGCGCTGTTGCAGGATGGCGCGCAGGCGGTTGCGGTCCAGGGCGGCGAAGCCGTGGCCGCCGCTGGTGCGGACCTGCCCGGCGTAGCGGATGTCGATGTCGCTCCAGCGGGCGAACTCGGCGCTGATCGCGGCGAAGACCGCCGGGTCGGCCTGGGCGATGCCGTCCAGGGTCTCGTCGGAGAAGACCACGCCGAAGCCGAACTCGTCCTCCCGGGCGTCCCGTTCGAACACGGTGATCTCCCGGTTCGGTGCCAACTGCTTGGCCAGGGCGGCGAAGTAGAGCCCGCCCGGGCCGGCGCCGATCACCGCGATCCGGCGGGCCGCGGCCGTCATGTCCGCCCCGGCCGTCATGCGGGCCCCGGTCGTCATGCCAGCACCTCCGCCTGCTGCGGTCCGGCCTCGGCCAGTGCCCGGCGCACCGGTGCGGGCCAGGGCTCGGCGCCCTTGGTGTGCGGGGCGGCGTGCACCACCGACATCCGGCCGCTGGCGGCCAGCCCCTGCGGGCCGTGCACCTCGAAGGCGTAGTGCAGCGAGGAGCCGCCGACCCGGAGCACCCGCAGCTCGGTGCGGACCACGTCCCCGAACCAGAGCCGCTCGCGGTAGTCCGCCTCGAAGTGCACCCGGGGGATCCGCCCGAACAGCTCGGCCAGCCCGAGCCGGCGCAGCAGCGTCGCCTCCGCGGCCTCGGCCCAGCGCTGGACGGCCGAGAAGTGGTAGTGCCCGGCTGCGTCGGTGTCGGACCACTCGACCCGGCGCTCGATGGTGACGCTGGCGGGTTCCAAGGCGGCCCTCCTACGGAGTTCGGCGCGGAGCAGCTTGCCGGTCGGGGTGCGCGGCAGCTCGCTGACGAACTCCACGGCGCGCGGGTACTTGTACGGCGCGATGGTGCGCTTGACGTGGTCCTGGAGCTCCTTGACCGTCTCCGGCCCGGCGGACACGCCCTCGCGCAGTACGACGTACGCCTTGACCACCGTGCCGCGCCGTTCGTCCGGCGCGCCGACCACGGCGCTGTCGGCCACCGCGGGGTGGCCGGCGAGCGCCTGCTCCACCTCGGGCCCGGCGATGTTGTAGCCGGCCGAGACGATCATGTCGTCGTGGCGCGCCTGGTACCAGAAGTAGCCGTCCCGGTCGCGGACATAGGTGTCTCCGGTGAGGTTCCAGCCGTTGCGGACGTAGCCGCGCTGGCGCTCGTCGTCCAGGTAGCGGCAGCCGGTCGGGCCCTTGACCGCGAGCAGGCCGGGCTGGCCGTCCGGCACCGGGTCGCCGTGCTCGTCCAGGATCGCCGCCCGGTAGCCGGGCACGGGACGGCCGGTGGAGCCCGGGCGGATGTCCTGGTCGGCGGCCGAGATGAACACGTGCAGCAGCTCGGTCGCGCCGATACCGTCGATCAGCCGCTGTCCGGTGGCCTCGTGGAAGGCCTCCCAGACGGCGGCGGGCAGCGGCTCGCCGGCCGACACACAGCGCCGCACGCCGGCCAGCCGGTCGGCCAGCCCGGCGGCCAGGATCGTCCGGTAGGCGGTCGGTGCGGTGAACAGTACGGTCACGCCGTGGCGGGCCACCTGCTCGGCGAGCTGGTCGGGCGTGGCCTGCTCCAGCAGCAGGCTGGCGGCGCCGGCCCGTAGCGGGAACACCAGCAGGCCGCCGAGGCCGAAGGTGAAGCCGAGCGGCGGGGTGCCGGCGAACAGGTCGTCGGGGGTGGGGCGCAGCAGGTGGTGGGAGAAGGTGTCGGCGTTGGCCAGCACGTCGCGGTGGAAGTGCAGGGTGGCCTTGGGGCGGCCGGTGGTTCCGGAGGTGAAGGCGATCAGCGCGACGTCGTCGGCTGCGGTCGGTACGGCGGTGAAGCCGCTCGGCCGGGTGGCGGAGCGTACGGTGAGGTCCTCGGGGCCGGTGCCGCCGAAGGGGAGTATGCGCAGGTCGGGGGCGTTCGCCTGATGGAGTTCGGCGAGGAAGCGGTGGTCACACAGGGCGACGGTGGGTCGGGCTACTCGGATCAGCTCGGTCAGCTCGGTGGCGCGCAGCAGCGGCATGGTGGTGACGACCACCCCGCCGGCCTTCAGGACGCCGAGCCAACAAGCCGCCAGCCAGGGGGTGTTGGGGCCGCGTAGTAACACCCGGTTACCGGGGACGAGACCCAGGTCGTCGGTCAGCAGCCGGGCGATCCGGTCGGCGTGGTCGCGCAGGTCGCCGTAGCTCCACCGGTCGGTGGGGGTGAGCAGGCAGCGGCGGTCGGGGCCGAGGCGGGCGATCGTGTCGTCGAGCAGGGCGGCCGCGCAGTTCAGGCGGTCGGGGTAGGCCAACTCCGGTATATCGAAAAGGAGTTCTGGCCACTGGTCGAAGGGTGGGAGATGGTCGCGGCTGAACGTGTCCACATGTGCTGAGGGGGAGAGCTCCATGGGCGGGCACCTCATCGTGCGAGCGGGAGTAGAGCCAGTATGGCGCGCTCGTGACGCCAGTCAAGAGAGCGATACATGCATTCGGAGGACGGGGGTGGCCGAGCGTCGGGTGGCGGGCGCGGAGACAGACGGAACGCCCCGCAGGCCGGTGGGGTCTGCGGGGCGTGTGGGGCGTGTGGTGGTGCCGTGCGGCGGCTTCCGTCGTCGGTCAGGTGACGTCGGCGTGGAAGGCCGCGTTCGGGGTGCGGCCGTCCTGGGCCTGCTGGGCGCGCTCGGCGAGCAGCCGGGCGAACAGGGTGAGGGCGGGCGTCGCGACGGCCGCACCAGGGCCCTGGTCGCGTACGTACAGCAGCGTCGAGCCGACCCGGACCAGCGCCTGCGCCATCGACGAACCGCGCTCCCGGGCGGCGCTCTGGTCGCCGATCGAGGGGATGGTCACCGCAGTCGCGTCGTCCTCGCCGTCGACGAGGGCGAGCCTGGTGGCGAAGGCCCGGCCGGCCGTCTCGGGGGAGGCGAAGGTGACCACGGTGAACTGCACGGACTGGACGGGTATGGCACGGAAGGTCACGGTGGCGTAGGCGAGTTGCTGGTCGCAGGTGTCCGGGAGCAGACAGGGCACGTCGGCCCCGGAACCGGCCCCGGACTGCGGCCCGCTCTCCACCTGCCAGCCGCCCGGCATCGCCGCCACGTCCGGCAGCACCCCCTGCACCTGCGCGGGGTCGCGGATGGTCCGCGCGGCGTGGGCGAAATCCGGCCCGTTGGGGTGCAGAAGCGGGCGCGAACCGAGGTTGATCCCGAGCGCGACCAGGGCGGCGATCAGGACCAGGGCCAGCGCGACGATGATCGCGGTGTTGCCGCGCCGGGCGGCGAGGGCCTGGGCATGGGCGACCGCCGGATCGACCCGGAGCTGGACCGTGCTCGGGCCCGAGGCGTCCGTTCGCAGCTGGACGGTCGCCGGATCCGCCTCCGGTCCCACCCGCAGGTGGACGGTCGTCGGGTCGGCGGGTCTTCCGAGTTCCGTGGTCGCCACGTACTGGGCGAAGGCCACGTCGGTGGCCAGCAGTCGGGTGACGGCGGCGGTCAGTCCCTCCCGAGCCTGCGGATCGTGGGGGCTCGCCTCAAGCGCCGTCACGGCCCGCGCCCCCTCCGGCATCAGCCGCAACCGGGCCCGCACCACCTCGGCCAGCGCCTGCCCCGGCCCGCCGGCCACCCCCTGGGCGAGCCGGACCAGCGCTCCCACCACGCCCGGTACCAGGTCCCGGCCGTCCCCCATGACAACTCCCCCCGCCGCACGAGTCGTTGCCCCTACGATCCCGGACCGGCGGCCGCTCCACACCCCCGTCGAGCTGAACGGAGACGCAACTGCAACCGCCCCCGGACATGGCGGAGGACCACGGCCACCTGCCGTCCCACTGGCTCGCCCCGTCACGCTCGGCGGCGTGGGCGGCCTATTTGGCGACGGCGGCGACGGCGGCGAGGATGGTGGCGCAGGGGCGGTTGGTCGGCAGGGTGAGGCGGACTCTTCGCATGGGTGGTTCTCCGTCGGATCGTCAGAATCGTCGCGGCAGTGGTGGTGCAGGTGCGTCGGGTGCTCCATAGCGGACTGGACCAACTTCGAAGTTGGCGACTGACAGGACGACCCGGGCGGGGTGGAATGCGCGCCCTTGAGTGCGCGTGGCTCGCACGCGCTGGCGAATTGCTGCCGATGATCCGAACGCCAGGGCGGAGCCCGGCGGTTCGTCGCCCGCCGTCTCGCCGCCGGGGTCAAGCCGGAACGCGGACGTGCCGATACCTTCGAATGACGTCCTTACGCCGTTCGGAGGAGTCCGCATGCCCGAGCTGTGGCTGCCCGGTGCCGAGATCCACGACCTCGGCGACCACGCGCCGACCGACCAGCAGTACCCGCCGAAGGCCATCGCGCACATCACCTGGGACCGCAACGCGACCGCCGCCGCACCGCAGGACTGGTGCAGCTACGAGGACCTCGTCGGGTACTTCACCGGCAGCGGCGCCGGTGACGCGCCGCACCTGGTCTGGGACCCGTTCAGCGGCCGTGCGACGCAGCTGTTCCCGGCCGACTCCCGCTCGAAGAGCCTGCTCAGCCCGGCCCAGAGCCCGACCCGCACCAACCGCGCCGGGCGGGTGGTGATCCAGATCGAGGCGGTGTTCTTCCCGTACTGCCGCTACCAGGGCACCGTCTACCCCCGACTGGTCGACACCCCGTGCGCGGGCTGGGACCGGATCCACGCCTGGATATCCTCCTGGGGCGTGCCCGACGTGTGGCCGATGGGTCGTCCGACCGACTTCTCCGAACATCGCGACGAGCGGGTCTGGGAGACCTGCGGCGGCTGGTACGCGCACGCCCACG
The DNA here is from genome assembly GCF_055560875.1 of Kitasatospora sp. NPDC023118. Lineage (NCBI taxonomy): Bacteria > Bacillati > Actinomycetota > Actinomycetes > Kitasatosporales > Streptomycetaceae > Kitasatospora > Kitasatospora sp. NPDC023118. Next base: position 95,550 of record NZ_JBVHHW010000008.1, read on the forward strand.
TGCCCTTCAACGACCACGTCGATCCCGGATCCTGGCCCGCCTTCACCGGCGGCTCCGGCTCCCCGGTGCCGCCGGGGGACTCCGGTCCGGCCCGGTACCAGGTCAGCATCAACGGCCTGGCGTACGGCTACGGCGCCCACGGCTACCAGGTGACCACGGTCGGGCGGGCGCTGGTCGGGCACGGTTTCGGCGCCCACTACCGCTCCGGGCCCGGGCCGGACTGGACGGACGCGGACACCGAGAACTACGCGGACTACCAGCGGAGCCTGGGCTACACGGGGCAGGCGGCGGACGGCGTCCCCGGCGAGGGCTCGCTGCGGCGGCTGCTCGGCTACCTGCCCGGGCCGCGCACGGTCTCGCTGGCGCACGTGGTGGCGGCGGCGCGCAGCGATCCGGGGGCCGAGCAGGGGCACCTGACGTACGGGGCCGAGGTGGCGATCGTCGAGCAGGCGCTGGCGGACGAGGGGCTGCTCGAACAGCGCTGGGTGGACGGCTCCTACGGCACTAGTACGGTCACCGCGTACGCGGGCTGGCAGCGGCGGTGCGGGTACACGGCGGGGGCCGCGGACGGGATCCCCGGTCGGGACTCGCTCCACCGGCTGGGCGCGGCGTGGGACTTCGCGGTGACGGACTGAGGCTCGCGGCCTGTCTCGGGGGCCAGCGGCGGCGGCCTCGGCCCGGCGGGGAATACCCGCGCGGCGGGCGGGTGTTGCCCACCGACGTGACCAGCGCTACGCCCCCGATCAGGCTCTCCGTCCTCGACCGCTCCCGCACCAGACGGGGCGAGGAACCGGCGCAGGCGCTGCGGGACACGGTGGCCTTCGCCCGGGAGATCGACCGGCTGGGGTACCACCGGTTCTGGGTCTCCGAGCACCACGGCGTGCCCGGGGTGGCCGGTTCGGCGCCGACGGTGCTCGCCGCGGCGGTGGCGGCGGCCACCACACGGATCCGGGTCGGCACCGGCGGGGTGATGCTGCCGAACCATCAACCCATGGTGGTGGCCGAACAGTTCGGGGTGCTGGCGGCACTGTTCCCCGGGCGGATCGACATGGGGCTCGGCCGTTCGGTGGGCTTCACCGACGGTGTCCGGCGGGCGCTCGGGCGGGAGAAGGACGCCGCGGACGACTTCGGCGCCCAGCTGGCCGAGCTGCTCGGCTACTTCGACGGCTCGCAGCAGGTACACCGCGGCGTCCACGCCCGGCCGGCCGAGGGCCTGCACGTCCCGGCCTTCGTGCTGGCCACCGGCGCGGGCGCCGATCTGGCCGCCGACGCCGGGCTGCCGCTGGTCATCGCCGCCGCGCGCGGGGAGGACCGGATGCTCGCGGCGATCGACCGCTACCGCACCCGGTTCCGCCCCTCCGCGCAGGCAGCCGAGCCGTACGTGGTGGTCTCGGGCACGGTCGCGGTCGCCGAGACCGAGGAGCGGGCGCGCGAACTGCTCGTCCCGGAGGCCTGGGCCGGTGCGTACTCCCGCACCCGCGGGGAGTTCCCGCCGCTGGCCCCGGCCGCCGAGACCCTGGCGCGGGCGATGAGCGCGCGCGAGCGGGCCGCGTTCGAGCAGTCGCTGAAGGGCCACATCGCGGGCACCCCGGAGCAGGCCGCCGCCGAGCTCGCCGCCCTGGTGGCGCGCACCGGCGCGGACGAGTTCCTGGTCGTGACCAGCACCTACGACCGCACCGCGCTGCTCGACTCCTACCGACTGCTCGCCGGGACCGTCGGCCGGTTGTGAGCGGGCCCGCGCCCCTGATCGCCGGCTACCGGGCGCTGCTGGCCCGCGCGTGAGCCGGGCCTGCCGGAGCGGTGGCGTTCGTCCGGCGGCGATTTCTGACCAGGGGTGATGAGCTGCTACTGTTCTTCCCGTCGAGAGGAAATGATCTTCCGAGGCGGAGATCTCTCGAACAGGCGTCAGCGGTGCTACCAGAGCACGTCCTACTTTCAGTAGGAAGAGTCCGTGCAACCCGGGCCTGGCGCTCCACCCGAAGGGGCTCGTTCCGTCCAGCGGAACGAGCCCCTTCGTCGTGTCCGTCCGGACTCGACATGTCCACCCTGGCCTCGACCGGCACGACTGCCCGGCGTCGATGCTCCATCGCTCGCGTCCTCTTATCGCACTTTCGGGCCCGAAGCCCTGCCGGCCAGCCCGGTACCGGCCAAGGTCCCGTGCCAGGTGGCCGACGGGCGACGTTCGGCGACGGCCGACCGGTCAGCGACTTTTCCTGCCCGTCAGGTATGACGCATCGTCATATCTTGGCTGAAATTTGCCGCTGCCAGTGTGAATATGCCACTGGAATGTTCGTCATATGGAAACCGGCAGTAGCCTTCCGTGTCGACCTGCCACTGCTGGTGGCGATCCGGCCGGAACCGTGCTGCGCCCGGCCACCCCAGACCCCGCGAAGGAGCCGGTGTGCCGGGTATCGACGAATGTCTCTCCGGAGCGATGGCGATCGCCGGCGCCCGCGCCGCGAGCCTGGTCGACTGGAGCAGCGGACTCGCCCTCGGTGGCCTCGGAGACAGTCCGACCGGCGAGCACGAGACCTCGGCCGCCGAGGCAACCGACCTGGTGCGCGCGGCCGTTGAGAGTCAGACTTTCACCGTGGCGGAGGATCGGCGGTCGCCGCTGGAGGACATCATCGTCACTGCGGGCCGCAGTTACCACCTGATCCGCTTCATCGACACCGCCTTCGACAGCCGTCTGGTACTGCACCTCTGGCTGGACCGTGCGGAGGGCAACCTCGCCGTCGCCCGCTTCCGCCTGCAGGCGCTCGCCGAGGAGCTGGTGCTGGGGTGAGCGTGACGCCCGTACGGACCACCGCATTCCGGCCAGCCCGCCGGGCGGACACCCCCCGGTGGTGGCCCGCGTGACCGCCGCGCCCTCCACGGCCCCGCCCCCCATGACCAAGCCCCCGATGACCAATCCCCTCACCGCCGATCCCCTCACCGCCAATCCCCTCACGGCCAGGTGCGCCATCGCCTCTGCCTCCTCGGCCAAGCCCGCCACCGCCCCAACCGCGACGGAACGAACGGAGCCGACGATGCCGACCGGACCCGTCGCGCCGGCCGGACCCGCCCAGCCGAGGACCCCGGGCGAGGCGGTCGTCCTGCTCGCCGCCCGCCGCGCCACCGGCGCCCTGTACGGCCCGCTCGGCAGCCTCCACCTGGTCGACGGCCAGGTGACCGCCGCCGAGTCCCCGCGCGCACCCGGCCTGGCCGACCTGCTCACCGGCTGCGGCCGGATCACGCCCGAGGGCTGGGCGGACCTCCTCCGCCTCCACGGCCCCCGGGGCCGGGTCGGCGAGGTGCTGGTAGAACACGGGCTGCTCACCCGGGGTGAGCTCGAACTCGGCCACCTGGGAACGCTGTTCGACGCCGCCTACTTCATCCTGGCCGACCGGGCGGGCGGCACCTGGCGGTTCGAGCCCGACGCCCGGCACTGGCTCGGACAGGTGGCGGCGGTCGACCCGGCGCGGCTGCACCGCGAGGTCGAGCGCCGGAGTCGACTCCTCGACCGGATCTGGCCGTGGCCGCAGCCCGACACCGCTCCCGTCCGCCCGGTTGAGCACACCCGGCGCCCCTCTCACCGTCCGCCCGGCCGCCGCCGGCGCGAACTGCTGGACCACGCCGACGGCCGAAGAACCCCGGCGGACCTGGCCCGGCTGCTCGGCCGCTCCGGCTTCGGCGTGACGGCGGACGTCCGCCGCCTGGCCGCCGCCGGACTGCTCGACGCCCCGCGACCCGAGGCCCCGCGACCCGAGGCTCCCCGGCCCGACGCGCCCCCCGCCGACGGCCATCGCGCCGACGCTCCCCGGCCCAGCGCTCCCCGGCCCGACGCCCCGCGGCACGCCGCGCCGACGGCCGCGAAGCCCGAAGTCCCCCCGCAGGGAGGGCGCGGAGCAGCCGGGGGCCTGCACCGCCGGGTCCCCGGGGCGACCCTCCGCGGGGCCGCCGTGGCAGTCATCCGCCCGGAAGCCGCAGCCGCCGCGCCCACCCGGCCCGACCGCCCGCCCGCCACGGCAGCGGCCCACCCGCTGACCGTCCCCGACCCGGACATCGCGCTGCTGACCCGGGTCCGAGACCTTCTGGAGGCCCGACTTTGAGCAACTCTCCGCCCGCGACCCCGCCGTACCGGCCATGAGGCGGGCGCTCAAGCAGCGTGTCGGAAGGAGACAGCTGATCGCCTTGGAGACCGAGCTGCTCGCCGAACTCCGCTCCGTCAAGCGGCGCGTCCCGCACCTCGCGGGCGGCCTGGTGGCCAGTGTGGACGGCCTGCTGGTCGCGCACGACACCCACGGGACCGAACCCTCCGGGCTCGCCGCGATGACGGCGGCCTCGCTCTCGCTGGCCCAACGGCTCGCCGACACCACCGGCCAGGGCGAGTTCCGCGAGTCGCTGGTACGCGGAGAGCACGGCTACGTCGCCACGTACGCGGCCGGTGGTAGCTGCGTGCTGACCCTGCTGGCGCACCCGGACGTCAACGTCGGCCGGCTCCACCTGGAGGCCCGCCGCTGCGCGCGGCGCATCGCCGGACTGCTCAACGACGCCCTGGTGCCCAAGGACCCGCGCGACGCGGGCTGACCTCGACCACCGGACCGACCGACCACCGGACCGACCGGCCACCGGACCGACCGACCACCGAACCGACCGACCGCCGGAAAGCGCCATCCGGCCAACCGGCCCAACCCAGCTAGTCCACCACCCCACCGCCCAACAGGAGTTGAACGAAATGACCGACGCAGTCGGCGCGCTCAAGCAGGCCATGACCACGATCGAAGGCGCCCTCGGCGCCGCCCTCGTCGACTACAACAGCGGCATGGCGCTCGCCACCCTCGACGGCCCCGGCGGCCTGGACCTCAACGTCGCCGCCGCCGGGAACACCGACGTGGTGCGCGCCAAGATGCGCACCATGGACATGCTGGGCCTCCAGGACGGCATCGAGGACATCCTGATCACCCTGTCCAGCCAGTACCACCTGATCCGCCCGCTCACCGGCCGCACCGGCAAGGGCCTGTTCCTCTACCTCGCGCTGGACAAGGGGCGCGCCAACCTGGCGATGGCGCGCCACCAGCTCACCAGGATCGAGGCGGACCTGGAGGTCTGAGCCCGTACCGCGCAGGACGAGGCCCCGGCGGCGGCTCAGGCCCCGCCGGGCTCCGTCCACCGCACCTCGCCGCCCGGCAGGCCCGCGCACACCGCGCCCTCGGCGGTCAGCACGCTCCACGGCGCGCGCAGGGCGTGCGGAGGGACGGACAGCGCACCGCCCTCGGCGAAGCCCAGCTCCAGGCCGCCGGCCAGGGTGATCCGGGCGGTGTCGACGGTCCGGCCGACCAGCGCCAGCAGGGTGGGGGTCGGACGGAAGGCCAGCGCCGGAAAGAAGTGCTCGACCTTCTCCGGCGCGGCGAAGGACGGCACCGCGAAGCGGAACTCGTGCGCCACCCGGACGGTCACCGGTCCGTCGAGCCGCAGGTCGAGCCGGTCGCCGCCGCTCACCGCCGCCACCCGCCGACCGGCCAGTACCTCACTGATCCCGCTCTGCACGCCCCCAGTGTCACCCACCGGCCACGTCCTGACCCACCGCCTGCCCGCGCACCAGCTCGACCGGCCCGCCCACCCGCTTCCGGGCGGCCAGCGCGGCGGCCGTACGGCCCCAGGACGGCCCGTTCAGCAGCGCCCGCGCCTCGGCCGGGTCGCAGAGCCGCCACTCCATCAACTCCTGCTCCTGCAGGGCGATCGAGCCGAGTAGCTCCTGCGTCACCGTGCCGCCGTCGAACACGTACACCAGCACCGCGGTGTCCCGGCCGGTCGCCGGATCCGCACCGGGGTCGGCCTCCGTCCCCGGCTGCCAGTCCAGCGCCAGCAGCCGACCGGGCTCGACCTCCCACCCCAGCTCCTCGCGGATCTCCCGCCGCGCAGCCGCCCGCGGCCCCTCCCGGTCCGCCTCGACCCCACCGCCCGGCAGCGTCCAGTACGGCACCTGCCCGCGCGGCCCGTCCCACGGCCGCAACCGCACCAGCAGCACCCGCCCGTCACCGTCGGTGAACAGTGCCCGCGCCTTCGCCCGGATCCGCGGCCGGGTGGCGTAGTAGGTGTCCCGGTCCATCGGCGGCGCCGGTTGGAAAGGGGACACGCCGTCCGGTGTCGGTACGGCGGCCAGCCCGATGTACTCGGGTACGGGCCCGTCCGTCGTCACGTGGTCGAGCGTGTGCCCGACGGGCCGACTGTCCTCCAGCTCCAGCGGGCCGGCCGCGCGCGGCACCCGCAGACAGGCCGTCACTCGCCGGGACAGCCGGGGCGGAAGCGCGTGCCCCGCCTCCTCCGTCGTGGCCCAGGCGCACGCCCCGATCTCCGCGGCGTCCGGCCGGATGGCCGCCGCCTGCTCGGCGGTCAGCGGCTCGGCCCAGTACAGGTACGCGACGATCGGTGGCCGGCGGCTCGACATCGCCCAGTCGACACAGGCCAGTGGCCCCAACCTGGGGGTGAACCCCAGCTCCTCCTCGACCTCCCGTACGGCGGTCTCCCTCGGCGACCGGTCCTGCGGTTCCCACCCGCCACCCGGGATCGCCACCGGATGCCGCCGATCGTACGGAAGCTGTACGACCAGCAGTCGCCCCCGCCCATCCGGAAACAGCACCCCGGCCGCCGCCAGGACCTCCCGCCCCTGTGCCCCCGACGCTTCCACCCCGGCTCCCTCCGCCACGCACTCCTCCACCGAGCGCTCCTCCACCGAGCATTCCTCCGCAACACCGCCGCACAACAATGCTCCACCCGGGGGGACGACATCCCCGGCCGCAGTGACGGTTCCCCCGGGGCGCCACTTCGATCAACGCCTCACCCGCTCTTCGTCCCGGACCGGCTCGGCGCTCCCGTCCGCACCCGGCACCAAGTACCGGCACCAAGTACCGGTCGAGGCCGTCCCCTCAGCGGCATCCAGCCGCCCGCCGGGGCGGACGCCTCACCCCAGCGACGCCAGCGCCTGCGCCGCCGCCCGGGCCATCTGCTCGTCGTGCCACCCGCTCGCCCCGCGGAGCCGGGCGAGGCCCTCGGCCGCCGCCAGGGCGAGCAGACCCGGCAGGAGGTCGGTGCTGCGGGCGATGACCCAGCGGGTGCCCTTGGTGGCCATCCACCACAGGTTGGCGGCCAGGCCCGGCGGGGGTCCGGCGGCTTCGGTGGCGGGTGGCGGGCCGAGTGGATGGCCGGTTTCAGTGAGCAGGTCGTGGAAGCGGCGGGCGATCAGGTGGTGTCCCTCGGCGCTGGGGTGGAGGCGGTCGACGCTCAGGAGTCCGCGCTGCGCGCACCAGGGCAGGTCCGCGATGTGCAGGTGTACCGCCCGGTGCCGCGCGGTGAGCGCGTGCACCACGGTGTTGACCGCCCGCATCCGGCGGGCCAGCGGGCGGGCGAGCGGCGCCGGAAGCCGGAGCAGGGTGCCGGGGTCGGGCAGGCAGGCGGTCAGCAACACGGCTCCGTGGGCGGAGAGTTCACCCATCGTGGCGTCCAGTTCCAGGGTGGTGCGCCGGATGTCGAAGCCCGCCCGCAGGGTGTCGTTGCCGCCGACCACCACGGCCGCGAGCTGCGGCCGCGCGGCCAGCGCCGCCGGGAGCTGACGTGTCGTCAGGTCGGTGGTCAGTGCCCCGCTGTACGCCAGGTTGGTGAACTCGACCTCCCGGCTGCCGGGTGCCAGCGTGTGCGCCAGCACGGCGGCCCAGCCGCGCCACTCCTCGCCGATCTGGTCCCCGATCCCCTCCGTGAGCGAGTCTCCGAGCGCGACGAAGCGCAGCAGTTCGCCCGCCGCCGGTCGTTCCTCCGCCGCCCGGTCAGGCCCGGTGTCCAGCACGCTCATTCCAATCCCCCTCCGCCGCTTCGGAGTTCCGTACGCCATGCGCTGCCAGGAAGGCCGCCACCGCGGTCGGCCAGCCGTACCGCTCGGCCTGCGCCCGGGCGGCCGCGCGCCGGGTCTCCTCCGGCCGCCTCAGCAACTCGCGGACGGCACAAGCGAATCCGGCCCCGGTGTCGACGGCGGCCACCCCGGCGAGCCCGATCAGCCCGGGGAGCGCGGAGGAGCGGCTGACCGCGACGGGCGTGCCGCAGGCCAGCGCCTCCATCGCGGCCAGGCCGAAGGTCTCCACCGGCCCGGGTGCGAGCACGACGTCCGCGCAGCCCAGCAGCCGGGCCAGCGCCTCGCGCCGGTTCAGGTGCCCGAGGAAGCGCACCGGCAGCCGCAGCCGGGCGGCCCGGGCGGCCAGCCGCTCCCGCAGCGGCCCGGTCCCGGCCACCACCAGGACGGCGGGCAGCCCGCGCGCCCGCAGCCGGGCCAGCGCCTCGACCGCCCGCTCGGGCCGTTTCTCCGCGGACAGTCGCGAGCAGAGCACCAGCAGGGCGTCGCCCGGCGCCGCGTACCGGGTCCGCTCCGCCGCCCGTTCGGCCGGCGGCAGCGGCCGCATCGCGTCCAGGTCGACCCCGAGCGGGGCCCGGACCAGGTTGGGCACGCCGATCCGGCGGAACTCGGCCGCCGCCCAGTCGGTGGTGCAGAGCACCGAGTCGTAGGCGCGGGCCGTCGCCGCGTTGAGCCGGTCGGCGGCCGCCGAGGCCAGTGGGCCGGGCATGCCCCAGGTGCGCAGCACCCCGGTGGCGCTCTCGTGCGAGACCATCACCGAGCGGACGCCGTGCCGCCGCGCCCAGGCGCCGGTCCAGCGCAGGGTCGTCCGGTCGGAGACCTCCAGCCGGTCGGGGCTGAGCCGGGTCAGTTCGGCGGCCACCGCCCGCCGGTCGGCGAGCAGCCGGTAGCCGCCGCTGGCCGGCAGTACCGGGCCGGGCAGGGTGACCACCAGGCCCTGCCCGGTCTCCTCCACCGTGCGGCGTTCGCCGGGCACGATCAGCACCGGTCGGTGCCCGGCCACCCGGTACCCGGTGCCGAGGTGGCGCAGCGCGGTGCGCAGGCCGCCGGAGACCGGGGTGACGAAGTTGGCGAGCCGGACGATGGTCAGCGGGTCGGTCATGCCGGCAGTTCCTCCGGCAGGACCGGCACCACCGGGGCGACCGGGGTCGAGGTCGAGGTCGAGGACGGAGGAGCGGGCGGCAGCGGCAGCCCCCGGTGCTCGGCGAGCACCTCGTCGTAGTGGCGCAGCAGCAGGTCCCCGACCGCCTCCCAGGTCCGGGCGGTCACCTCGGCCCGCCCGGCCGTCCCGTACGCGGCCCGCCGGGCCGGGTCGGCGGCCAGTTCGGCCACCGCCCGGGCCACCGCCGCACCGTCCCGGGGCGGCACCAGCAGACCGGTGCGGTGGTGGGCGACCAGGTCCAGCGGGCCGCCGGCGGCCGGGCCGATCACCGGCACGCCGCTGGCCATCGCCTCCTGGATGGTCTGGCAGAAGGTCTCCAGCGGGCCGGTGTGCACGAACACGTCCAGCGTCGCGAAGCAGCGCGCGAGTTCCTCGCCGGTGCGGCGGCCGAGGAACACCGCGCCGGGCATCGAGGCCTTGAGCCCGGGCGCCGACGGCCCGTCCCCGACCACCACGACCCGCACCCCGGGCAGGGCGGAGGCCGCCGCCAGCAGGTCGACCCGCTTCTCGGGCGCCAGCCGCCCGACGTACCCGACCAGCACCTCCCCGCCGGGCGCGAGCGCCCGGCGCAGTCCCTCGTCGCGGTGCCGAGGGTGGAAGCGCACCGAGTCCACCCCGCGCGGCCACAGCCGCACCCGCGGCACCCCGTGCGCGGTGAGGTCCTGCGCGGCCGGGGTGGACGGCGCCAGGGTGCGGGCGGCCGCCCGGTGCACGGCCCGGATCCGCCGCCAGGCGGCGGCCTCCCCGAGCCCCCGTCCGGCCCGGTAGGCGTGCGCGTACCCGGCAAGGTCGGTCTGGTACACGGCGACGGCGGGCACCCCGAGCCGCGCCGCGACCAGCATGGCGCGCGCGCCCAGCACGAACGGGCTGGCCAGGTGCACGATGTCCGGCCGGTGCCCGGCGACGGCGGCGGTCAGCTGCCGGCTCGGCAGCGCGATCCGCACCTGCGGGTACCCCGGCAGCGGCCATGAGGGGATCCGCACCACGGGGATCCGCTCCGCCTCGGCGCCGGAACCAAAGGTCTGCGGCGGGCACTGGGCGCCCCGCGCCGGCGCGGGGGTGACGACGAGGGGTTGGTGGCCCCGGCGGACCAGGTGCTCGGCCGTCCGCAGCACGCTGTGGGCGACTCCGTTAACCTCGGGCGGGAAGGATTCGGTGACGATGACGACGCGCATGCCAGTGTTCTGTCCGCGCCCGGCATGCTTCCGGCCAAAGGGATCTGTCGTACAAGCGAACGCGGGTCGGCGATTTGCATCACCGACCCGCGTGTTCAACGCGATGTCACCTCAGGCCGACCCGGCCGCCTCCTTGAGCTCCGCGTACGGCGCGAGCTTGCGGATCGACTCGATGCTCCTCAGGCAGTCGTCCTTGCTCTCGTAAGGGTCGCCGGTCACCACGACCGACCCGTTGCTCGCCTTGAGACGGAACCGGTGCATGCCGCTCTCGTCCTTGTACAGCTCGAATTTCCCAGCCATGCCAGTCGACACCTCTCACTCGGGTAACCCCCTGACACCGCACCGTAGGTCCAACCTTGTTGCGCCGCCCGTCAGCCGGGGCATCCGAGTCATCGGGCCCCCGTCGACCGGACCCGTTCGGGTCAGGTGGCGCTCGCGGGGTCGGTGCACATCCGGCCGGGGTCAGGTCGCGCCGCCGTGCGGTAGCGCCGGCCGATCGCCCCCGGGCCCTGTCGAGCGACCGGGCGACACGGTGTACGTACCTACGGAGCGTGAAGGCCTGGTCCTCGTGGCCGAGCAGATCCGCCAGGGTGTAGACGTTCACGCCCCCGTTCAGCGCCTCGGACGCGAAGAGGTGCCTGAGCGCGTGCATTATCCTGTCGCCGTATTTCTCCCAGCACCGCCCGCGTCCGACCCCCTTGTCATTGATGGCCGTGCACCCAACACGACATCGCAACGGCGACCCGACCCGGATCAAATACTTCGCCAGCAGAGTCACCCCACCGACTTCCCACTCCTCTCGTGTCCGCAGTCAAATGACTGATGTGCCGACCTCCGGCCGTGGATCACAGTGGGGAGCGCGAGCCGTCCGTCGACGCCGGCATTCAGCCGGCCCGGGGCCTCGCCGAGCGAATCCCTCATGCGAATCCACAGGTAGGAGTACACGGACGTGACGACCTGGGGATCGAACCACCTTCCCCGCTTCCAGAATTGGTGGAACCAGGTGCGCTCCTCGATGTCCCAGTCGTCGCCGATGGTGGTGAGGTGCTCCTCGGCCACGTCCCCGGACTCCGCCGCGTCCAGGGCGCGGATCACCTCGGCGACGCCGAGGACATCGGCGACTGCGAGGTCCGCGGTCAGCGGCAGGTCCTGCGGCAGGTAGGCGGCAGTGCTGCGGACCGTCAGGGGCCCGGCAGCGGGAGTCAGTTGACCGGCGATCAGCCTGACCAGCGTGCTCCTGCCCGCGCCGTTAGGGGCGACGAGGCCGGTGCGGCCGGCATCGACGGCGAGGGTCGATCACGGCGGCGGCTGACGTGGTGGCCACGCTCCAGGAGCGGTTCCCCGAGCACCTGTTGGGCCGGGTGCTCAGCCTCCTCGTGCTGGCCACGGTGGCCTTCGACCCGTTCTCCTACGTGCTCGCCGGCGCCCTGCTCCCGTACGGCACCACGACGCTGTTCCTGCTCTGCGGCGGCGCCGTCCTGGCCTGCGCAGCCCTGGTCGCCTCCAGCCTGGCGATCCGCTCCCTGCGCTGACCGCACCGGGGGCGGCCGTCCGGCCGGTCGGAACCGGCCGCGCGAACGGGTGGCCCATCCCGCGGCTGGATCGACCGGCCCTGCGGCAAGTCCTGTGCACATCGGGGGCGTTGGGACCTACGTCCTATATTGACCGGACCGGAACCATGCGAGGCTGAAGGAACGCGATCAACATGTTGGGGAACCACCCGGGGATTCGCCAGGTCCGTTCACTGGCCGACAGATTCTTGCGTATCGCGGCCCGGGCATCGGATTTCGAGCGATCGAAAGGTGGTCTTGGTCGTGAGCGGCCTGTCAAGCCAACCACAGTCACCTGCGAATGATCTGAGAGTGCACTGGAACTCGCCGGCCAGTGGGCAGCGGAAGGCGGCGGGGAAATACACGGTGGGCCAGCTCGACTTCGACGAGATCGTCGAGTTCGCGCAGGAGGCCGACAGCCTGGGTGTGGACTCGCTCCTCATGGGGATCGGCTTCCACATACCCGATCCGCTCCCGATGCTCGGCGCCCTGGTCCGCGAGACCCAGCGCGTCAAGTTCATGCTCGCCTACCGTCCCGGACTGCTTTCGCCGACGCTCTTCGCCCAAGTGATCAACACGGTCTCCTGGATGTCGGACGGGCGGATATCCCTGAACCTGGTCGCCGGTACCTCCCCGGCTGAGCAGGCCTATTACGGGGACTATCTCGCCCACGACGAGCGCTACGCGCGCTCCAACGAATTCCTGGAAATTCTCCATCGATTCTGGCGCAATGAGACCCCGCTGTCCTTCGAGGGCGAACACTATCGCCTCGAGGAGGCGCAGATCGGCCTGGGGTACAAGGGCGGAGGCCGTCCCGAGATCTACATCAGCGGAGCCTCAGAGGTGGCGCAGCAGACCGCGGTGGACCACGGCGACTGCTGGCTGCGGTACGGCGACACTCCCGAGGGGATGCGCACGGCGGCGAAGGACGTCCTGGCGCAGGGCCGCCGGGTGGGAACCCGCATGCACGTGCTGGCGAGGGAGACCCGTGAGGAAGCGCTGGCGGATCTCGCCGAGATGATGGGCGAGCCCGACGAAGAGCACCGGAAGCGGATCGCAGCTGCCGTGGCCGCCACCGATTCCGTCGCGGTGAAGACGTCCTTCCGGCTGGCCGAAGCCGCGGAGTCCGACTGGATCTCTCCCATGCTGTACTCCGGCGCGGTGGCGTACCGCGGTGGGCCGGCCCTCTGTGTGGTGGGCAGCTATGAGGAGGTTGCGGCGTACCTCTACGAGTACAAGGCGGCCGGGATCAGTGAGTTCATCTTCTCCGGCTGGCCGACGCGGGAGGAGATGCGGATCTTCTACACCCGTGTGCTGCCGCTGGTGCGCGAGCTGGAACGCGCCGAGCAGAAGGTGTGAGGGACGGCTTTCCGATGCCGCGTACCGCGGATTGATCATGCTGTTCGTGGACGGGCTTCAGCAGGCCGACCCTGAGGTGGCGGGCGCGGGCGGAGCCTGTGCTTCCCCGCGCCGTGCCTCGTCCGGTGCAGGTTCACTGCTGAAGCCCAAGACGCCCCCTTCTCCGATCTTCGCCGTGAATCCGGCATCCCCGGACGCCGTGAAGCGGACCGGAGGAATCCGTCGTTCCGCCGGCCCCGACTCCATGGCAGGGGCGGCGGTTTTGCGTGTAGATCGAGATTTTACGAAGCGCGCTGGCCGATCGGTCTCGTCGGTGTGTAGACTGAATTGATTTTGATCATTTTCAACCTGCACCCCGAGCGAGCAGCGAGGGGCGCTCTTGACTGATCATAAACGTGCCGCTTTGTGGTCGCTGCACCGATTCTTCACGGTGCTGCCGTTTTTGCCTGCGAACGTTCTGGTGTGCTCGTACGGGGGATTGCAATGACGTCATGCCGCTCTGTGCTTTCCACGGATCCAGTGGGCTCCTGTATTCAGCGCCCCGGCCGATGCCCCTGTGACGTTCTGTGTTCCCCCGGACTGCACGGCTGGGCCGGGCAGGACGTCGGGCCGCCTACCGTGACCGCTGCCCGTCAGGTGACCTGCCGACGCGCGCCGCTCAGTGCCGCGGGCGCCGGGTGAATGAAGCCCTTACGGGAGTTCTCTCACGCTCTTTGAGTGAAGGAAAGAAGAGGCAAGACGTGGAAGAGGCACCGGCTGCCAAGCTCACCTACCGAGAGTTGGATGTGCTCCGTCTGCTGGCCCGGGGGTTGAGCAATCGGCTCATCGCTCGGAGGCTGGACATCTCCGAGAAGACCGTGAAGAACCACCTCAGCAGCATCTACCCGAAGATCGGTGCCACCGACCGCACCCAGGCCGCGCTGTACGCCCAGAACGTCGGCCTGGCCGACCCCGAGGAAGCGGAGCCGTCCGCTGCGGCGTCCGTCCCCGTCGCCGAGGAGGGTGCGCTGCCGACCGACCCCGCCCTCACCGCACGCGAGTGGGGTGTACTCCGTCTGCTGGCCCGGGGGTTGAGCAATCGGCTCATCGCTCGCAGGCTGGACATCTCCGAGAAGACCGTGAAGAACCACCTCAGCAGCATCTACCCGAAGATCGGCGCCGATCACCGCACTCAGGCCGCGCTCTACGCCCAGAACGTGGCTCCCAGTTCCTGATGGGCCCGCAGCCGGGCCCCTTCTCCGGGGGCATCCCCGCCGGGTGGCGGGGGATCCCCACGTCACCTCAGCCCCTCGCCGGCGGGGTGCGGCCACTCACCGTTCCCCCTCCTCGACGAGGAACTCCCGCACGAGCATCCCCGCCTCGTCCCGGCACTCCTCGAAGTAGGCGTGCCGGGCGCCCGGGAAGAGGTGTGTACGGGCGCCGGGCACACGGGCGGCGAGGAGCGAGAGGTTGTCCGGTGGGGTGAGCCGGTCCTGGTCGCCGTGGAGGATCAGGGTGGGTGCCGCAATGCCCGGCAGTTCGCTCCATGCGTCGTGCTCGTTGCTGGCGATGAGGTGGCCGCGGCGCGCATGAGGGGGCATCCGCGGGTCGCCGAGCGTGTGGTAGGGGCCGGGGTGCGCGGCCCGCCAGGCGGGGGAGTACATCAGGTCGGCCAGCGCCCGGCGTACGGCCTCCGGGTCCGGCTGCGCGAGGGAGCGCCGTACCGACGCGTCGCGTTCCACGGCGTACGGACCGCCCGGGGAGGTGCAGCCCAGGACCAGCCGGCGGACCCGCTCAGGGTGGCGGATCGCGAGCCACTGGGCGACCCGGCCGCCCATCGAGGTGCCGTACACGTCAGCGCGCGCGATGCCGAGCGCGTCCAGGACCGCGACGACGTCGTCCGCGAACTGCCGTACGGAGTAGAGCCCTTCCGGCTTGTCGCTGTCGCCCGTGCCGCGCATGTCCAGGGTGACGGTGGAGCGCACGGTGTGGAAGTCCTCGCGCACGGCGTCCCACCAGTGGTGGTCGTTCGCCTGCCCGGCGAGCAGCACCAGCGGCGGCCCCTCCCCGCGGCGCTGGTATGCCAGGGCGGTGCCGTCCTGGGCGCGGGCGAAGGCCGGGGCCGGCCGGCCGTGTTCGGTCATCGACATCCTTCGAACGGGCATACGGGGCGCATGGGCGGCACGCTGCTGTGGGTCCTCCTCACCGTAGCGTGAAGAGGCACGTGGCACGGGCGCTATCGATGTTCTGCCGAATGAGTTTCGACTGATCGTCGGGACCGTCCGTAGGCGGGGGTCTCATGCCCGCCAGTCGCCCGCGATCTTCAGCAGACGGTCGTTCTGCTCGGGAGTTCCGATGGTGATCCGCACCCCCTCGTCGCTGAAGGGGCGCACCATGACGCCCGCTGCCCCGCACGCGTCGGTGAACGCCGGCGTGTGCGAACCGAGGCGCAGCCAGACGAAGTTGGCCTGGCTGTCGGGAACGCTCCAGCCGGTGGCCCGCAACGTACGGGTGACCCGCGTGCGCTCGGCGACCAGGGTCCGTACCCGCTCCAGCAGTTCCGGTCCCGCTGTCAAGGAGGCCCGCGCGGCGGCCTGGGCGAGTCCGCTGACGCCGAACGGCAGGGCGCAGGCCCTCAGCGCGGCGGCGACCGGCGGGTGCGCGACCGCGTAGCCGACGCGCAGTCGTGCCAGCCCGTACGCCTTGGAGAAGGTGCGCAGTACGGCGACGTTGGGACGGTCGCGGTAGAGCTCGAGACCGTCGGGTACGTCGGTGTCGTCGACGAACTCGCGGTACGCCTCGTCGAGCACCACCAGCACGTCGCCCGGCACCCGTTCGAGGAAGCGCTCGAGCTCACCGCGGTGCACGGCCGTGCCGGTGGGGTTGTTCGGGTTGCACACGATGACCATGCGCGTGCGGTCCGTCATCGCATCGGCCATGGCCTCCAGATCATGCCGTTCGTCACGCAGCGGAATCTGCACGGGAGTTGCCCCGGTGGCCCAGACGAGCATCGGGTACGCCTCGAACGACCGCCAGGCGAACAGGACTTGGTCCCCTTCACCGGCCGCGGCGGACAACAGGTCCCTGGTGACCCCGAGGGATCCGGCGCCGGGCACCAGGTGTTCCGGGGGCACCGCGAGGGCTGCGGACAGTTCGGTGACCAGTTCACCGCTCGTCGCATCGGGATAGCGGTTGACGCGTCCCAGCTCCTCGCGCAGCGCGGCGACGACCGATGGCAGCGGGGGGTACGGGTTCTCGTTCGACGACAGCTTGTCCACCTGGTCGCCGGGCGCGGGCCGGCCGGGGACGTAGCGGGGCAGCCCGGAGACGTCGGCGCGCAGCCGGGGGACAGGGACAGGAGGCATGGCGGGGACTTCCTGGACGGGGGAGAGCGGACCGGGGAGGGCGGACGGTCGTGCGGGGAGGTCGTTCGGCCGGGACTCCGGGACTCCGGGAGCCGTCCGCCGGGACGGGGCGCGCGGGCACGGGATCCGACCCGCGCGCCGGACCTGTCAACCGGCGGCCCCGGCGGGCGCGTTCTCCTCCTCGACGGCCGTGGTCCGTACCCCTGCCTTGGCGAACTCGGCCATGAAGCTGGGAAAGGACAGCCGGACGTCCTCGAAGCCCGAGAACCGGTTGGCGGACTGCATCCGCAGGCCGGCCACGAACAGCGACATGAAGATGCGGTGGTCGCCCCAGCTGGACAGCGTCACCCCGCCGGGGTACGTCCGCGCGCCGCGGACCTCGAAGCCGTCGCAGATCCCGTCCTCGTACAGGACCTCGATGTCCACGCCCGCGCGGGTCAGTTCGGCGGCCATGGCCTCGATGCGGGACGCCTTGTGGAAGCGGGTGAGGCGTCCGCCGGTCACCCGCAGGCGGCCCTGGACGTACGCCCCGAGGGCGGCGAGCGTGGGCACGATGTTGGGGCAGTCCCGCACGTCCACCTCGAAGTCGCCGGTCAGACTTCCGGGCGGGTTGTCGACGGTCAGCGACAGGGCGTCCCGGTCGAAGGTGACGCTCACCCCGAGCTGCTCCAGGATCGGGACGATCGCGAACTCGCCCTGCATGCTGTCGCCGTGCACACCGGTCAGGACGGTCCGGCCCGGGAAGAGCGCGGCGGCGGCCAGCAGGTACGAGGCCGAGGTGTAGTCCTCGTGCGTGGTGACGTCCCGGGCCTGGTAGGAGGAGGGCTCCACCTGGTAGTGACGCATGTCCTCCGACGCGGACACCTTGATGCCCGCCTCCGTCAGGTTCGCCAGGGTCTGCCGGATGTACGACTGGGAGTAGACCTCGCCAGTCACCTCGATCTCCACCGGGCCGTCGGCCAGCGGCGCGGCGAACAGGATGGCGGTGATGAACTGCGAGCTGATGTCGCCCGGAAGCCGGCAGGTGCCACCCTTCAGGCCACCTCCCCAGTTGACGACCGGGGCCTTGTTCTCGCTGACGATCGACTCGATGTCCGCGCCGAGTTCGCGCAGCGCCTGCAGCAGGGGCTCCATCACGCGCTTGCGCAGGGTCTCGTCGGCCGCCACCACGACCGGCGTCGGCAGTGCGGAGGCCAGCGCCGTCACGACGCGGAACACCAGACCCGAGCCGTGGGACTGGACGACGCGCCGGACGCTCGGGAGCGTCCCTCCGATGCCCCGGATCTCCAGGAATCCGTCGTGCTCGGTGATCTCGGCGCCGAAGGCCCGGCAGGCGTTCTTCATTGTTTCCGTCTCGGCGCAACGGAGGTCGTTGTAGACGCGTGACGTGCCCTCGGCCAGTGTGCCGGTCAGAATTGCCCGCTGCGTCTCCGGTTTCGAAGAAGGGACGCAGAAGGTTCCGGAAAAGGAATCGATCGGATCGACCTTCAGCAGCATGCTGGTATCTCCCGTTTCCCGTCGTTCGCCGTCTAATTGTCTTGTCGGAGATGTCGCTTTGATGTCCGGGGCCGACGAGGTCCTCGGAGAGAGAAGAAGTCATCCCGGTTCCGTGGAGTGCGTGCGACCATGGGCCCAGCTGCCCATGGCGTTTCCGGCGCAGGGCGGTCCGGACCGCAGCCGGGTCCTCGCTCAGGCCAGGACCCGGAAGGACTTCTCGTAATAGATGACGGGGGTCGCCGCGCCGTCCCCCAGGCGCGCGCCCGACACCCGGCCGATCAGGATCGCGTGGTCGCCGGCCGGGTGCCTGGCGTACACCTCGCAGTCCAGCTCGACGAGCGCGCCCGCGACAGCGGGCAGTCCGCCGGGTGTGCGGGACAGGCCGCCCGAGGCGAACTTGTCGGCGCCCTTGGTCGCGAACTTCTCTGCCAGTGACTGGTGTTCGGGGCCCAGCACGCTCACCGCGAAGCGCCCGCACGAGTCGAACGCCGCGAAGGAGTCGGCCGAGTTCGCCAGACAGACCAGGATCAGCGGCGGGTCCAGCGACACCGAGCAGAACGAACTCGCCGTGAAGCCGCGCGGCAGCCCGCCGTCGTCCAGAGTCGTCACCACCACGACGCCGGCCGGAAACCGCGCCATCGCCGCCCGGAATTCCCTGGAGCCCACCCGCCGTACGGTCTTCGTTCCCTCCGACACGGCGGCATCACCACCTCTCCCGCGAAATCAGGCCCGGATGTGCAGCCCAGCGGCGGGGCCGTTTTCCCGCTGCGCGCGCCATCGGCGTGTCAGCGGAGCGGGAATACGACCTCCGTCGGCCGTGGAGGGCGCGATTGGAATTCTGCGCCCCGCGGGTACCTGCGGCAATAGGCCCATCTGCCCATGGCGTTTCCCGTACACGGTGCCGCAGACTCTTCGTTACCGGGGGACGCGCCGTCGTCGGTGCTCGGCGACATCTCCCGGCAGCGCTTGCCGCGCACCTGCAACGTTGGGGCGGGACCTAGGTCCTAGGTCCTATTCTGACTGGGCCAATCCCGTGCAAGGCTGTGGCGGCGCGAAAAGCACGGTCAGGGCTGCTCCCGGGAATCGGATTCGGGTTCATCCTCCGGTTCCGAAAGGCCCGCCGTCAACCGGCCTCCGGCCGGGCGCATCCAAGCTCCCTGTGAACCGTGAGGCGACATCCATGCCCAGCCCGATCCTGTTCCTGACCCGCTGGCCCTTGTACGAGGACCAGCGGCGTTGGGAGAACCGCCTCGCCGCTCCCGAGCTGCTCTTCGACCCGGAGGTCGACCACGTCACGTACGTCTGCGACGAGGGCGGCCGCAGCGGAGTGCCCGCCGGCGCCGAACGGGTCCACGTCGTGCCGGACTTCGACGACGTGGACGGCGTGCTGAAGCTCGTCGACGCCGTCGTCCGCGACGAAGGCCCGTTCGACCACGTCATCGGACTCTCCGAATTCCTCCTCGACCTCGCGGCGACCCTGCGCGAGCGGCACGGCGTCCAGGGCTCCCGCCCCGAGGAGACCGCCCGGTTCCGCGACAAGACCGTCATGAAGGAGACGCTGTCGCAGGCAGGGATCCGGGTGCCGCGCTGGGCTCTGTGCCACACCGAGGACCAAGTCCTCGCGGCTGCCGAGGAGTTCGGCTACCCCGTGATCGTCAAGCCGGTGCGAGGGGCGGGCAGCCAGGGGGTGAGCCGGATCGCCTCGGCCGAGGAGCTGCGGGCCCTGTGCGCCGAACGGAGCCTGAAGGACCTTGAGATCGAGGAGTTCGTGCAGGGCGAGATCCTGCATGTCGACGGCGTCCTGGACGCCACGGGCGAACCGCTGTTCCGGTGCACCTCGCGCTATGTATCGACCTGTCTGGACTTCGAGCTCCAGGGCGAACCGCTCGGCTCCGTCTTCCAGACGGACCCCGCGGTGCGCGAGCGCTGCGAGGACTTCGCCCTGCGCTGCCTCACCGCGCTCGGCCTGCGGAGCTCCGCCTTCCACCTTGAACTCTTCGACACCGGGGACGAGTTGGTGTTTCTGGAGGTCGGTGCCCGAGTGCCGGGCGCCGACGTGCCGTACGTCATCCACGACGTCCACGGGGTGAACCTGTTCCGGCTGTGGGTCGACGTGCTGCTCGGCCGCCCGGTGGAGCCGTCCGCTCCCGTCCCGGGGCAGAGCGGTGGTTGGCTGATCGTCCCCGGCCCCAGGCCGTTGCCCCAGAAGGTCATCAAGGCCACTCCGCTCGTGGGTGAAGTTCCCTATGTGTACCGGGAGTTGGTGCCGATGCCGGGCGAGGTCCTGCTCTCCCGGCCCGGCTCGTACGCGATGATCCAGGGTGGCCGCTTCCTCTTCCGGGGTGGCACCCAGGAGCAGATCGAGGAGGCCGTGCGCCAGGCGCGTGAGCAGTACCGCCTGACGGCCGAGCCGGTCCGGTAGGGCGCCCGCACCGTCCTATGCCATCGGCCGTAGAACCGTCGAGTCCGTGGAGGAAGACATGGCCCAGTTGAAGCACGCGGAGCTGATCGAGAAGAAGTACGTGCTGTTCGCCGAGGGGTGCTTCGGACTGTTCACGAGTAAGATCGGTGCCTCACTGCTCCGCTACCGCGGGGACCGCTGCGTCGCCGTGATCGACAGCGGCACGGCCGGCCGGACCGTCCAGGACGTCCTCGGCTACGGCGGCCCGATCCCGATCGTCAGCCGGGTCGAGGACGCCCTCCACCTGCGCCCCGAGGTCATGGTCGTCGGCAAGGGCCTGCACTCGGGCGACCTGCCCCCGGACTGGAAGCCGCACTTCCTCGCGGCCGTCCAGAGCGGCCTCCATGTGATCAACTCGATCCACTACCGCTTCACGGACGACCCGGACCTCGCCCGCGCCGTACGGGAGAAGGGCGTCACCGTCTGGGAGACCAAGGACGCCCCGAAGGTGCCGCTCAACATGGCCCGCGTCCTGGACCTGGACGCCTGGATCATCCACACGTGCGGCAGCGACTGCAACATCGGCAAGAAGACGGCCGGTCTGGAGATCTGGAACGAGGCCAACCGCCGCGGCATCCCCACCGGCTTCGCCGCCACCGGCCAGAGCGGCCTGCTGATCTCCGGCCATGGCGTCGCGGTCGACGGCGTGCCCGGCGACTTCATGGGCGGGGCCATCGAAAAGGTCGTCATGGATGCCGCCGTCGGGAACGAATGGGTCGTCGTCGAGGGCCAGGCCGCCCTCAACCACGTCCAGGGCAGCGGCGTCGCCCTCACCATCCTCCACAGCTCCATGCCGCACGCCATGGTCTTCTGCCACCGCCTCGGCGCCGAGCGCACCAAGGTCTGGGACACGCCCATCCCTCCCATCCCCGAGATCATCCGGATGAACGAGGAGCTCACCGTCTTCAGCGGGCGGCCCGCCAAGGTCGCCGCCGTCAGCGTCAACAGCGTCGGCTTCTCGGAGGAGGACTACCGCCGCGAGGCCGAGAAGCTGGAGGCCGAAACCGGACTGCCCGTCGTCGACCCGCTCCGTGAGGGCGGCGCCGCCCGGCTCGTGGACATCCTGCGCGCCCACCAGCACGAGACCGCGGACCGGCCGCCGGCCCGACGGCACTGAGGCGGACCCGGAACCCGGAGGAGATGCACAGATGAAGAGAGCAGTCCTGCTCCTCATGCACCAGGGCAAGTCGTACACCGAGGACATCGCCGCGGCCGTCGCCAGGACCGGCCTGTCCCTGGTCGCCCTCAGCTCCCGGCCGAAGTCGCCGGAGGTGTGGGAGGCGACCCGCCGCCACCTGGCGGACGGCGTGGTCACCGAGGAACCCGAACTGCAGTCCGGCGACGTCGAGAAGGCCGTCCGCGAACTCGCCGACCGGGGCTACGTCGTCGAGGCCGCCATCGTCAGCTTCGAGGCCTACCGGCTCCTGATGGCCGAGCTCAACGAGCGGCTCGGCGCGCGTGACTCCGCCGCGCCCGCGCTGCGCCTGTGCCTCGACAAGTACGAACTGCGCCGCCACCTCTTCGCCGAGGGACTGAGCGAGGTCCGGGTCCACCGGCTCGCCCCCGGGGTGACCCCCGAACTCGACCCCTCCGCACGCTGGTTCGTCAAGCCGGTGCGCGGTGCCGCGTCCTTCGCGGCCTTCATCCTGGAGAACGTCGACGACCTGGCCGACCTGCCCGCGATCCAGGAGCAGATGCGCGCCGACCAGGCCATGAAGGCGATCTTCATGGACCGGTACGACTTCCTCGTCGAGGAGTACGTCGAGGGACCGGAGTTCAGCTTCGAGACGTTCGTCCTCGACGGACGGGTGCACCACCTGTGCGTCCACGAGAAGGCCCGTGTGGAACGCCTGGAGCGGACCACCCTGGAGGGGATGTCGGTCAGCCCGCCGGTGAGCCTCGACCGTGAACTCCTCCTGGAAGGAGCCGACTTCGTCACCCGCTGCCTCGCCTCGCTGGCGGGGCACGGGCTGACCACCGGCCCCCTCCACATCGAGGTCAAGTACTGGGAGGCGAAGAAGCGCTGGGAGATCATCGAGATCAACACCCGGATGGGCGGCAGTCTCATCGACCCCAGCGTTCGGACCGTCACCGGGCTCTCCTCCTTCGACCTGTGGGCCGAGGCCCTGCTGCTGCCCGACGGCGAACGGGACGCCTTCCACGAACGGCTCACCCACGCCTCACAGCTCGAGGCCCTGCGCACCGGCGCGCCCACCCGGGCGACGGTGTTCCTCAGCAAGTACGGGGAGAAGGGGCGGACCGTCGACGAGATCCGCTTCGAACCGCCCACCCGCCCGCCGCGGATCCTGCGCGTCCACGTGAAAGAGGGAACCGAACTCGAGGCGTCCGACCGGGCGATCTGCCTGATGGACGCCCTGTGGGACGTGGCGGCCGACGACCTCGAAGCCGAGATCGCCTTCCTCGACCGACACGCGACCGAGCACTTCCATGTCCGTTACCGCTGACCCTTGCGTCAACGTCTTCCCGTGAACCCCCTTGTGAAGGAGAACGCGATGAACCGCGTGCAGAACACCGGGATCACCTACCCGAAGCCGTTCTACAACGAGGAGCAGAGCCGTCTGAAGAAGGCCGAGCTCGACCGCTACATGGACAAGAAGATGGCGGAGTGGAAGGCCACCATCCCCTTCGCGTCGCACCTGTCCGAACCCGAGCTGCACCAGGCGTACTACCGCCGCACCCTGATCGAGCACGTGTGGCGGATCCGCCTCTCCCGGGTGAGCCAGACCAAGGCCATTTACAAGATCGCCCAGGTCTCGCCCAGGGCCGCCCGCGACTACGCGCAGTACCAGGCCGACGAGATGCTCCACGACCGGCTGTACGTCAGCGATGCCGCGGCCGCCGGCATCACCGAGGAGGAGATCCTCGCGACCGAGCCCTACCTCTCCACCCGTCTTCTGGAGGGCTTCTTCTACTACGCCCTGGAGCACGAGTCGGCCCTCGCCCCGGTCGTCTCCAACTATCTGGTGGAATACACCCAGGTCAAGCTCCAGCCGGCCATCGTGGAGAACCTCCAGGAGCGGCTCGGCAAGGAGAGCGTCAAGGGGCAGGCCGCCCACCTCCACGTCGACACCACCGAGGACCACTCCCAGGAGATGTGGGACATCCTCCACCAGCTGATCTTCAGCGAGGAGGACTTCCAGAAGGTCTTCAAGTACATCGACGACGTCCAGGAGATCCTCGCGCTGTTCTTCCGGGAGATCTACCAGGACACCGTCGCCCAGCACACGCCGGCCGCCGCCTGACCCCGCACGCCCCGGACCCATGCCGACGACGGAGCCAGCGCGTGGGGACCTCGGGCGCCTGAGGGGCGAACCGGCCGAGGGGGCCGCGGGGACCTTCCGCGTCCCCGCGTCGAAACCGGAGACCGACGGCGCCTCCTGAGCCATCGCGGGTCCGCCGGGCGGTCGTCGCCGGCGGACCCGTACGAGCTCCACCCCACCACGCCCCGCCACCCAGCAGAGAGGAACCCCGCGCATGTCCGCACCCGACACGGCCGCGCTCGTCAAGGAGTACCGCGCGAACGGCTTCGCGGTCATCGAGCGTCTCTTCGACCAGAGCGAAGTCGCCGAGCTCAACACCGCCGTCACGGAGATCCTCGACGTCGCCGACATCAGCTCCGTCGCCGAGGTGGAGCCGGGCGACAACGGCATGGCCCGCCGGATCTGGTCGCCCACCAAACAGCACGCCGCGTTCGAGCGGGCCGCCGCCCACCCCGCACTGCTCGACCACGTCGAGGCGCTCATCGGCCCCGACATCCTGTTCCACTACAGCAAGCTCCACCTCAAGGCCCCGCAGGTGGGCAGCGTCGTGGACTGGCACCAGGACTTCGCCTACTACCCCCACACCAACACCGACCTGGTGACGGCCCTCGTCTACCTCGACGACACCACCACCGAGAACTCCGCCCTTCAGGCCGTCCCCGGCTCGCACCTCCGCGGTCTCGCCGACCACTACGTCGACGGTTACTTCCGCGGCAAGGTCGTGGGTGCCGACGCCCCCGATCCGGCGCTCGCCGTGCCGATCGAGGCGCCTGCGGGCAGCGTGGTCTTCATCCACCCCCTGCTCCTGCACTACTCCTCCCCGAACCGCTCCGACCGGTACCGCCGCGCCTTCCTGCCGGCATACCGGGCGGCCGACGCCTTCCCGATCCACTTCGGCCCGCACGCCGGCCACAACGAGTCCGGGGTGAAACTGCTGCGCGGTAAGGTGTCGGACACGGCACGGGTGGAGGCCGGGGCGTGGCGTCTCCCGTTCGCGGAGCGTCCCTTCGGCTCGCTCTTCCAGCTCCAGGAGGGTGCCCACCGGACCGCCGCCGCGGCGACCACCGGGTACGCCACGCTGGAGGAGGCGAAGTGACAGCCCCATGAGCACACCGAACGTGACGGTCGTCCGCGCCTGCCTGCGGGGCGGCGCGGGCGGCAGCCCCACGGCCGTCGTCCTGGAGGACGCGGACGGTGCGTCGCCGGGCGACGACGAGCGGCGCCGGATCGCGGTCGCCCAGAGCGCCTCGCACACCGTGTACGTACGTCAGGTCGGCGAGGAGACCGAGCTGCGCTTCTTCACTGCGGAGGGGGAGTTGCCCGCCTGCGGGCACGGCACGATCGCCGCCCTCGCCCTCCTCGCGGCACGGCACGGCGGCGCCGGGCCCTACCGCGCCATCCTCCGGGCCGGGGGGCGGGTGTTCGCCGGGCGGGCCGAGCGCGTCGGCGAGCTGATCACCGCCGCCTTCGACCCCGGCCCCGTCGATCTGCGCGAACCCACCGCGGAGGAGCGCGCCCTCGTCCTTCCGGCCCTCGGTCTCGCACCGCACGAGGTCGGACCGAACGTCCGGATCGCAGGCGTGGGCCGCGAACGCATCCTGGTGCCGGTCCGCACCCGGGCCGCGGTCGCCGCGCTGAGTCCGGACCTCGACCACCTCAGGGCGGCCTGTGACCGGTTCGGCCTGCTCGGCGCGTACGTCCACTCGGAACCCTCGCCCGAGGGCGCGCTCGCGGCCCGGATGTTCGCCCCGTCGATCGGCGTTCCGGAGGACCTCGCCAACGCCAACAGCACGGCCTGTCTCGCCGCACACCTGGCCGGCCGGGGCACCCACCGGATCGCCGTCGACATGGGCGACGCCCTCGGCAGCCCGGCCACCATCACCGCCACGGCGGGGCCGGACCTGCGCGTCGAACTCGGCGGCGCCGCAACGGTCGTGACGGAGCGGCCGGTCCACCGGCCCGCTTGAGAGCGGGTCAGAGAACCGACCGCCGGGCCCGGGCCGCCTCGATGTCCGGGACGTGCTCCTCGGCCCAGCGTCGTACCGCACGGAGCGGGACGAGCAGGGAGCGGCCCAGCGGTGTGAGGGCGTACTCGACGCGGGGCGGATTCTCGTCGTACTCGTGGCGGCTGACCAGACCGTCGGTCTCCAGGGAGCGAAGCGTCTCGGTCAGGGCCTTCGGGGTGATGTCCTGGATGTGCCCCTTCAAATCGCTGAAGCGGCGAGGTCCGCCCTCGAGGGCGTTGACGACGAACACGGTCCATCGGGCACCGATGCGGTGCAGCACCGTGCGGCTCGGGCAGGTCGCCGCCATCACGTTGTACGCCTTGCCCATGGCTGCCCCCAGTTTCGTTGAATATACCGGTATCAAATCCATACCCTTGCACCCGATCCTAGGAGAGGGAGTGGGCCTGATGGAGCGGATCCTGGTCATCGGTGGTGCACGGGCGCTCGGCGCGGCCGTCGCGAGGCGGGCGAAGAAGGACGGGTACGACGTCGTCGTCGGTGCCCGCGATCTGGCCGCGGCCCAAGCGCTGGCGAGCGAGATCGGTGCCACGGCGGTACGGGTCGACCTGCAGGACGAGTCGACGATCGCGGCCGCGGCGGAAGGCCTGAAAGACGGGCTCGACCACATCGTGACGACCGGTTCGGCACCGCACGACGTCCGCGCGACCGAGCTGGATCGCGACAAGCTGCTGGCCGCGTTCACGGCGAAGGTGGTCGGCCCGATGCTGGTCGCCAAGCACTTCGCGCCGGTGCTCCGGCCGACCGGGTCGATGGTGCTGTTCTCCGGTGTCGTCGGCTGGCGCCCCGGGCCGGGATCACTGGTCAAGGGGATCACGAATGGTGCGCTCGAGTACGCCGCGCGCCACCTGGCAGCGGACCTGGCACCGGTACGGGTCAACGCGGTCTCTCCCGGCGTCGTGGACTCGGGCGCATGGGACCGCCTCGGTGACAAGAAGGCCGCCCTGCTGACCAAGAGCGCGGCCGGGACCCTCGTCGGACGGCACGGCGAGTCCGACGACGTCGTCGACCTGGTGATGTGGCTCCTCCGCGCGGGTTTCGTGACCGGCGAGACGATCCACATCGAGGGCGGCGCCCGCCACAAGACCGCCTGACGGGCACCCGAGCACAGCCATCGAGGAGTCGGAGGGACAGCCAGTTGGACACCACCAGTCAGCGCCAGCCGGACGAACGGACCGAGCCGGCGGCCGGGACAGGCGCCGAACGAGGATGGTCGGCCTGGCTGGTGGCCCGCGGCCTCATCCCCGAGACGAGCGCCAAACGCGCCTTCGCCGCCGCGACCTTCGTCAACCAGATCGGCAAGGGCCTCTTCATCACCGGGGCCGCGTTGTTCTTCACCCGCTCCGTGGGCCTCCCGGTCGCCCAGGTCGGATTCGCCCTGGGCGCCGCCGCCCTGATCGGACTCGCCGCCGGCATCCCCGTGGGCTACCTGGCCGACCGGTACGGCCCGCGCGAGGTCTTCCGGGTCACGCTCTTCGTGCAGGCCCTCGCCGTGGCGGGACTCGTGTTCGTGCGCTCCTTCCCCGCGCTGATCGCCTGCCTGTGCGTGGCCGAGCTGGCGGTCTCGGCCGGCACCGCCGCCCGCGGCCCGCTGACCCGCGCCCTGGGCGCCCCGAACCCCACCCGCTACCGCTCCTACCTGCGTGCCCTCAACAACATCGCCGTCGGCTCGGGAGCCCTCGCGGCCGGCGTCGTCGTCCAGCTGGACACCAGGACCGCGTACGTGTGCCTCATCCTCGGCACCGCCGCCGCGTTCCTCGTCTCGGCGGCCGCCTCCTCCCTCGTTCCGTCCGTGCCGCCGGTGGACGCCCCGGCGGGAGGCAGCCGCTGGCCGGCCCTGAAGGACAAGCCGTACGTGGCGCTCACCGTTCTGGACGGCATCATGTCGATCCAGAACCAGGTGCTGATCTTCGCCCTGCCGCTGTGGATCATCGGGCACACCGAAGCGCCGCGATGGTTCGTCGGCGCGAGCGTGGCGGTCAACACCGCCCTCGTGGTCTGCCTCCAGGTGCGGGTCAGCCGCGGCGTCCGCGACAACACGTCGGCCGGCCACACGGCGCGCCGTGCGGGCGCTGCGCTCCTCCTCTCCACCGGCCTCATCGCCGTGGCGGGCGGCGCGCCCGGATGGGTCGCCCTGATCGTCGTCGTGCTCGGTGTCGTGGCCCTCACCGTGGGCGAACTGTGGTATACGGCCGCCTCGTTCGAGCTGTCCTTCGGCCTCGCCCCCGAGCACGCACAGGGCCAGTACTCGGGTCTGTTCGCGATCGGCCAAGGTCTGTCCAACGCGATCGGCCCGCCGGTGCTCGGCCTGGTGTGCATCGGCTGGGGCGAGCCGGGCTGGTTCGCCATGGGAGCGCTCTTCCTCGTCGCCGGCCAGGCCGTACCGCTCGTCGTGAAGTGGTCCGAGCGCACGCGCGCAGACGGCCCGGCCCTCTGACCACGCCCCGCTCCGGCCCCGCGAAAGCTTCCGGGTGGATCACGTACGCGGCGGCGAGTCGGATCTGGCTGGTGGTGGTCCAGCTCGCCCTCGACCTACTGGCCTGGATGCCGATGAAATCGGCGAGTCCTCGATGATCGCCGTGGATCAGCCGAACAGAGGAGAAGCTCGTGCACGAGCAGTTCATGAGTGTCAAGCAGACGGCGGAGTATCTGAACATGTCTCTTGCCTGGGTCTATCGCGAGGCTCCCAGGTTGGGTCTCTCCGCGTACAAGTTCGGAAGCGGGAGGAATGCGAAGCTTCAGTTCAAGGTGTCGGAGGTGCAGGCTTGGGTGAAGCAGCAGAAGGTACCTACACCTTGAGCATGGCGTGGTCAAGCGCTGAGAGGGCCCGCCCAACGGCGGGCCCTCTCAGCGCGTTCAGGTGGCGAGGGCGTCCTCGTCCTCGGCATCGAAGCGGCACCGCCCCGCTTCTCGGTCAGGTAGAGGTTGCCGAACACCTTGTCCCGGATCCGGATCGGCACCCCCAGGAAGCTCCGCATCGGCGGGTGGTCGGCCGGGAAGCCGTACGGCGCCGGGTGGTCGGAGAGCCGGCTGAGCCGCAGCGGCTCGGGGTGGCGGATCGGCTCGCCGAGGAGGCCGCGCCCGGACGGCAGCGAGCCGCCGGCATCAAGGCCGGCCGGGCTGTTCGGGTCAGGAAGCGGCAGCGGCAGCGGCGTCGGAGGCGTCGGAGGCGTTGACGGCGTCGCCCGTCGAGCCGTCGGCCCGGCGGCGGCCGGCGAGCCAGACGTAGACCAGGATGCCTGCGAAGAGGAAGAGGACGCCCTGGTAGACGGCGGCGTAGCCGGCGCCGGCGAGGAGCCAGATGGAGAAGGCGAAGGCGCCGAGGCCGAGGACGGCGTCGCGGACCAGGTGGGTGGTGTCGACCTTGTCGGTCGCGCCGCGGACCAGCCAGTAGAGCTGGGCGGCGGTGGAGAGCAGGTAGGGGACGGTGGCGGTGAAGGTGGTGACCAGGATCAGCATGTCGAACGCGCCCTTGGCGCCGCTGGCGAAGTTGAGGACGGTCAGCACCGAGGCCAGGGCGACGCTGACGATCACGCCGAAGGTCGGTACGCCGCGCTTCTCCTTGCCGAAGGCGGCCGGGAACAGGCCGTCCTTGGCGGCCGCGTACGGCGCCTGGGCGGCCAGCAGGGTCCAGCCGTTGAGCGCGCCGGTCATCGAGACGAGCGCGGCGACGGCGATCACCGTGCCGCCCCAGGAGCCGCCGAACATGGCGTTCACGGCGTCCGAGAAGGGCGCGGCGGAGTGGATCAGCTGCTCGTGGGCGACGGTGCCGAACACGGCGACGGTGCCCAGCAGGTAGACCACGGCCGCGCCGGTGGTGCCGAGCACGCTGGCCCGGCCGACGTTGCGCTCCGGGTCACGGACCTGACCGGCGCTCATCGCGGCCGACTCCACGCCCAGGTAGCTGAACAGCAGGATCGCCGCGGCGGCGGTCATGCCGCCCATCCAGCCCTGGCCGTTGCCGTCGAAGGGCCCGAGGTTCTTCGGGTCGAAGAAGAACAGGCCGCCCACCGCGACCAGCGCCAGCGGGATGAACTTCAGGACGGTGGAGACGAGTTGGACCGCCCCGACGTACTTCGTGCCGGCCAGGTTGGCCAGCGCGGGCAGCCACTGGAAGGCCAGCGCGGCGGTGATGCTCAGCGCGGTCGAGTGGCCGACCGGCAGCAGCACGTCCAGGTAGCCGACGGCGGCCACGGCGAGCGCGGCGTTGCTGACCCAGGTGGTGATCCAGTACGACCAGGCCGACAGGAAGCCGGCGAAGTCCCCGAAGGCCTCGCGGGCGTAGACGTACGGCCCGCCGGTGCGCGGGTTGCGGCGGGCCAGCTGTCCGAAGACCAGGGCCAGTGCGATCGCGCCCACGGTGAGGACGACGAAGGCGAGCAGGCTGACCGTCCCGTACGGCGCCACGGCGGCCGGGATCATGAAGATGCCGCCGCCGATGATGTTGCCCATCACCAGGGCGGTGGCGGTCGGCAGCCCGAAGCGGCCGTTCTTCGAGGGTCTCGCATCGACCGGGGCCGGGGTTCGCGGGCCGCTCGGTCGGGTCGCCTGCCGGGGTTCGGCGGGGCTGGTCTGCATGAGGGTGGTGCGCCTTTCGTGGTCCTGCTCGCGCTCGGTGGAGCGACCGTTCATGCTCGGGCCGGGCGGTACCTTGCACCAAATCGATGGGATTTGTTCGTCCAGCCCGCCGGATCGCCGCAAGACTTACGGCCGTACGCCGGTCGGACGGGCACTCGTCCGGTGCCCCCTGCGAGGCCGTTCGACCCGGAATGGGGTGGTTCGGCCGGGCGGGGGAGATGCGTCACCTGGATGCCCCAGCGCGGTTGCGGCGCGCGCCCGTCGGTGCGTGTTCGTGTGCCAACCTTGGCGCGGCGCCTCCCCGGTGGGGTGCGGCCCGCGCCACCGCGCGGTCGAACTGGCCGTTCGGAGAAGCGGGTTGAGGACCAGAGACGAACCAGACGAACCAAAAGGACATCAGATGTCGCTTCCTGGGAAGATCCGCAAGCTCGCCGTGATCGCCGTCGTGACAGGTGCCGCCATCGCGGCCGCGCCGACCTCGGCGATGGCGGGGGGCCACCAGATGTCGGCGCAGTCGTCCGGGCAGAGCCTGGAGTCCGGCTCCGCGGGCGTCGGCCTGTTCGGACCGCACGCCAAGTGGTTCAACTTCCACGAGCACAGCGACAGCGAGAGCGACTGCGGCTGCTGATCCCGCTGAACCCCGAGCCCGGAGGCCGCCCGTCGGCTCCCGGGCTCACGGCTGTCCGCTCAGCAGCGGATCGGGGACAGCGGCCGAACGGGACAGCCGCCCCGGCCACCACGCAGCTTCAGACCCGGCCCGCGGCCCGTTCGCGCAGTTCCTTCAGCACCGCGATGTCCAGCGCGTGCCCGGTGCCGTCCCCGCCGTGCTTGCGGTCCGGGGTCTCCACCAGCAGCGGCACCCCGGCCGTCTCCGGGTGCTCGAACAGCTCCCGGAACGGCTCCGCGCCGATCATCCCCGCACCGATGTTGGCGTGCCGGTCCTTGCGGGCGCCCACCACGTCCTCCGAGTCGTTGGCGTGGATCAGCCGCAGCCGGCCGGGACCGGCGGCCGAGGCCAGCGCGTCCAGCGCGGCCGTCACCCCGCCGGGTACGGCCAGGTCGTGCCCGGCGGCGAAGGCGTGGCAGGTGTCCAGGCAGACGCCCACCCTGGGGTGCCCGTCCAGCGCCTCCACGTACTCGGCCAGCTCCTCCATCCGGGAGCAGAGCGAGCTGCCCTGACCGGCGGTGGGCTCCAGCAGCAGCCGGGGCGCGTCCTCGCCGAGCGCGTCCAGCTCGTCCAGCAGTGGCCGGACGTCCGCCCGGACCTGGGCCATCGCCTCGGCCCGGCGGGAGCCGCCGCCGCGCGCCGTACCGACCGCCGAGCCGGTGTGCAGGACGACGCCGAGCGCGCCGATCGCGTGGCCGCGGCGCAGCGAGTGCCGCAGCGAGTCCGCCGAGCGCTCCCGGGTGGTCGGATTGTCCGATCCGAAGTTGATCAGGTACGGCGCGTGCACCCACGCCGGGATGCCCTGCTCGGCACAGGCGGTGCGGAACTCCTCGTCCTGCGCCGGATTGCCCGGCGGAGTGGCCCAGCCGCGCGGATTGGCCACGAACACCTGCACCGTCTCCGCGCCGACCTTCCGCGCGTACGCCAGTCCCGTCCCGGCCAGGCCACGGGCGGCCACCGGGACGTGGGCGCCGATCGGGTTGCGGACGGTGGCGGCGGACGGTACGGACGCGGTGCTCATGACCCCGAGGATGTCACGGACCCGGACCGGGCCGGTTCGCGGCCCGACCTCCCGGCGGTCATGCACGCCACGCCGGAGCGTCCCACCGGCGGCCGACGCCCCGTCAGTCCCGCAGCCCAGCCCTGGTGGCGGGCCCACCCGGACGCCCGTACCGTCGACTCGGCCGTACCCACCGGCCGTCACCACCCGCACACACCGCGTCAGACGCACCACGTCGGACCGACTCCCCGAGGTCCCCCGAGCACCCCGCACCCCGCCACAGCACGCGCGCCGAAAGACAGGTCACCACTCATGCCCACGCGTCGGGTCCACCACCTTGCCGCGGCCACCGCCGCCGCCACCGCCCTGACCACCGCCCTCGCCACCCTGGCCGCCGCCCCCGCGGCCCACGCCTCCGGCGGTGCCCTGCACCTCGTCCAGCCAGGCGAATCGATTCAGCGGGCCGTCGACGCCGCGAAGCCCGGCGACACCGTCCAGCTGCTCCCGGGTACCTACCGTGGCAGCGTCCGCATCGCCACCCCCGACCTGACCCTGCGCGGCGCAGGCGCCCTCAGCGTGATCACCCCCGGGGACGGTACGGAGAACGCCTGCGCCACCGCCGGGCACGGCGTCTGCGTGGTCGGCACCGAGCAGGCCCCGCTGCCCGGCGTCACCATCGAGTCCCTCGCCGTCACCGGCTTCCGCAAGAACGGCATCGACGCCAGCGGCACCACCCGCCTGACCGTCCGCGCCACCTACGTCCACGACAACGCCCAGCAGGGCATCAGCCAGGAGATCTCGACCAAGGCCGCCATCATCGGCAACCGCTCGATCGACAACGGCCAGTCCGGCGTCTTCCTCGCCAACTACGCCTACCGCGAGGGCGGCGCGCCCGACACCGGGGGCACCGTCGTCCAGGGCAACGAGCTCACCGGGAACCGGGTCGGCGTCACCGTCCGCCGGCTGCGCGTGCTGACCGTCGAGGGCAACGAGATCAGCGGCAACTGCGCCGGCGTCTTCGTGGTCGGCGACGAGGGCGTTCCCCGCGCCGGGGACCTGGACGTCCGGCACAACCGGGTGGTCGCCAACAACAAGTTCTGCCCGGCCAACCCGCGGCTGGGCGCCATCCAGGGCGCCGGCATCGTGCTCACCGGCACCGAGGACACCCGGGTGACCGACAACGAGGTCCACGACAACGTCGGCACCTCGGACTTCTCCGGCGGCATCGTCCTCTTCAAGAGCGTCGTCGGCATCCCCAACACCCGGGCGACCATCGCCGACAACCGCCTGAGCGGCAACGGCCCGGCCGACCTCGCCGACCGCGACACCGGCACCGACAACTCCTACAGCCGCAACACCTGCTCGCTCTCCCAGCCGTCCGGCCGCTGCTGAGCCCCGCACACCCGAGCGCCCGCAGACCCGAGCCCCACACACCCACAGGGACCGCCCATGACCACCGCACCCACCAACGCCACCCCACAGGCCGCGATGCGCCTGCGCGAGCTCGTCTTCGGCGCCGCCTGCGCCGCCGCCGTCCGCGCGGCCGTCCGGCTCGGCGTCGCCGACGTGCTCGGCGACACCCCGGCCGGCGTCACCGAACTCGCGGACAGGCTCGACACCGAACCCCGCCAGCTGCGCCGCCTGCTGCGCGCGCTCACCTGCTACGGGATCTTCGCCGAGACCTCCGAGGACCGCTTCGAGCACACCGAGATGTCCCGCCTGCTGCGCGAGGACGCCCCCAACTCGCTGCGCTACATCTCCCTCTGGTGCACCGAGCCGTGGACCTGGGAGGCCTGGCCGAAGCTGGACGAGGCGGTCCGCTCCGGCCGCAACGTCTTCCCCGACCTGTTCGGCAAGGAGTTCTTCGACTACCTGCACAGCGACGCGGGCGACTCGGCCAAGGTCTTCGACAAGGCGATGACCACCTCCAGCCGGCAGTCCGCCCAGGACTTCGCCGACTACCTGGACCTCACAGGTATCGACTCGGTCGCGGACATCGGCGGCGGCCAGGGCCACGTGCTGGTCAGCCTGCTGGAGAAGCACCCGGCCCTGCACGGTACCCTGCTCGACCTGCCCAAGGTGGTGGCCGGCGCCGACTCCCGGCTGCAGGACGGCGGCGCCTTCTCCACCCGCGCCCGCCTGGTGCCGGGCGACTGCCGGGTGGAGATCCCGGTCCGCGCCGACCTCTACATCATCAAGAACATCCTGGAGTGGGACGACGAGAGCACCCGCCGCACCCTCGCCAACGTCGTCGCCGTGGCCCGCCCCGGCGCCCGCGTCGTCGTGGTGGAGAACCTGGTCGACAACAGCCCGTCGATGCGCTTCACCACCGCGATGGACCTGATGCTGATGCTCAACGTCGGCGGCGCCAAGCACTCCGAGGAGAGCATGGTCGGCCTGATGGCGGAGGCCGGCCTGGACGTCACCGCCGTCCGCCCGGTCAACCCCTACCTGCACGCCTTCGAGTCCGTCGTCCGCGGCTGACCCGAAACCCCGACGGCCGCTGCTCCCCGACTCTCCGGGGAGCAGCGGCCGTCGGTCTTGCCGGCGGGCCCGCGCGCTCGGGCCTTGTGCGCTCAGGCCTTGTGCGAGGACTCCAGGTGGGCGAAGACCACCACGTTGTTCAGGTAGTCCCGCCGCTGCTTGTCGTAGGCGCCGCCGCAGGTGATCAGCCGCAGTTGGGCGTCCGGGGTCTTCCCGTACACCTTCTGGTCCGGGAAGGCGTTCTTGGCGAAGGTCTCCACCGAGTCGACGGAGAACACCGCGACCGTGCCGTCCGCCCGGCTCACCTCGACCTTGTTGCCGGGCCGCAGCAGGCTCAGCAGCAGGAACACCGCCGGGCCCTTGGTGGTGTCGACGTGGCCGGCGACGACCGCGCTGCCGCGCTCGCCCGGGGTGACCCCGTCCCGGTACCAGCCGACCAGGTTCTTGTCGTCCGGCGGCGGGGCGTTGAGCTGGCCGGCCGGGTCGAGGGTGAGTTCGGTGAACGGCGCGTTCACCGCGATCTGCGGGATCCGCAGCCGGGTCGGCTTGGACGGCTTCAGCGCCGGCGAGCCCGGTGCGGCCGCCGGGACACCCTTCGAGGCCGCGGTGGCGGACGCCGACGGCGCCGACTGCGCCGGTGCGGCCGGTGCGGCGGGTGCGGCGGCCGCCGGGGGGGCGGCCTGGCCGGCGGCCGAGTCGCCGCTCGGCCGGGGGGCCACCGAGTTGTAGATCAGCAGCAGGCCGACCGCTGCCGCTCCCATCGCCGTGCGCAGCAGCCGGGGCATTCCGGAGCCGGGACCGCCCGTCATTCCTGTCCTCCGCTCGAAGTTCCGCTGGAACCACCGGAACCGCCTGGGCCTGTTCCGCAATGACCCGCCGCCTCCGTGCGCCTCACCCCGGCCGGGGGAGGCGCCCAGAGGCGGCGGTGGCAGGCTCAGACGGCGGCGGCGCCGGACGTGCGGCGGCCGCGGCGCAGCGCGTAGGCGCCGGCCCCGAGGCCGCCGAGCAGCAGCACCGCGCCGGAGGCCAGGCCGCCACCGGACAGCGCCAGACCGCCACCGCCGGTGTGCACGCCGCCGTGCGGGGACTTGTGGTCCTCACCGCGGCCTTCGTTGCCTCGGCCTTCGTTGCCGCGGCCTTCGTTGCCGCGGCCTTCGTTGCCCCGGCCTTCGTTGCCCCGGCCTTCGTTACCGCGGCCTTCGTTACCGCGGCCTTCATTGCCGCGGCCTTCGTTGCCCCGGCCTTCGTTGCCCCGGCCTTCGTTACCGCGGCCTTCGTTACCGCGGCCTTCATTGCCGCGGCCTTCATTGCCGCGGCCTTCGTCGCCGCGGCCTTCATTGCCGCGGCCTTCGTCGCCCCTGTCGGACTGCTTCTCCTGCCAAGTGAGGTTCTTGCCCAGGTCGGAGGAGCCGTCGGCGAAGGCCATGGGGGCGCCGGCGGTGAGGACGGCGGCGACGGCCGCCCCGGCGAGGAGCGTGCGTGCAGTACGCATGAGGTTGATCCTTCCGGCGCGAGGGCCGCGATCGCCGGCAGGGTGCCGGTCAAGGGGACTCGCGGGTAGTGGCGCCTGATCCACCGTCAACCACCTTGCGGCCGCCTGCCACCGGAGCGTGGCAGCACCGGTACTGACTGTGCGCCCTTCGGGTGGAGTCCCGGGAGAGTTCACCCGGGTGCCTCGGCGATCCGGGTGAATCGGTGCGGGTGCGGGGTGGTACGGACTGGGCCCGCCCCCGGCGCACGGCCAGGGGCGGGCCCACAGTGAGAGCAGCGGGGAGCGGGGGGTCAGCGCTCCCAGCGGTAGAACTCGCGCGCCATCGCGTCCTTCGGCTCGCGCCAGGTGGCCGGGTCGTAGGCCTGGACGAAGGCGGTCAGGCGGTCGCTGACGGCCCGGAACTCCGGGTGGCCGATGACCTTGGCGACGGCCGGGCCCGGCGGGCGGTCGGCCTCGATCAGGTGCAGGTAGACGTCGCCGAACTGGAAGAGGCTGCGGCCGGTGACGCCGATCAGGTGCGGCAGTTCGCCGCGGTCGGACTCGGCGAACACCTCGGCGATGTCCGGGGCCGCCTCGGGCTTCATCCGGGCGACGATCAGGGCGCGGTGGGTTCCGGTCATTGCTCGGCCGCCCGCTTCTCGACCTTCTCGCGGATCAGCTGCATCTGGATCCGGGAGTTCCTGTTGATGTGGTTGACCATGCCCTTGTCGTCAACCGGGGCGGTGGGCTTCATCGCGAAGTCCTGGATCCAGCGCATCCTGGTGCCGGCCGGGACCTCCGCGTACTCCCAGCGGATCTCCATGAACTCGAACGGGCCGGGCTCGACCCGGCGGGCGTTGACCGCGAGCGAGGACTTGTCGGTGGTGCGCTCGGAGACCCAGCTCCACACCATGCCGTTCTCGTCCGGGTGCATGGTGAGTCGGAACCGCACCCGGTCGCCGTCCCGCTCCAGCACCTCCACCGAGGCGTACTCGCTGAACAGCTGCGGCCAGTTCTCCAGGTCGTTGGTCATCTCCCAGACCAGGTCGAGCGGGGCGTTGATGACGATCTCGTTGTCGGTGTGTCCGGGCATCTCAGGCACCAGCCTTCGTGACGAGGGAAGCGTTGACCAGGTCCATGAACTCGGCCGGGGTCTTGGCGGACTCGGCGCCGGAGGTGACCTTGAAGCCGTGCCGGTTCTCCAACTCGCCGACGACGCCGAGCAGTCCGAGCGAGTCGACGCCGAACTCCTCGAACTGCGCGCCCGGCTGCTCCAGGTCGCCGGGGTCGACGATGACGCCGGCCCGGGCCTGGAGCAGGGCGGCCAGCTCGGGATAGCTGAGGTTGTTGCTCACGTGGTTTCCCTTCGGAGGTGTGACGGGGTGGTTCAGGGCCGGGAGGCCAGACCCGGTCCGGAGCAGAGGTACAGGGCCGAGGTTCAGGGCTGCTCCCCGCGCCGGAGCACCAGTGCGGAGTTGGAGCCCATCAGCCCGCGGCTGAGCACCAGCGCGGTGCGCAGCTCGGCCGGGCGGGCGCGGCCTGTCACCAGGGCGAGGTCGTGGCAGACCTCGGTGACGTTGGGGGTGGGCGGCAGCACGCCGTCCTCCATGGCCAGTACGGCGGCGGCCACGTCCAGCATCGGGGCGCCGCAGTAGGCCCGCCCCGTACCGGACTTGGGCGCGGTAACCGGGATGCGTTCGACGTCCGGGCCGAGCGCGTCGGCCAGCGCGAGGGCCTCGGCCCGGTCGGCGGTGGGGACTGCGAGGGCGTCCGCGAAGACCACGTCGATCTCCTCGGGCGCCGTCCGGGCCTCGTCCAGCGCGATCCGGATCGCGGCGGCCAGCCCGTCCCGGGACTCCTCCCAGCGGGAGGCCCCGGTGAAGGTGGCGCCGTGCCCGGCCAGGTGCGCCCGGATGTTGGCGCCGCGCCGCCGGGCCGACTGCTCGTCCTCCAGCAGCAGCATCGCGCCGCCCTCGGCGGGGGCGAAGCCGCAGGCCTGCGCGGTGAACGGCAGGTAGGCCGCGTCGGGTTGGTCGGACAGGCTCAGTTCGGGGTAGCCGAGCTGGCAGACCATCGAGTACGGCGCCAGCGGGGCCTCGGCGGCGCCGACCACCACCGCGTCGGTACCGCGCTCGATCGAGCGGGCGGCGTGCGCGATCGCGTCCAGGCCGCCGGCCTCGTCGCTGGCGACCACCCCGCACGGGCCCTTGTAGCCGCCGCGGATCGAGATCTGGCCGGTGCTGGCCGCGTAGAACCAGGCGATGGACTGG
The DNA here is from genome assembly GCF_055560875.1 of Kitasatospora sp. NPDC023118. Taxonomy (NCBI): domain Bacteria; kingdom Bacillati; phylum Actinomycetota; class Actinomycetes; order Kitasatosporales; family Streptomycetaceae; genus Kitasatospora; species Kitasatospora sp. NPDC023118. The sequence continues at coordinate 133,755 of NZ_JBVHHW010000008.1, forward strand.
TACGGTCCGACGAACTTCGGCCCCTGGCCCCAGAGCTGCTGGAGCTCGCGCTGGCCGAACTCGCCGCCGCCGGAGCCGGCCGCGGTCACCACGCCGACCGCGAAGGGCTGTTCGGGGTCGGGCCGGAATCCGGCGTCCGCCACCGCCAGGTCGGCGGCGGCCATCGCGTAGTGCGTGAACCGGTCGGTCTGCACGAGGAAGCGACTGTCGATCACCGACCGGGGATCGAACTGCCGCACCTCACCCGCGACTTTGAGCGGTATCTCGGTGCAGCCCTCGCGGGAGATCCGGTCGAGGACGCTCACGCCCTGCCTGGTGGCCTTCCAGAAGGCGTCGGCCCCGACACCGTTCGGTGCCACCACACCGAGGCCGGTGACCACGGCCCGGCGGCCCTGCTGACGTGACGTCATGGAACTCACCCCGTTCTGTTGAGCACGACGGCGGACTGGAATCCGCCGAATCCGCTGCCGACCGAGAGGATGTGGCTCAGCGGCAGCTCGCGCGCGGTGCGCGGCACGTAGTCGAGGTCGCACTCCGGGTCCGGAGTCTCGTAGTTGGCGGTCGGCGGCACTACGCCGTGGGCGAGCGCCAGGGTGCAGGCGACCACCTCGATGGCGCCGATCGCGCCGAGCGAGTGCCCGACCATCGACTTGATCGAGCTCATCGGCGTCTCGAAGGCGTGGCCGCCGAGCGAGCGCTTGACCGCGGCGGTCTCATGCCGGTCGTTCTGCTTGGTGCCCGAGCCGTGCGCGTTGACGTAGTCGACGTCGGTGCGGTTGACCCGGGCGTGGTCGAGCGCGTGGTCGATCGCCCGGGACATCTCCAGCCCCTCCTTGGTGAGGCCGGTCATGTGGTACGCGTTGCCGAAGGTGGCGAAGCCGCTGACCTCGCCGTAGATCCGGGCGCCGCGGCGGCGGGCGTGCTCCAGTTCCTCCAGCACCAGGACGGCGCCGCCCTCGCCGAGGACGAAGCCGTCCCGGTGGGCGTCGAAGGGGCGGGAGGCGTGCTCCGGGTCGTCGTTGCGCTCGCTGGTGGCCTTGATGGCGTCGAAGCAGGCGACGGTGATCGGCGAGATCGGGGAGTCGGAGGCGCCGGCCACGCAGATGTCGGCGCGCCCCTCCTCGACCGCCTGGAAGCCGTAACCGATCGCGTCCAGGCCGGAGGTGCAGCCGGTGGAGACGGTCTGCACCGGGCCGTGCGCGCCGACCCGCTCGGCGACCGTGGAGGCCAGCGTGCTGGGCGCGAAGGCCCGGTGCAGCTGCGGCTCGGCCCGCCGGTGGTCCACGTCCCAGCGCGCGCCGGCGGCGCTGACCAGGGCGTAGTCGTGCTCCAGCCGGGTGGTGCCGCCGACGGCGGTGCCGAGCGAGACGGCGATCCGCCACGGGTCCTCGGCGGCCAGGTCCAGCCCGGCGTCGGCGATCGCCTCGTCGGCCGCGACCATCGCGAACTGCACGTAGCGGTCGTCCCGTCGGACCTCCTCGGGGGTCAGCCCGTGGGCCGCCGGGTCGAAGTCGCACTCGGCCGCGATCCGGGACCGGAACCCGGTCGGGTCGAACAGGGTGATGCCCCGGGTGGCGGTGCGGCCGGCCGTCAGGAGGTCCCAGAAGGCGGGTATCCCGATCCCTCCGGGCGCGACCACACCTATCCCCGTGACGGCGACCCGCCGGGTCACGAGGCCACCTTGGCGTGTTCCGGCGGGCCGGAGGCGGCGGTCTCCTCGGTGCTCACGTGGCCGAGGTCGGGGCGCGGGGCGAGTGGGCCGCAGTGGAAGACCATCCGGGCCTCGGTGTCGCCGACGTTGCGGAACCGGTGGCGCATGTTGATCGGGATCATCAGGCCCTGGTCGGGCTTGAGCGGCCGGGTCTCCCCGTCCAGGTCCACCTCCAGGTCGCCGGAGACGACGAACACGAACTCCTCGGAGTACGGGTGGTAGTGCTCGTTGATCCGCTCCCCGGGCTTGATGATGGCCAGGCCCATGAAGCCGCTGGTCGCCCCGCAGCTGGGAGGGGTGAGCATGGTGCGCAGCTCGGCGCCGTGGCGGCGGTTCTCCGGAGCCTCGTCGACGTTGATGATCCGCGGGTACTGCGTGGTCATGATGGATCTCCTCCAGGTCAGTCGCTCGGGTCAGTCGCTCTGTGAACTGCGGTCGGTGACCGGGCTCATGGTGCGGGCGGCGAGGAACGCGTTCAGGCCCGCGACGGTGCGCAGGTCGCCCGTCGGGCCGAGGTCCAGCAGCCCGGCCAGCTCGGCGGCCTCCTGATCGCCCGCCACGCCCAGCGCGGCCGCCGGCTCGGCCTCGGCCGGCACCCGCAGGTCGACCAGTCGCACCACGGTGTCCTCGCGCTGGAACACGAAGGCCGCCGCGACCGGGCCGGTCGGGTCGGCGGTGGCGAGGTTGTCGTGGTCGAAGAGCAGCTCGGCGACGGCCCGGCCCTGGCCCGGGCGGACCGGGTACAGCACGGCGTGCCGGTGCAGCCGCCCGGAGGCGGGGGAACTGGCGATCGCCTGGTGCCTGGCGGGCAGCGACGCCTTGGCGAAGAAGGCGCGGGCGGCCATCGGGTCGCCCAGCTGACGGGCCTCCTCCAGGTACGGGTTGAGCTCCGCCTCGACCGCCCGCACCTCGGGCTGCATCGCCACGTGGCGCAGCGCGTCGCCCAGGTTGCCGACCACCTCGACCGCCCGGACCACCCGGTTTCCGTGCATGAACAGCGAGGTGCGGCGCAGCCGGGTGTGCTCGTCCACCTCGGCCTTGGGCGAGGCGTAGCCGGCCAGGATGCGGGCCACCTCGGCCTCACTGCCGGGCTTGACGGTGAAGGTCAGCGCGTGGCGGACCACGCCGTCCGGGCCCGGGTCGGCCCTCGGCGGGCCGACGTGCCCGGCGGGCTCGCTGCGCGGGAGCCCGGGCGGGACCTCCATCGGGGCCCGGGTGCCGGTGGAGCCGGCCGCCGAGGTCTCGCGCAGGACGGTGTAGCGCAGCGAGCGGAAGTTGTCGCTGACGCAGCCGTGCATCGGCTTGACCATCTCCCGGTGGGCCGGGCTGTTCACCCACTCCAGGAAGGTCTCCTGGTCACTCCACTCGCTGGTGATCAGCCACTGGCGGGGGTCGTTGATCGACTGGCACAGCTGGTCGCTGACATGGCCGGGCACCGCGGCCACCTGGTGGCGCAGCTGTTCGTAGACGTCGAGGAAGCGCTGCTGGGCGCCGTCCTGGAGCTCCAGCATCAGGACCACCCTCAACCGGGTGTCGGACTCTTCGTACTGCTTCGGCTGCGGTTCGGACAGAGTTGTCATGATCCACTTTCTGCTCTGGGCCGCACGCTGCGGGCCGTGTCGGCCGCGTCCGGCGGGTGCTTCCGGCCTGGGGGAGGAAAAGGTGCGGTGGTGGTCGGCCCGGGGCAGTCGGCGCCAGGCCTGAGGTCGATCGTGAGCGGCCGACCGGGCGCGGCGCGAGATTTGCGGGCCATCCGGGCGAAGGGGCGGCACAGCCCCCCTCCGGTGGGGGATGGAAGAGCGGGGCCCCCGGTTGAGCGGGCCCGTCGAGGGCGGCGCCGAGCCCAGTAGCCGGGCCGCGGAATCCCCTTACAGGGTGGAGCAATCGATGAATCCGAAGGTTGACGACCGGGTGCCGGTCCTGATCGTGGGCGGCTCCCTGGTCGGGCTGTCGGCCTCGCTGTTCCTCGGCCGGTTGGGTGTCAGGCACCTGCTGGTCGAGAAGCACGCCGACACCTCGCATCACCCGCGCGGGCGAGGCAACAACGTCCGCACGATGGAGCTGTACCGGGGGGCCGGGATCGAGTCGGCGATCCGCGAGGCGGCCTCGGTGCTGGCCCCCAACCACGGCATCCTCCAGGCGCCCTCGCTGACCGGAGCGGAACAGGAGTGGCTGTTCCGGGAGATCGACCCGGGCGGGCGGCTGGCCCGATTCAGCCCCAGCTCGTGGTGCCTGTGCAGCCAGAACGACCTGGAGCCGGTGCTGCTGCGGGCGGCCCGCGAGCTGGGCGGCGACGTGCGGTTCAGCACCGAGCTGGTCTCCTTCGAGCAGGACGCGGACAGCGTGACCTCGGTGCTGCGCAGCCGGGAGACCGGCGAGGAGCGGGTGGTGCGCTCGGAGTACCTGATCGCGGCGGACGGCCCGCGCAGCCCGGTCCGCGAGAGCCTGGGCATCGGCCGGACCGGCAAGGGCGAGCTGTTCCACAACGTCAGCATCACCTTCCGCACCAAGCGGCTGGCCGAGGTGGTCGGTGACCGCCACTTCATCGCCTGCTACCTGACCAACCCGGAAGCGGACGGCGCGCTGCTGCCGGTGGACAACCGGACGGAGTGGGTCTTCCACGCGCCCTGGCACCCGGAGCACGGCGAGCCGCTGGAGGCCTTCACCGACGAGCGCTGCGAGCGGCACATCCGCACCGCCGTCGGCCTGCCGGAGCTGGACGTCGAGGTGACCGGCAAGGCGCCCTGGCACGCCGCCGAACGGGTGGCCGAGCGGTACGGCGCCGGGCGGGTCTTCCTCGCCGGGGACTCGGCCCACGAGATGTCCCCGACCGGTGCCTTCGGCTCCAACACCGGCATCCAGGACGCCCACAACCTGGCCTGGAAGCTCGCCGCCGTCCTGTGCGGCTGGGCCGGGCCCGGCCTGTTGGAGACGTACGGGCAGGAGCGCCGCCCGGTCGCCCAGGTGACCAGCGAGCGCGCCTCGGCCCGTTCCGCCGAGCACAGCCACCCCGGCTACGCGGTGGTCCCGGGCGTCGGCCGCCAGGCCGGGGTGCTGGCGGTGGCGCTCGGCTACCGCTACCCGCGGGGCGCGGTGCTCGGCACCGACCCGTCCGGCGCGGTCGTCCCGGAGAAGTTCGAGTCGGCCGGCGAGCCGGGCAGCCGTGCCCCGCACCAGTGGCTGCTGCGCGCGGGCGTGCGGCTGTCCACGCTGGACCTGTACGAGCAGGCGATGGTGCTGCTCACCGGCCCCGGGGGCACGGCCTGGCAGCAGGGCGCCCGGCGGGCGGCCGATCGGCTGGCCGTCCCGCTGGACGCCTACCGGATCGGCGACGGCGCCGAGGACGACCTGGCCCCGGAGCCGGGAGCGGACTTCGCCGCCCTGCACGGCATCGGCCCGGACGGCGCGCTTCTGGTGCGCCCGGACGGCTTTGTCGCCTGGCGCTCGCCCGGCCCGGTCGACGACCCGGAGGCCGAGGTCGCGGCGGTGCTGCGGGCGGTGCTCGACCTCTGACGCACGCGGACGGGCCCGCCGGTCGCACGACCGGCGGGCCCGTCCTGTCAGGTGTCGGGGATCAGTGGGTGATCAGGAGGTCAGTGGCCGCCCGCGTCGACCACCTCGACGTCCGCGACCTCCCGCTCGATCTCCTCGGCCGGCAGCGCCACCCGGATCGCCCAGAAGTAGATGAACAGCGAGAACACCGCCACGATGGCCATGTCGTACCACATCGGGATCCGGCCGGTGCCGTCGCCGAAGCCGCCCTGCCAGGAGATCAGGCCGAGGCCCAGCAGGTAGACCGGCAGCCACTGGGCGGCCTTCCAGTTGAGCCGGGGCGCGTTCGGCAGGCCCTTCTTGATGGCGTAGGCCGCGTAGCCGCCGAGCAGCACGTAGCCGAGCACGATCGCGATGCCCAGGCGGGACAGGATGTGCCAGCCGCTCCAGTAGATGATCAGGCTGGCGACCACGAAGGCGGCCGGGGAGATCACGCCGCCCATCGGCAGCCGGTAGGAGCGCTCACGCTCGGGCAGCCGGCGGCGCAGAGCGCCGAAGGCCAGCGGGGCGCCGGCGTACATCAGCACGCTGGCGGAGGTGATGAAGCCGACCAGCTCCTGCCAGCTCGGGAAGGGCAGGAAGCAGATCACGCCGGTGACGAAGGAGATGATCAGGCCGAACCACGGCACACCGTTCTTGTCCAGCTGCTCGAACTTCTGCGGCGCGTAGCCGTTGCGGCTCAGGCCGTAGGAGATGCGCGAGGTGGAGGTGGTGTAGATCAGGCCGGTGCCGCCGGGGGAGATCACCGCGTCCATGTACAGCACCCAGGCGAGCCAGCCGAGGCCGACCAGGGTCGCCAGGCCCGCGAAGGGGCCGTCGATGCCGGGGAAGTCGAGCTTGTCCCAGCCTTGGGCGAAGGTGCTGACCGGCAGGGCGCCGATGAAGACCACCTGGAGCAGGGTGTAGATCAGGGTGCCGATGGCGACCGAGCCGAGCACCGCGCGGGGGATGTCGCGCTTGGGGTTGCGGCTCTCACCGGCGATCTGGATGGCCTGCTCGAAGCCCAGCAGGGCGAAGATGATGCCGCTGGAGCTGATCGCCGCGAGTACGCCCTTGGCGCCGAACGGGGCGAAGCCGTGCGAGGTGAAGTTGGAGCCGTGGAAATTCGACACGGCGAGCACGAAGATCGTGAACAGAGGAACGAAGATCTTCAGCCACGTGGCGACGCTGTTGGTGCGGGCGAGCACCCGCACACCGAGGAAGTTCACCGCCACGAACACCGCCATCAACAGGGTGGCGACGATGAAACCGCTGGTGGTGAGGGTGTTGTTGGCGTTCAGGAAGCCGTCCGCCCAGGACCAGTGCCGGGCGTAGCCGATCATGGCCTCGACCTCGATCGGCGCCACGGTGGCCGCCTGGAGCCAGGAGAACCAGCCGAAGGACATGCCGGCCAGGCCGCCGAAGGCGTAGTGCGGGTAGCGCGCGGTGCCGCCCGAGACCGGGAAGAGCCCGCCGAGCTCGGCGTGTACGAGGGCCAGCAGCACGATCGCTACGGCGCCGATGCCCCAGGAGATGACGGCCGCGGGGCCGGCGGCGGTGACGGCGTTCTTGGCGCCGAAGAGCCAGCCGGAGCCGATGATCGAGCCGACCGAGGCCCACATGAGGCCGATGAGGCCGACGTGCCGCTTGAGCGACCGGTGGGCGGTCCCGCTGGTGCCGGTGTTCTGGCCGGGCGGCGAGATCTGGTTGAGGGAAGCCATGGGCGATCTCTCTGTGTGTGGGGGCTCCGAGTGGGCGGAGCGCGGAGAGTTGCCACACAGTAGGGCTATTCATAGACCTCTGCACAGATTTCATTACTGAATGTTTACTTTCTTTGCCGGATATCCGTGCTGGTAGGGGGCAGTACGGTTCCGGCGGGTTACGTGACTCGCGGGTAGGTCCAGGATTTGAGCCGGAATTGAGCATCGACCGGCGAGGGTGCATTATTGGCGGCCACGTCGTTTCATGGGAATGGTGATCGCCGCATAGTGATGCGGCCGGCCCGGTCGACGGCCGGTCGACAGCGTCGCCGACGGGCGGGCTCGGCAGGCCGGGCGGGGCGAGCGGAGTGGCGTCGAGTCGGGCGTCCCGCCCGGTGAACCGGCTCGGATCGGCGCAGTGCGACGGTTGTCGCGCAGCTGGGGCGTCGGCCGACAGGCCGGGGTGCCAGGGCGTGCTCTGTGCGGACCTGCGGGAAGCGGATCCCGCGCGACGCAACCTCGACGTTGGCGCCATGAAGAGGTCCCGCGCTCCGATCGATCGGAGCACGGGACCTCTGCACTGCCTTCACCAGACGGGTCGTGTGCGCAGCTCATGCGGCCGTTCGGCGGCGGGCAGTGGCAGTCGAGGACCGCCTGGATCCGCCGCGCGTCGGGGATTGGCTGCGCGTCGCTTTCGAAGCTGGACCACCGGGTGGCCGCTATGCGCCGCCCCGGCAGACATCACCCGCGTGCAGGACGCGTAAACCTGTAGGACAATAGCTATGTTGGTGCCCCGGCCCGATTTCGGCGGGCCGGGGCTCCACTTCATGCCGTTGGCTCAGGTCCGGACGTCCCGGTCGAGCTCAGTTCCGGAATTTCCGGTCGGGCTCAGTTCCGGTAGCCGCCGCGGTCCTCGCCACGGTCCTCGCCGTGACCCTCGCCGCGGCCCTCGCCGCCGTGGAAGCGGTGGACGACCCGGAAGCTGCCCACGACGCCGTCGTCGACCTCGATGCCCTCGTGCACGCGCTTCGGGTGAACGCCGTCGCTGGAGCTGTGGGGCCCGACGGTGGCGATGGGGGCGCCGTTGTCGCAGACCGCGCCGCTGAAGACCTCGACTTCCCGCCAGCTGTCGTTGCGGATGTTCAGCGACTTGGCACCCAGGCCGCTGACCACGGTGATGCAGCCGAAGTCGTCCGCGGAGTACGACCGCTCGTTGACGTGGATCACGCCCCGCTCGCGGTGCTCGCGGTGCCCGCGGCGCTCCTCGCGGCCCTCGTTGCCCTTGCCCTCGTTGCCCTTCGCGCCGCCGTCGAGCGGCGCCTGGGCGAGAGCGGCAGCCGGAGCGGCAGCCGCCGGAGCAGCCTCGGGGGCCGCCTTCTGGACGACCGGCGCCGCCTTCGCGACCGGCTCAGACGCGGCCGACGCGTAGGTGATGCCGGTGACGGCCACGCCTGCCGTTGCCGCGAGGACAATGGCGGTGGTCATCTTGTTCATGGAACTTCTCCTGTCTCGACTGGATCGGCTTGGTGCCGACAGATATGAACGTACTGGCCGATTGAAGGACTGTCATATCAACCCGTGCCGAATGGTTGATGACGGGGGCCAAATGGGGGACCTGGGGCACTCTGACCCTGTTTTCGGGGGTCGACATGGTCGGCTATCAGATCTCTCAAAGTGCCTTGTTCAAAGGTGAGTTGACGGTACGGACTGGGTCTTTCGGGTGGCCACTGACTCCTGCTCACCCTTTTGGCGCCCTCCGGCGTGCATGCGGCGTTGGGCCGGAATGACGGGGTGCCAAATTGACGGCCTCGCGGCCCGTGCCGAGGCCCCTGGTCCGGGTCGTATGGCCGTGGCGTGCCTGTCGGGATTTGCGTCGACGAGGGGGGATATCTCGGCTTCCGCACGATCCGTCGAGGGAGAACTCTGATGATCTTTTTCCTCATGTCTGTCATGAGAAAGGTCCCGCCCTCCGAGTGGCCGGAGGGCGGGACCGCTTCGCTCGTTCTTCATCAAATGTGGTGCGGGTAGGGAGAGTTCAGCCTTTCAGCGGCGGGAAGTGGGAGCTGGAGGCCGCCCGGATCCGCCGGGCGTCGGCGATCGGCTGAGCCCGCTGGTCGGCCGTCAGACGGGTCGCAGGTGATCGTCGGGGGTGTCACCGGCGTCGGGGGCGACGGCCGACGCGGGATAGCCGCTGAGGGGTGGGTGGTGCCGTCCGGACCGGTGGGCGTCCACCGGCGCCGGGTGCTGCTGACCGGGATGGTGCCCGCGACGTGGCGAAAGCGGTCAAGGCCCTGCGAAGCGGTCTCGGCCAGGGCGGGGGCGGCCGAGAAGACCACCACAACCACGGCCACGGCAGGGTGGCGAGCGCTGTCGAGTGCTTCATGCCCGCCACCCTGGGCGGGCCGATCATCCGTCGACTCGTGAACGGCGTGACGGTTCCGCTACTGCGCGAGGTCCGACGGATCCGTGTTGGCGCCGCACAGGAGGACGGCGATGCGCTCGCCCTCCACCTGCTCCAGTGCCGCCAGGGCGGTGGAGGCGGCGTGCTCGACGGCGATCCGGCGGTCGTCCCACAGTTGCCGCCGGGCCCGGACGATGGCGTCGTCGGACACCAGTACCGAGCTGACGCTCTCGTGCCCGGCCGCGTGCAGGGCGAGCGCGGTGGCCCGGCGGGCGCCGAGCGCGTCCTGAGCCACCGACGCGACCGGGACGTCCACCGGGCGGCCCGCCGCCAGCGCCGCGTTGAGGGCCCGACTGCCCTCCGGCTCCACCGCCACCACGCGGACGCCGTGCTCGCGGGCCGCGACCGCGACTCCGGCGAACAGCCCGCCGCCGCCCACCGACACCACCACCGTGTCCAGCCCGGGCACCCGGGCGCGGATCTCCTCCAGGACCGTCCCTGCCCCGGCCGCGATCAGCGGGTGGTCGTACGCGTGCGAAGCCAGCGCCCCGCTGTCCGCCGCGAACTCCTCGCAGGCCGCCAGCGCCTGCGCGTACTCCCGGCCGATCAGCCGTACCTCGGCACCGTACGAGCGCAGCCGCGCCAGCTTCACCGGTGAGGCCGTCTCCGGCAGGAACACCCTTGCCCGGACGCCGAGTTCGCGTGCCGCCCAGGCGCAGGCCAGCCCGGCGTTGCCGCCCGAGGCGATGGTGACCCCGGCCTGCGGGAGGGCGCCCGCCTCGGCGTGGGCGAGCAGGAAGTTCTGCGCGCCGCGGGCCTTGAAGCTGCCGGTGTGCTGCAGGAACTCCAGTGCCAGCCAGGTCCGTCCGCCGTCGTCACCCGGCGCCACCGCGACCGGCCGCACCCGCCCGGCGATCCGCTGCCCGGCGGCCTTGACCTCGTCGTGCGTCAGCTGGTTCATCGCGCGTGCTCCTTCGCCCGGGGGTGCTCCCGCTCGACCGTAGTCGGCCCGGGCGGGCCGGAAAAGATCGCCGACGGGCGGCGTAGGCTGGCCCTCATGCGTCTCGTGATCCTCCCGCCGCCGGTCCGCTAGCGGGCGGCGTACTTCACCCGACCCGGCCGAGCGGGAGTGCCCGCCGTCGCCGGAGCGATGGCTGCCGCCCGCCGACCCCGCGGACCTGAACCGGCGATCCATCGTGGAGTACCGACGCATGACCTCCTACGCCGCCGTGCCGTTCCGGCACGGCCTGTTGTCCATTTCCGCCGCCGCCGTCGCCTGGGGCGTGGGCGGAGCCGTGGCCGCGCTGCTGCTGCGCACCAGCGGGCTCGGCCCCGTGGCCGTCACCTGCTGGCGCTTCGGCGTCGCGGCGCTCTGCCTGGCGCTGCTGCCCTCCGGCAAGAGGAGCGGCGGCCGCCGGGGCGCCGCCGTGCTGACCGGGATCGGGCTGGCCGTCAGCCAGTGCGCCTACTTCGGTTCCGTGCAGTACGCGGGCCTGGGGCTGGGCACCCTGATCACCATCGGCGCCGGGCCGGTGCTCACCAGCCTCGGCGCCCACGTGCTGCTCGGCGAACGCCTCACCCGACGGGCGGTGGCCGCCGTGGTCCTGGCCCTCGGCGGGCTCGTGCTGCTGGTCGCCGCCCCGGCCGCCGGGTCGCGCCCGGCGCTGGGCATCGCCCTGGCGGTGCTCGCGGGAGCCGGCCAGAGTGGGCTGACCCTGTGGGCGCGCGGCGGCGGTACGGCGGAAGCCAGCACCGGCGCCTTCACCACCGGGCTGCTCTGCCTGCTGCCGTTCGGGGCCGTCCAGGGCGTGCTGCCTACGGCCGGGGACCCGGCGCTGACCGGGGGAGCGCTGCTCTTCCTCGGGACGGTGCCGACCCTGCTCGCCTACCGGTGGTACTTCACCGGACTCACCGCCGTACCGGGGACCACGGCCTCGGTGCTGGTGCTGCTGGAGCCGGCGACGGCGGCGGCGATCGGGGCGCTGTTCCTCGGCGAGCCGCTCACCGCGGGCCTGGTGGCCGGCTCGGCGCTGCTGCTGGCCGCGATCGCGGCGCTGGCCCGGTCGTAGCGATCGAGGACGACGGTGTGCACCCGGCAGGGCGAGTCGTGGTCGCCGGGCGCACGCCGCCGTGCTGTCGTGGGCCGCATGAACTCCTCACTCCTGGCCCGGGTGGCCGTCACGACCACGACCGCCGTCCTCCTCGCCGCCGGCGCCACCGGACCCGCCGCCTTCGCGGCGGCGAGCGGCAGGCGCGATGTCACCGCCGAGCAGTGCCGGGGTGCGGGAGGACATGTCGAGGGCAGCGGCTACTGCGTCGACGCCGTCGGCGAGGACGCCTGGGGCGAGCCGATCGACGGACAGGGGGTCAACCCGAACCCGCGCCCGGGCGAGGAGGACTGAGGGCGGCGGGCTCTCCCGAAACCGCCGCTCACGGCACCGGCCGCAGGGTCACCGGCTGCGGGGTCACCGGCTGCGGGGTGAGTGCCCGCAGCACCAGGTCGATCCGGACCCTGGCGGCGCCCGCCCGCTGGAGCGCGGCGGCGACCGCCCGTAACTCCTCCGGGCCGGTGCAGGCCAGGCGGAGCTCCAGGTCGGCGTCCCCGGCGAGGGCCAGGCCGCTCTGGACCGCCGGGAACTCCGCGGCCAGCCGGTCGAAGTCGAGCGGGGCCGGCCCGTAGCTGACCCGGGCGATCGCGTGCAGGGCGCGGGCCTGCCCGGGCCGGTCCGGCACGGGTTCGAGCCCGGCCGGGACCAGCTGGAGCGGCGCCGTCACCGGTGCTGGAGTTGAGCGGTCGGGGCCGGGGCGGGCGGCGGGGCCGGGACGGATACGGGCGGGGCGACCAGCCGCGGGTCCAGGACCAGGGTGTCGACTCCGAGCGGGGCGGTGAGGCCACGCAGGGCGGGCTCGCCGATCTCCGTGTGGGCCTGGTCCGGTCCCAGGAGGGCGGTGAGGGCCTCGGGGCTGGAGAACCCGACCGCGCAGCGGCGGCCGTCGCGCAGGCGGAACAGGCGGAGGGCGGTGGGGCTTCCGGTGCCGGTGGTGGTGGCGGTGACCGGAACGTGCCAGACGACGCGGGCCATGCGAATGCTCCCGAGTGGGGTGGTGGTGCCTGCCGGGACTACTTCCTCGACGCTAGGCCGGGCCAGGCACGGCGTCGCCGGTCCTGACGCAGCGTTGACCGAATGGGGTGGTGCGTTGACGCACTCCTGACACCCGACTCACCCGATTGGACGACACCACTTCCGCACTTCCGCGATCGCCCGAACACTGCCCGACCGCGACCCGAACACTGCCCGACCTCCACCTGATCCGGACGGCCCGGGAGCGCTCCGCTTGCCTCCCGTTCCGCCCCGGACCACGGTGGAGTCGGCCGTCGTCGCGGCCGTCGGAGCGCCCCCGGATCCGACCGGCGCGCACTCCGGGGCGGGGGGAGGTGGAGCGAGGGGCCCGGGACGAGATATCTTGACGTCAAGACGTTGGAGACGTGAAGCGGAGTACCGATGACTGACTCGACCATCATCTATACGCACACCGACGAGGCTCCGGCCCTGGCGACCTACTCGTTCCTGCCGGTGGTCCAGGCGTACGCCTCGACGGCGGGTGTTCGGGTGGAGACCCGCGACATCTCCCTGGCCGGGCGCATCATCGCCAGCTTCCCGGAGCGTCTGACCGAGGCCCAGCGGATCGGCGACGCCCTGGCCGAGCTGGGTGAGCTCGCCAAGACCCCGGGCGCCAACATCATCAAGCTGCCGAACATCTCGGCCTCCGTGCCGCAGCTGAAGGCCGCCATCGCCGAGCTGCAGGCCCAGGGCTACGCCCTGCCGGACTACCCGGACGACCCGCAGACCGACGAGGACAAGGACGTCCGCGCCCGCTACGACAAGGTCAAGGGCAGCGCCGTCAACCCGGTCCTGCGCGAGGGCAACTCGGACCGCCGCGCCCCGCTGTCGGTCAAGAACTACGCCAAGACCCACCCGCACCGCATGGGTGCCTGGACCGCCGAGTCCAAGACCAACGTCGCCACCATGAGCGAGAACGACTTCGCGAGCACCGAGAAGTCCGCCGTGATCGCCGCCGACGGCGCCCTGCGCATCGAGCTGCTCGGCCAGGACGGCACCACCACCGTGCTGCGCGAGAAGGTCCCGGTGCTGGCCGGCGAGGTCGTCGACGCCTCGGTGATGCGCGCCGCCGCCCTGAACGAGTTCCTGGCCGCCCAGGTCGCCCGCGCCAAGGCCGAGGGCGTGCTGTTCTCGGTGCACCTCAAGGCCACCATGATGAAGGTCTCCGACCCGATCATCTTCGGCCACGTGGTCCGCGCCTTCTTCCCGAAGACCTTCGCCGCCTACGGCGAGGCGCTGGTCGCCGCCGGTCTGAACCCGAACAACGGCCTCGGCGGCATCCTGGCCGGCCTGGACAAGCTGGCGAACGGCGCCGAGATCAAGGCCTCCTTCGAGGCCGAGCTGGCCGAGGGCCCGGCCCTGGCCATGGTCGACTCGGACAAGGGCATCACCAACCTGCACGTGCCGAGCGACGTCATCGTCGACGCCTCGATGCCGGCCATGATCCGCACCTCCGGCCACATGTGGGGCCCGGACGGCCAGGAGGCCGACACCCTCGCCGTGCTGCCGGACCACAGCTACGCCGGCGTGTACCAGGCCGTCATCGACGACTGCCGCGCCAACGGCGCCCTGGACCCGGCCACCATCGGCTCGGTCCCGAACGTCGGCCTGATGGCCCAGGCGGCCGAGGAGTACGGCTCCCACGACAAGACCTTCGAGATCGCGGCCGCCGGCACCGTCCGCCTGGTCGACGCCGAGGGCAACGTGGTGCTGGAGCAGGCCGTCCAGCCGGGCGACATCTTCCGCGCCTGCCAGACCAAGGACGCGCCGATCCAGGACTGGGTCAAGCTGGCCGTCACCCGCGCCCGCGCCACCGGAGACCCGGCGGTGTTCTGGCTGGACGGGAACCGCGCCCACGACGCCGTGCTGATCGAGAAGGTCAAGACCTACCTGCCGGAGCACGACACCACCGGCCTGCAGATCGAGATCAAGTCCCCGGTCGAGGCCACCAAGTTCTCGCTGGAGCGCATCCGCCGCGGCGAGAACACCATCTCGGTGACCGGCAACGTGCTGCGTGACTACCTGACCGACCTGTTCCCGATCCTGGAGCTGGGCACCAGCGCCAAGATGCTGTCGATCGTCCCGCTGATGGCGGGCGGCGGCCTGTTCGAGACCGGCGCCGGCGGCTCCGCCCCGAAGCACGTCCAGCAGCTGGTCAAGGAGAACTACCTGCGCTGGGACAGCCTGGGCGAGTTCTTCGCGCTGGCCGCCAGCTTCGAGCACCTGGCCACCAGCACCGGCAACACCCACGCCCAGGTGCTGGCCGACACCCTGGACCGCGCCACCGGCACCTTCCTCAACGAGGACAAGTCGCCGAGCCGCCGCCTCGGTGGCATCGACAACCGCGGCAGCCACTTCTACCTGGCCATGTACTGGGCCCAGGAGCTGGCCAAGCAGACCGCCGACGCCGAGCTGGCCAAGGCCTTCGACGGTCTGGCCAAGGTGCTGACCGAGCAGGAGCAGACCATCGTGGACGAGCTGATCGCCGTCCAGGGCTCGGCGGTCGACCTCGGCGGCTACTACCAGCCGGACCCGGCCAAGGCCGCCGCCGTGATGCGCCCGTCCAAGACCTTCAACGAGGCGCTCGCCAACCTCGGCTGACACCGGGCGGGTTGACACACAGAGAGGCCCCCGGGTCCGCTGCGGCGGGCCCGGGGGCCTCCCCGCGTGTCAGGCCGCGCCGGGGGCGGGCGCGCGCCGAGCCAGGCCGGGTCGTCCAGCGTCCAGTCCCGGGCGGACAGGCCGGCCACCACCACCACCGCCACCGTCGCGAAGGCCGGCGCGCTGATCGCTCCGCCGATCCGCTGGAGCGGGCTCCACCCGTTCTCCCGTTCTGCCCTGCCCGCCCCCTGCGCGCTCGGTATCCGTCCTCATACTGACGGACCGGGCGGCGTGATCCAACGGCCCGTTCAGGCCAGCCCGAGCACGACCCCCGTGCCGGTCAGCAGCAGGAGCGCCGCGCCGTTGGCGCGCGGCAGCGCGAGTGCCGTACCGACCGCCTCGCGCAGCAGCTGGTACGGGCCGTGCGCGAGCGGCCCGTCCGCGCTGAGCACCCGGGCGGGGGAGCCGGCCCGGCGGGCGGCCAGGGCGGAGCGGACGGTGTGGAAGCCACTGGTGACCACCGTGCAGCGGTAGCCGGGGCGCTCGGCGGCCATCAGGGCGGCGCTGTTGCGCAGGTTCTCGACGGTGTTCACGGCCCGTTCCTCGCGCCGGATCCGCTCGGCCGGGACGCCCCGGGCGATCAGGTAGCGGGCCATCGCGGCGGCCTCGGTGCACTCCTCGTGCGGGCCCTTGCCGCCGGTCACCAGCAGCAGCGGCGCGTACCCGGCGGCCTCCTCGGCGGCGAAACGTTCCAGCGCGGCGTCCAGCCGGGCCGCCAGGGTCGGCGCGGGCTCGCAGCCGTCCAACGCGGCGCCCAGGACCACCAGGTAGTCGGAGCCGGCGGGCACCGGCCGACGGCGCTGGTGCAGCGCGCAGCCGAGGAAGCCGAGCAGCCAGAGCAGGGCGTAGCCGCCGAGCAGCACGGGCAGCAGGAACAGGGCGTGCATACCCGTCGAACGCACCCGGTGGGGACACCGTTCCGCAACGCCACGGAGCCCGCGTTCTCCGGGAAGAACGCGGGCTCCGGGCGGTTCGGTCGGGCGGGCTCAGCCGGCGTCGGCCGCGGGGGTGGCGGGGGTAGCGGGGGTGACGGGAGCCGCGGGTGCGGCGGCGGTGCCGACCGCCCCCGGGCGCTGGCCGCGCTTGTGCAGCGAGGCCAGGTAGGCGTTGTACGCCTCCAGCTCGGCGTCGCCGCTGCGCTCCTCGGCGCGGTCGCGCCGACGGGCCTGCCGTTGCTCGGAGCCCATCCACTGGTAGACCAGGGCGATCAGCACGATCGCGGTCGGGATCTCGCCGAAGGCCCAGGTGATGCCGCCGGCCAGCTTCTGGTCCTCCAACAGGTCCGTCCCGGATGGTGCGCCCTGGACGGTAAAGGTGGAGACCAGCGGGTGGCTGGCCATCATCACCGCCACGCCGAAGAAGGCGTGGAAGGGCATCCCCATGAACAGCTCGATGATCCGCATCACGTGGCCGGGGCGGTGCGGGCCCGGGTCCACGCCCATGATCGGCCAGAAGAAGGTCAGACCGGTCATGAGGAAGTGCACCATCATGAAGACGTGCCCGAGGCGGTACTGCATCAGGAAGTCGAACAGCGGGGTGAAGTAGACCCCGTACAGGCTCGCGATGAACATCGGGATGGTGAACGCCGGGTGCGAGATCACCCGGACGTACCGGCTGTGCAGCAGCGCCACGAGCAGCTCGCGCGGACCGCGCGGGCGGCCCTTGCCCGCCGGGCGCAGCGCGCGCAGCGAGAGGGTGATCGGGGCGCCGAGCAGCAGCAGGATCGGCGTCAGCATCGACAGCACCATGTGCTGGATCATGTGCGCGCTGAACAGCACCATGCCGTAGTCGTTCAGCCCGGAGCAGGTCACCAGCAGCATGCTGCCGACGCCGGCCACCCAGCCGACCACCCGGCCGATCGGCCAGCGGTCGCCGCGCCGGTACAGCCGGACCACGCCGAACAGGTACAGCCCGAGTGCGACCAGGCCGCCGAGCAGGAACACCCAGTCCGGGGACCAGGTCCACACATGGGAGAGGGTGAACGGGCCTAGTTGGGTCATCCCGCCGTGGTGGTGCATTCCTGACATTCCGTCGCCCATCGGCGGGTCCTGCTTTCCGTCCTCGTGGTCCCTGATGCGGGTCCGGTTCGCCCGTTTTGCTTGGCATACAGCCTAGGTGGGCCTCACCTCGGCCAGACCGCCGCCCCCTCCGTACGGGTGGTCCCCGGCGGTGCGGGCGCTGGCTAGACTGACCGACCGGTCGACAGGGAGGAGCCAGCCATGGCGGTGTCGCAGCGGCCCGCGGAAGCGAGCACGGTCGCGCTCACCGGGGCGACCGGTTTCATCGGCTCCGCCGTCCTGGCGGCCCTGACGGCGCGCGGCGTCCGGGTACGGGCGCTGGTCCGCCGGGAGCCCCCCGCCCCCGGGGGAGGCGTCGACCGGATCCACGGGGACCGCCTCGGAGACGTCGACTGGATCTGCGGGGACCTCGCCGACCGGGCGGCGCTGGCAGGGCTCTGCGAGGGCGCCGGGGTGCTGCTCCACTTGGCCTCCCTGGTCGGCGGGCCCGCCGAGCACTGCGAGGCCGTCAACGACCGGGGCACCGCGGCGGTGATGGCGGCGGCCGGCCGGGCCGGGGTGGGCCGGATCGTGCACCTGTCGACCACGGCGGTGTACGGCGAGGGCCCGCACAGCGGCATCGACGTGGACGGGGTGCCGCCCGCGCCGTTCTCCGAGGCCAGCCGCACCAGGCTGATCGGCGAGCAGCACGCCATGGCGGCCGGTGCCCTGGTGCTGCGCCCCGCGCTGGTCACCGGCGCGGGCGACCGCTGGGTGGTGCCCGGGCTGGCCGAGCTGGCCCGCCGCGTCCCGGCCCGCTGGGAGGGCGGCCGGGCCCGGCTCTCCCTGGTGGACCGTACGGACCTGGCCCGGCTGATCACCGCGCTGGCGCTGGATGCCCCCGCGTCGGTGGTGGGTGTCCAGCACGCCGCCCACCCGACGCCGGTCCGCGCCGGCGAGCTGCTCGACGCCCTGGCCGCGCTCGGTCTGCTGCCCGTCCTGGACGGGCCGGCGCTGCCCTGGGCGGAGTGCCTCCGACGCCTCGCCGCCACGCCGGGGCGGGTCTCCGAGCGCCAGTTCACCATGATCGCCCGCGACCACTGGTACCGCAGCGAGGAGATCTGGCGGCTCGCCGCCTGTCCGCCCGGCCCCGGCCCGCTCGCCCGCCTCGCCGAGGCGGCGCCCTGGTACCGCGCGGAGTTCGGGCGCGACTAGCACCGCAGCCGTCAGGGCCGTACCCGCCCTGCGGCCGCAGCCGTCAGGGCCGTACCCGCCCGGCCTGGGCCGACAGGAACCGCTGCTCGGCCAGGCTCGCGGTGGCCCGCGCCGCCCGGCGGTAGTGGTCGTACGCCCCGGCCCGGTCACCGGCGCGCTCCAGCAGGTGCGCCCGGACGGACAGCAGCCGGTGGTGCCCGGCCATCCGCTGGTCGCCGTCCAGGGCGGCCAGCAGGGCGAGGCCGGCCTGCGGGCCGGCCAGCTCGGCGAGGGCGACGGCCCGGTTGAGGGTGACCATCGGATTGGGCGCGATCCGCTCCAGGATCAGGTAGAGGGCGTGCACCTGCGCCCAGTCGGTCTCGGCGGCGGTGGTCGCGTCGGCGTGGGTGGCGGCGATGGCGGCCTGCAGCTGGTAGGGGCCCAGCTCGGGGCCGGCCAGTGCGGCCTTGGCCAGCGCCGTGCCCTCGTCCAGCAGGTCGCCGTCCCAGCTCGTGCGGTCCTGTTCGGCCAGCGGCACCAGGTCGCCGGTCGCGGTGGTGCGGGCCGCCCGGCGGGCGTGGGTGAGCAGCATCAGCGCGAGCAGGCCGGTCACCTCGCCGTCCTCGGGGAGCTGGGCGTGCACCGTCCGGGCCAGCCGGATCGCCTCCCGGGCGAGGTCGGCGCGCTCCAGCTCGCTGCCCGAGGAGGCGGTGTAGCCCTCGTTGAAGATCAGGTAGAGCACGTGCAGGACGACCCGCAGCCGCTCCTCGCGCTCCGCGCCCTCGGGGAGGGTGAACGAGCTGCCGGCCGCCCTGATCCGCTGCTTGGCCCGGCTGATCCGGGCCGCCATGGTGGCCTCTGGCACCAGGAAGGCGCGGGCGATCTCGGCGGTGGTCAGGCCGCCGACCGCCCGCAGGGTGAGCGCGGTCTGCGAGGCCGCGGTCAGCGCCGGGTGGCAGCACAGGAACAGCAGCAGCAGGGTGTCGTCGGTGTCCGGCACGTCCTCGGGCACCACCTCGGCGGCGGTGGTCGCGCTCTCGCGCTCGCGGCGGGCGTGGTCGCTGCGGACCTGGTCCACCAGCCGCCGGGAGGCGACGGTCACCAGCCAGCCGCGCGGATTCTCCGGCACCCCCTCGTCCGGCCACTGGACGCTCGCGGCGAGGACGGCCTCCTGCACGGCGTCCTCGCAGCCCTCGAACCGGCCGTGCCGGCGTACCAACGTGCCGAGGACCTGCGGCGTGAGCTCACGCAGCAGGCCCTCGAAGTCCGGTG
The DNA here is from genome assembly GCF_055560875.1 of Kitasatospora sp. NPDC023118. NCBI lineage: Bacteria > Bacillati > Actinomycetota > Actinomycetes > Kitasatosporales > Streptomycetaceae > Kitasatospora > Kitasatospora sp. NPDC023118. The sequence goes on from NZ_JBVHHW010000008.1 coordinate 153,344, forward strand.
CTGTCATGCCTCCAAGTGTCCGTCGGAGAACATCACCTGACGCACCTCGACGCCCAGCCCCTCGATCGCGGCGTCCGGGATCTGCGCGGCGAGCTCGATCGCCCGCTCCCGGTTCTCGCAGTCGACCAGGTAGAAGCCGCCCAGGAACTCCTTGGCCTCCAGGAACGGGCCGTCGGTCACCGCGGGCTGGCCGTCCCGCACGGTGACCACCGCGGACTGGGACGGGTCGACCAGCGCCTGGGTGAGGATCAGCTCGCCGGAGGACTTCAGCGCCTCGATGAACCTGCCGTGCCCGGCGCCGATCGCCGCCTTCTCCTCGTCGGTCAGAGCGTCCAGCACGGCCGGGTTGATGTGCAGGCCGATCAGGAACTTCATCGCGTACTCCTCGTCGTGGGCGGGCCCCGGCTGGGCCCTTCGACCGTCGGTCGGAGCCGCCGCCGCCTTCTTGACATCCCCGCCGAGAAATCTCCCACGAGTTTTCCGCCGTCACACCGCTCACCGATGTCAAGAAGCCCCGGGCCGCTCCGACCACCCCGCGACAACGTTTCCGAGGAGAGGAGTCGCCGGGATGGACGTCACCCGGGCACGACTGGGACTGGCCGTCCTGATGCTGCCGACGCTGCTGGTCGCGATGGACGTGACGGCGCTGCTGCTCGCCCTTCCACGGCTGAGCGCCGACCTGGGCGCCGACGGCGTCCAGCAGCTGTGGATCAGCGACAGCTACGGACTGATGGTGGCCGGCCTGGTCATCACCATGGGCACGCTCGGCGACCGGATCGGCCGCCGACGCCTGCTGCTGACCGGTGCGGCGGCCTTCGCGGTGCTGTCGGTGGTCGCAGCCTTCGCGGTCGACCCGCTGATGCTGATCGTCGCGCGGGCCCTGCTCGGCGTCGCGGGCGCGACCCTGGCGCCGTCCACGCTCGCCCTGATCACCAACATGTTCCGGGACGGGCGGCAGCGCGGGCAGGCCATCGCCGTCTGGGCCACCTGCCAGTTCGCGGGCGGCGCGCTCGGGCCGGTGTTGGCCGGGTTCCTGCTCCAGCACTTCTGGTGGGGGTCGGTGTTCCTGGCCGCGGTCCCGGCGATGGCGGTGCTTCTGATCGCCGGGCCGTTCCTGCTGCCGGAGTTCCGCAGCGAGGCGGCCGGGCGGCTGGACCCGGCCGGGGTCGGGCTGTCGCTGGTGGCGGTGCTGCTGGTGCTGTACGGCGTCAAGCAACTGCCGGTCGAGGACGCGCCGCTGGTCCCGGCGCTGGCCCTGCTCGCCGGCACCGCCGTCGGCTACGCCTTCGCCCGGCGGCAGTTGCGGCAGCAGCGGCCGCTGCTGGACCTGCGACTGCTGCGTAGCCGCCCGTTCACGGCCGTGCTGGTCTCGCTGGTGCTCGCCGGGGTCGCGATGGCCGGCACCGGCCTGCTGGTGACCCAGTACCTGCAGAGCGTGCTGGGCCACTCGCCGTTCGCCTCCGCAGTGCTGTTCGCCCCGATGGGCCTGGGTGTGGCGGTCGGCACCATGGCCGCGCCGCGGCTGGCCCGCCGGATGGACGACACCACTGCGATCGCGGGCGGGCTGGCCTGCTCGGCGCTGGGTGGCCTGCTGCTGGTCGCCGCCGACGACGGCCAGGGCTCGCTGCCGCTGGTGATGACCGGCATCACGGTGCTCGCCCTGGGCACCGGACCGCTGTTCGCCCTGGGCACCGGGCTGGTCCTCGGCTCGGTGCCGCCGGAGCGGGCGGGCTCGGCGGCCTCGATGTCGGAGACCGGCAACTACTTCGGCGGCTCGCTCGGCTTCGCGTTGCTCGGCACGGTGGCCGCCGCGGTCTACCGCGCCCGGGCCGGCGGCTCCGACTCGCTGGCGGGCGCCGTCGAGGCAGCCCGGCACCTGCCCGCCGAGCAGGGCGCCGAACTGCTCCGCGGTGCCCGGGCGGCGTTCACCGCCGGGCTGCACGTCAACGGGCTGATCGCCGCAGCGCTGTTCGCCGGGCTGGCCGTGCTGACCCTGGCCGTGCGCCCGGCGAGGCGGCCCGCACCGACGGAGGAGGAGGTGTCCGCGTAGGAGACGGCTTGAATCTGACACCGGTGTCAGGTCCTACCGTCGGTGGGCGACGAACGCAGGAACCACGGAGGGGGAAGAACGATGAGCGAGCTGACCGGCAAGGTGGCCCTGGTGACCGGCGGCAGCCGGGGCATCGGCGCGGCGGTGGCCAAGCGGCTGGCGGTCGAGGGGGCGGCGGTGGCGCTGACCTACGTCCGGGCCGAGGAGCAGGCCCGGACGGTGGTCAAGGAGATCGAGGCGGCCGGTGGCCGGGCGGTGGCGATCCGGGCGGACCTGGTCGAGCCGGACGCCGCCGCACGGGCGGTGGAGGAGACCGTCCGCGAGCTGGGCGGCATCGACATCCTGGTGAACAACGCGGGCTTCCTCACCTACGGCCCGCTCACCGAGGTGTCGGTCGAGGAGCTCGACCGGGTGCTCGCCGTCGACATCCGCTCGGTGTTCCTGGCCGCCCAGGCGGCCGCCCGGCACATGGGCCAGGGCGGGCGGATCATCAGCATCGGCTCCTGCTTCAACGGGCGTGTCCCCGGTGCGAACTTCGTCCTCCAGGCGACCGCCAAGACCGCGCTGACCGGGCTGACCAAGGGTCTGGCCCGGGAGCTCGGCCCGCGCGGGATCACCGCCACCATCGTCGACCCGGGCCCGATCGACACCGACATGAACCCGGCCGACGGCGACTCCGCCGACTTCCAGCGCGGGCTCACCGCCCTGGACCGGTTCGGCGAGGCCGAGGACATCGCCGCTGCGGTGGCCTTCCTGGCCGGTCCCGGCGGACGCTACGTCACCGGCACCGCCCTCGCGGTGGACGGCGGCTACACGGCCTGAGCGCAGGGCCCGGGCGGGGTGGCGGCTTCGGTCGTCGCCCCGCACCCGGTCTTGATCACGCTGTGATCCTTGGTAGCGCCGTCTACGGGCCGGCGAGGCATGGACGCGCGGCGCCGGCTCGCCGCCGCCCACAGGCAGCCGGGGCTCAGCTGCGGTTGTGGTCCCCGGTCGCGCCGTCGGTGAGTTCGCGCAGGATGTCCATGTGCCCGGCGTGCCGGGCGGTCTCGGTGGTCATGTGGATCAGCACCCAACGCAGCGACACCGTCCGGCCCGACCAGGAGGTGCCGAGGGAGTCCAGCTCCAGCCGGTCGATCGCCTCGTCGGCGGCGGCCCGGGCGCGGGCGTAGAAGGCCAGCACGTCCGCCGTCGACTCGTGCGGCTCGATCCGCAGGTCGGAGCTCTCGTCGGCGTCGAGGTCGAACGGCAGCGGGCCGGTCTCCAGGCCGAACGTCTCGCGGAACCAGCCCAGTTCGGCGCCGCCGAGGTGCTTGACCAGCCCCAGCAGGTTCGTCCCCGAGGGCGTCAGCGGCCGGCGCAGCTGCTCGTCGTCCAGGCCCTCGACCTTCCACAGCACCGCGTCGCGGTGCCGGTCGAGGGCCGTGTGCAGGCTTTCCTTCTCGCCGCCGGTGAACGGCACGATCTTGATCATGGCCGGGACGGTAGCAGGACCCCGGCCTGCCCGACGAACGGATGCCTGACCCCGAGAAAGTGCTGTTGTGTTGAATATTGTGGGTTCCTGATAGGTGCAATATCGTATGGCACCCTCGGCCTGCCCCATGCAGGGCCACTCACCCACTCGGGAAGCCCCCACATGCGCAGAACTCCACATCGCGTCGTCGGCATACTCGCCGCCACCGCCCTCGCGGCCTCCGGCCTCGGTGCCGCGGCACTCGCCACCGCCACTCCGGCCGCCGCCCTCGGCAACGGCAACGCCCTGACTCCGCCCATGGGTTGGAACTCGTGGAACAGCATCGGTGCCTACGTCACCGAGAGCGAGATCAAGCAGACCATCGACTTCATGTCGGCCAACGGCCTGGTGCAGGCGGGCTACGACACCGTCACCGTCGACGACGGCTGGTCGATGCGCCACCGGGACGGCCAGAGCACGGACTTCGCCAAGACCGCTGACGGCGCCATGCAGCTCTACGACAACAACGGCAATCCGGTCACCGGCACCGACGGAGGCGGGAACGACACCACCAGCGGCCACCTGCTCCCGGAGCCCAACCAGTTCCCCGCACAGACCGTCGACGGCAAGACCGTCAACGGCATCCAGTACCTGGCCTGGTACGCCCACAGCAAGGGCATGAAGTTCGGCCTCTACGCCACCGACACCTACACCACCTGCCAGGGCCACCCCGGCAGCCTCGGCCACGAGACCACCGACGCCGCCGACTTCGTCTCCTGGGGCGTCGACTTCGTCAAGTACGACGACTGCCCCTACGGCCCCACCATCTACGGCCCCGACGGCTACGCCTACTACCCGCAGGGCGAGGGCAAGGAGCTCACCCGGTCCATCTACGCCCGAACCCAGACCTTCCAGCGCGCCCTCGACGCGGCGACCGGCGCTGCGGGCAAGCCCAAGGTCACGCTCAGCCTGTCCGCGCAGCCCGCGCACACCGGCATCCCCTACCTGCTGAGCGCCGACGACCCGGCCCGGACCGATCCGTTGATCACGGCCGCCGGCACCCCGCCGCACCAGGCGCCCGGCTACTCGCCCACCGGAGTCTGGTGCGGCCAGGTCGCCAACATGTGCCGGATCGGCGGCGACCGGGACAGCGAGCTGGACGGCGTGCTCTACAACGGTCAGCTGCAGACCGCGCTGAAGTACCCGGGCAACGTCCACCCCGGCAGCTGGAACGACCTGGACATGATGTTCGCCGGCTGGCAGGACCCGAACGGCGTCTGGGGCGTCACCGACACCGACAAGGGCCACAAGCCCTTCACGGACGACGAGTCGCGCACCGAACTGTCCGTACTCTCGATGATGGCGGCCCCGCTCGTCTCCGGCGCGGACCTGCGCACCGCCGCCGACTCGCAGCACACCGCGAGCGGCTACACCTGGTCCACCGGCATCAGCTCCTCCGCGCTGTCGCTCCTCAAGAACCGCGACATGATCGCCGTCGATCAGGACAGCCTCGCCAAGCCCGCCACCCTGGTCGGCAACCCGCCCTCCTCCCCGACCGCCCCCGTGGTCCTCAAGCGCCAACTCGCCAACGGCGACCTGGCGGTGGCGCTGATCAACCAGGACCCGAACAACTGGGCCATGATCAGCGCGAGCTTCGCCGACCTCGGCCTGGCCGGCTCCGGCTACGGCTACCGGGAGCTGTGGACGGGCACCACGGGCACCGCCACCGGCTCCGTCGGCGGCAACTGGATCCCCGCGCACGGCGTCGCGCTCTACCGCCTCGCCGGCGCGGGCACCGGCACGGGTGGCGGCAGTGGAGGCGGCCGGCCGGGCGTCGTCGGCGACGGCAAGTACCACGCGATCAGTGCGGGCGGCACCGCGGGCCAGGCGCTCGAAGTCCAGGGCGGCTGCTACGCGCCCGTCGGCGGCAACTCCGGCATCAACGCCTACCAGAGCGGCAACGCCGCCCAGCAGTGGATGTTCACGCCCAACTCGGACGGCACTGTGACGATCACCGACAACTGCTACACCGCCGCCCAGACGCACACCGTGCTCGCCGGCGGCAGCGGGGTCGGCAGCGCCTACCTGCTCAATCCCACGCCCGGCAATCCCTGGCAGAAGTGGAAGGTCACCCAGAACAGCAGTGGCGCGCTCACCGTCACCAACGTCGGCAACGGACTGACGCTGGACGTCGCCGGCACCGCGGCCGGCTCCACGGGCATGACCAACCCGGCCAACCCGGCCGCGGCCGGTCAGAGTTGGACCGTCCTGTCCTGACATCCTTCGCGAACCGCCGCCGGGAGGCCACCCGCCTCCCGGCGGCGGTTCGCCTCTTCCGTCATGGCTCGCCCCGGTGGGCACGGCGAAGGGCCCCGGTCGGTCGATGTCGACCGGCCGGGGCCCGGGTGTCGCTGCTCGTCGCCGCTCAGACGCTCAGCTCTGGGTGAAGCCCGTGAAATCGGCCTCGCCACTGGTGCCGGTGCTGTGCGAGGTGGTGAACACCCCGACGTCCTGGAGTGCGGCCGCTCCCGGGAGGGTGGCCTGGCCGACCTTCGTCCAGGTGCTCCCGTCGGTGGAGCAGTAGCCGGTGTACGTCGAGCCGTCGCGCACCAGCTTCAGCCAGCTCGGATAGCTCGCGGATCCCGAACCCTGGTTCGCCGGGGCGCTGTTGGAGTCCAGCTTGCCGTCGCCGTCGCTGTCCCACTGAAGCACGTAGCCCTTGCCGGGCGCCTCGGCGAGGATGAGGTACCCGGTCGACCGGCCCGGCTTGGTGATGTCGTTGCGGACCATGATCCCGGCCTTGGCCCAGTCGCTGGTCGGCGCCTGCGCGGTGAGCTTCACGACCGTGGTGGAGCCGTCGTGTTCGGCGCCCGGCCGGTAGACGGTGCTGTACTCGTCGACGTCGTAGTAGAGGTCGGCGCCCGCGCCGTCGATGGCGAACGTCCCGTCCTGCGCGCCGAAGACGGCGGTGGTGTCGGTGAAGGTCCGGTACGGCGCCTGCACGGGTGCGGCCAGGACGACCGGCGTGGGCGCGGCGACGCTCTGCGGGCCGCCCGGCCCGTGCGCGGTGGCGGTGCCGGTGAGGGTGGCTCGGGTGATCGGCGTCGGCAGCTTCGCCGGGGCGGTCACGCGGAACGCGGCCTCCGCGTGGCCGCCGGCCGGCACGCGCCCGACCCGGGTCTCCGACAGAGGTGCGACCGTCCACCCGGCCGGGACGTCCAGTCCGAGCACCACGTCGTTCGCGGACTGGGCGCCGTTGTTGGCGAAGGCCGTGGTGACCGTGGCCGAGCCGCCCGGAGTGAGGTCGGGCACCCTGGTGTCGAGGACGAGGTCCGGGTGGTGCCCGCCCGGGTGGTCGGTCGGGGTGACCCGGTACATGACGACGCCGTGGCCGGGCACCGTGGAGCTGATCGTCCCGGAGGTCTCGCCGTCGGTGTGCTCCCACAGATCCCGCAGGAGGTACCCCTTGGCCGGCGGCAGGCCGACCGCTGCCGCGGTGGTCGAGATCACCGTGGGCTGCGGGTTCTCGTTGAACAGTGTGACGGCGACGCTGCCGTCGGCGAGCGGCTTGGCCAGGACGTCCAGGCCTGCGGCCGTGCTCACCGGCCGTCCCTGCTTGCCGAGCCGGTCCTGGTCGACGGCGATGACCTCGGTGTTGCCGTAGATCGCGAGGGTGCCGGCGCTCGCCTTGCGCAGATCGGTGCCGGCGATCAACGGGGCCGCCATCTCCGCCCAGAGCGAGAAGTGGGCGCGGTCCTCGGTGGCCGTCATGCCGTTGCCGACCTCCAGCATGTCCGGGTCGTTCCAGCCGCCCGGCCCCGCGGCGTCGGCGAGCTTGGCGTTCGCGTGGAAGATGTCCAGCATCCGGCCGAACGAGGCGTCGATGTCCCCCGTGGTGCGCCAGAGTTGGCCGACCGTGCCACCCCAGGTCCACACGCTGTCCAGGCCCCAGTTGCAGAGGCTGTAGACGATCGGGCGGCCGGCCTTCGCCAGGGCGTCGGCCATCGCGCGGTAGCGCTGCTGGGACGGTATGCCCTGGTTGTAGCAGTTGTCGTACTTGAGGTAGTCGACGCCCCAGGAGGCGAAGGAGTCCGCGTCCTGCTGCTCGTGGCCGAGGCTGCCGGGGAAGCCGGCACAGGTCAGCGTGCCGGCGCTCTCGTAGATGCCGAGCTTGAGGCCCTTGGCGTGCACGTAGGCGGCCACGCCGGTGATCCCGTGGGGGAATTTGACCGGGTCGGGGACGAGCCGCCCCTCGGCGTCGCGGGCCTTGCCCATCCAGCAGTCGTCGATGTTGACGTACTGGTAGCCCGCGGCCTGGAGGCCGGCCGAGACCAGTTTGTCGGCGGTCTGCTCGACCAACTGCTCGTCGACGTCGCAGCCGAAGGCGTTCCAGTCGTTCCAGCCCATCGGCGGCGTGGGAACCAGTACGGCGCCGGACGAGTCGGCGGCTGCGGCGGGGGTGCTGGTGAGGGGGACGGCGGCGAGCGGCGCCGCTGCCAGCGAGGCCGCGAGTAACGCGGCCCACGTCTTGCGCATCGTGTCTCCTGGGTCCGGAGGGTTGCGGACGGTGGTGCAGGAACTGGCACCCTGCGCAGGGCGGGGGAAAGCGAACCAAATCAAACAGAGATAGTCAATACTCAACGCAAACAGACGTATATCAACGCACTGCGGGGTCTCGGTCGTCGGGTGGCTGGAAGTTGCCGCCCATGCCGCCGGAGCCCCTGCCGACGGAGCCCACCGCGTCGGTGGTCAGGACGACGCGGTGGGCTCCGGAGGTGCCGTGGGCGGGTTTCGGGTCAGCCGGGTACGGCGCCCCGGAGTCGGGAGGCGGCCTGCTCCGGGCTCACATCGGTGACGAAGGCGTCCAGGCCGGATTCCACGCCGGCCAGGTACTTGAGCTTGCCGGGTGCCCGTCGGATGGTGAACAGCTCCAGGTGGAGCGCGAGTTCGTCGCCGCCGCTGCTGGGCGCCTGGTGCCAGGCCGAGATGTACGGGGTCCGGTTGGGTGCCGCGCCGGGCGCGGCGGGGAACAGCGCGTCGAAGCGGCGCAGCAGGTCCAGGTAGAGGCCGGGGAACTCGGCGCGCTCGGCCTCGGTGAGCGCGGTGAGGTCGTGGACCCGCCGGTGGGGGTAGAGGTGGACCTCGTAGGGCCAGCGGGCGGCGAACGGGACGAAGGCGGTCCAGTGCCCGCCCTGGAGCACCAGTCGCTCGGGGGAGTTCCGTTCGGCGGCGAGCAGGTCCTCGAAGAGGTTCCGGCCGGTGCGGGCCCGGTGCGCCTCGGCCCGGGCGATCATCCGGGTGGTGCGGGAGGGGATGAAGGGGAACGCGTAGATCTGGCCGTGCGGGTGAGCGAGCGTGACCCCGATCTCCTCGCCGCGGTTCTCGAAGCAGTACACCTGCCGCACGCCGGGCAGGGCGGACAGTTCCGCCGTGCGGTCCGTCCAGGCGTCCAGCACGAGGCGCGCCCCGGGCTCGTCCAGGTCGGCGAAGGAGGCGTCGTGGTCGGAGGTGAAGCAGACCACCTCGCAGCGGCCGTTGCCGGGCCGGAGGGCGTGCAGGGGTGTGTCCTGGGCCGCGACGTGCTCGGCGGAGCCGGTGGCGAGCGAGGGGAAGCGGTTCTCGAACACCGCGACCTCGTAGTCGGCTGCCGGGATCTCGCTGAGCCTCCCGTCCCGGGAGGGGCACAGCGGGCACTCGCCGGCCGGCGGGTGGTAGGTGCGCTGCTGACGGTGCGCCGCCACCGTCACCCACTCGCCGAGCACCGGGTCGAGCCGGATCTCGGAGAGGCTCGCGGTCGGCCCGAGCGGCCGCTCGTCCGGGACGTCGCGGAGCGCACCGGGCTCCTGGTCGAAGTAGACGAGTTCGCGGCCGTCGGCCAACTTGGTGGCGGTTCTGTGCACCGCTGTACTCCTTACGCATGGGACGTCGCCCCGGCAGTTTTCGAGCTCAAACAGATTCAAACAGAGACGATCGCTTGTCAACAAGCATCGCTCCTGGTGGCGGGTGTTCCGGACTGTCGACTCAACCTGACTGAACAGGCCATCGCGGATGTTGACCCTGAGGGCAGTGATGTTTGATTATGTCGGAATTCACTCCCGCTTGCTGATGGACACCGCCGGCGGGAACCATCCCCGCTCGCACCAGGCATGGAGCTGAACAGATGATCGACGAGGCCGCCACCGACTTCGAGGCCGTCCACGGGGCACGGCCGAGCGGCGTTTGGGCCGCTCCCGGGCGCGTGAACCTGATCGGCGAGCACACCGACTACAACGACGGGTTCGTCCTGCCGATCGCCCTCCCCCACACGACCAGGGTGGCCGCCCGCCGCAGGGAGGACGGACGGCTGCGGCTGTACAGCGCCCAGGGCGACGGCACCATCACCGACCTGTCACTGGAGGGTCTGGCGCCCGGCGTCGTCGCGAGCTGGGCCGGGTACCCGGCCGGGGTCTTCTGGGCGCTCGCCGAGGCCGGGCACGCGATCGGCGGGGCCGACCTGTTCGTCGACAGCGACGTGCCGTCCGGCGCCGGGCTGTCGTCCTCGGCCGCCCTGGAGTGCGCGACGGCCGCCGCCCTGAACGACCTGTACGACCTCGGCCTGTCCGCGCGGGAACTCGCGCTGATCGCCCAGCGGGCCGAGAACGCCTTCGTCGGTGTGCCGTGCGGCGTGATGGACCAGATGGCCTCCGCCTGCTGCACGGACGGCACCGCGCTGTTCCTGGACACCCGGACCCTGGAGCAGCGGCACGTGCCACTCGACCTGGAGACGGCGGGGCTGCGGCTGCTGGTGATCGACACCCGGGTCAAGCACGACCTCGGCGACGGCGCCTACGCCGCCCTGCGGGCCGGCTGCGAGCGCGCCGCGGAACTGCTCGGCCTGCCCGCGCTGCGCGACCTCCCGGCCGCCGCCCTGGCCCCGGCCCTGGACCGGCTGCCCGAGGAACTCCGGCCGCTGGTACGGCACGTGGTGACCGAGAACCGGCGCGTCGTCGAGACCGTCGACCTCCTGGGCCGCGGAGAGATCGCCGCACTGGGCCCGATCCTGACGGCCGGACACGCCTCCCTGCGCGACGACTTCCGGGTCTCCTGCCCGGAGACGGACCTCGCGGTGGAGACCGCCGTCGCCGCCGGGGCGCTGGGCGCCCGGATGACCGGTGGGGGCTTCGGCGGGTCGGTCGTCGCCCTGGTCGAGGCCGAGCGCGTGGCGGGGGTTTCGGAGGCGGTGGAGGCGGCCTTCCGCTCGGCGGGCTTCGCCGCACCGGTCACCTTCACCGCGGTGCCCTCGGCGGGCGCCCGGCGGGTGGGCTGACCCGGCCGACCGCTCAGCCGGCCGCCGGGACGACGACGAGCTCGCCGACCGCCTCGGCGATCACCTCGCGGGCGGTCGCCGGGAGGGCGTCGTCGGTGACGAAGCAGTCGACCTCCGCCAGGGTCGCGAAGCTGCTCAGCCCGACCACGCCCCACTTGGTGTGGTCCGCGACCACGACGGTGCGGCGCGCCGAGGCGATCAAGGCCCGGTTGGTCTGCGCCTCGGCCAGGTTGGGAGTGGTGAGGCCGGCCTGCTCACTCACCCCGTGCACGCCGAGGATCAGCAGGTCCACGTGGAGCGAGCGGATCGTCTGGTCGGCGAGGGCGCCCACCAGGGCCGCCGAGCGGGTGGGGGACCCGCCGGTCAACAGCAGCGACGGGACGGCCTCCCCTCCGTCGCGGCCGGCCGCCCACAGCAGGTCCGCGATCGGCAGCGAGTTGGTCACCACCGTCAGGTCCGGGACCTCCAGCAGCCTGGAGGCGACCGCGTAGGTCGTGGTCCCGGCGGAGAGGGCCACCACGCTGCCCGGCTCCACCAGCTTCACCGCGGCGTCCGCGAGCGCGGCCTTGGTGCCCTCCTCCAGCCCGGACTTGGCGTCGAACCCGGGTTCGAAGGTGCTCGCCGTCCCGGTCGCGACCGCCCCACCGTGCACCTTCTCCACGGCGCCCTGGCGAGCCAGCGCGTCGAGGTCCCGGCGGATGGTCATGTCCGAAACGCCGAACTGCTCGACCAGCTCGGCGACGCGGACCGCGCCGGCCCGGCGGATCGCCTCCAGGATCAGCGCCTGGCGCTGGGCGGCGAGCAACGTCTGGTCAGCCACGGAGGACCTTTCGATCGAACGAGCACGTGCGGCTTGTGCGTTCTCGTCGGCGACCGGGAACGCGGTTGGGTCCTGCGGGAGCCATTATCCCAGGACCGGCGGGCCACCTGTCTCCCCGGTACCCGGTCGGCGAAAGGAGCCGCCGGTGCCGCGGGCGGTCGCGGCACCGGCGGTTCGGCCGACCTTCACGGCCGGCCGCCGCGGTCGGGCCCGGACCCGACCGCCTCAGGCGTCAGGCGGGGAGTCCCACCGCGCGTTCGCGGTTGCGGCGCTGCTGGATGACGACGGCGGCGACGAGCAGGGTGCCCTGGGCGACGTTCTGCCAGAAGGCGTTGATGCCCTGGACGGTGAGGCCGTTCTGCAGCGCGCCGAGCAGTGCGACGGCGAGCAGGGTGCCGCCGATGCCGCCCTTGCCGCCCTTGAGGGCGCAGCCGCCGAGGGCGGCGGCGGTGATCGACTGGAGCTCCAGGCCTTCGCTGCCGGAGACGGGCTGGCCGCTGCCGGTGCGGGCGGTGAGCAGGACGCCGGCGAGCGCGGCGACGGTGCCGGAGAGGGCGTAGGCGGCGATCAGGTACTTGTTGAGGTTGATGCCGGCCAGGCGGGCGGCGGTGTCGTTGCCGCCGATGGCGTAGATGTTGCGGCCGATGTCGGTGTAGGTGAGCAGGGCGTGGACGGCGGCGGCGGTGAGGATGAGCAGCCACACCATGGTTGGCAGGCCGGCGATCTTGCCCCGGCTGAGGAAGACGAAGACCGGGTCGCCCAGCACGTAGCCCTGGGCGCGGCCGTCCGAGACGAGTTGGGCGACGCCCTTGTAGGCGGCCAGTCCGGCGAGGGTGGCGATGGTCGGGTTGACCCGGCCGTAGATGATGACGGCCCCGTTGAACAGGCCGATGGCGGCGCCGATGGCGAGGGCGGCGCCGATGCCGAGGTAGGGGCTGGAGCCGGTGGAGGTGAAGATCATGGCGCTGGTGACGGAGGCGAGTCCGGCCTGGGAGCCGACCGAGATGTCGAGGCCGCCGCAGACGATGACGACGGTCTGGACCACGGCCAGCAGGCCGGAGATGGTGGCGGCCTCGGCGATGACCTGGATGTTGTCCCAGCCCGCGAAGTTGGGATTGAGCGTGCCGAAGAGGGCGACGACGGCGATGAGGGCGCCGATCAGGCTGAGGTTCTGGCCGCCGATCGCGGCGAGCAGCGTGCGCGGGCCACTGGACCGGGTGGGCAGGGCTCCGGTGTCCGGCACCGGGGCGGTCGGGGGCGTGACGGTGGTCATCGGGTGTCTCCGGTCGGGGCGTGGGCGGTGGTGGCGAGGTCGTCGGCCATGGCGAGGGCGAGGACGGCCTCTTCCGTCGCCTGTTCGCGGGTGAGTTCGCCGGTGGTGCGGCCGTTCTGCATCACCACGATCCGGTCGGCGAGGCCGAGGACTTCGGGCAGTTCGGAGGAGATGACCAGGACGGCGGTGCCCTCGCGGGCGAGGTCGGCGATGATCTGGTAAATCTCGGCCTTGGCGCCGATGTCGACGCCGCGGGTGGGTTCGTCGAGGATCAGCAGGTCGGGTTTGCGGGCGAGCCAGCGGGCGAGGACGACCTTCTGCTGGTTGCCGCCGGACAGGGTGCGGACCTCCGCCTCGATGGAGGGGGCGCGCACCCGCAGCCGGTCGGCGTACTCCTGGGCGAGGTCCTTCTCCTGTCGGCGCTTGACGAACCGCCACCGGCTGAGCCGGCGCAGGCTGACCAGGGAGGTGTTGTCGCGGATCGTGCGCTGCAGGAACAGGGCCTGGGCCTTGCGCTCCTCGGGGGCCAGCCCGATGCCCGCGGTGATGGCGGCGCGGGGGTTCCGCAGGCGCAGGACTTCGCCGTTGAGGGCCACCGTGCCGGAGCGGATGGGGGCGTCGCCGGCCAGGGCGAGGGCGAGTTCGGAGCGTCCGGCGCCGATCAGGCCGGCGAGGGCGACGACCTCGCCGGCGTGGACCCGGAGGCTGATGTCGCGCACATCGTCGGTGGTGACGTCGTCGACGTCCAGGACGACGCGGTCGGTGGCGACCTGCTGGCGGACGAAGAGGGAGGACAGGTCGCGGCCGACCATGAGCCGTACCAGCTCGCTCTCGCCGGTGGCGGCGGCCTGGACCACCCCGGCCACCTGGCCGTCGCGCAGCACGGCGATGCGGTCGGCGAGTTGGAAGATCTCCTTCATCCGGTGCGAGACGTAGATGACGGCGATGCCCTCGTCGCGCAGGCGTCCGATCAGCGCGAACAGGGCCTCGACCTCGTGTTCGGAGAGGGAGGAGGTGGGCTCGTCGAAGGCGATCGCGCGCGGCGGGACGGCGCCGGTCAGGGCCCGCAGGATCTCGACGAGCTGGCGCTGGGCCGCGGTGAGTTCGGAGCCGAGGAGGTCGGGGTCGAGGACCTTGTCGAAGCCCAGGCGGTGCAGGTCGGCGGTGATCCGGCGGCGCAGTTCGGCGCGGTCGAGGCGGCGCAGCCGGGTGCGGGGCAGCGAGCCGGCGTAGACGTTCTCGGCGACCGAGACATGGGGGATGATCTCGGGTTCCTGCGGGATGATCCGGATCCCGGCGCGGCGGGCGTCCTGCGGGGAGTGCAGGTCGAGGGCCCGGCCGTCCAGCAGGACCCGGCCCGCGGTGGGGTGGTGGTCGCCGGTGAGGATGCGCAGCAGGGTGGACTTGCCGGCGCCGTTCTCGCCCATCAGGGCGGTGACCTGACCGGGTGGGAACGTGAGGGTGACGTCCGTCAGTGCCTGGACGGCGCCGAAGCGCTTGGAGACGGCCTCGGCGCTCAAGCCGGTCGGGGCGTCGGATGGTGGGGCGGACGGGGGTTCGGGTGCGGTCATCGTGGCCTCGTTGGCAGCGCTGTTCGTACGGTCTTCGGAAGCCGAGCCGGTGCGGCAGGTCGGTGCCCGCCTGCCGCACCGGTGGCTCGACGTGGTGTCAGCTGCAGGACACGCCCGCGGACTGCCAGGTGGTGGCGTCGACCATCTTGGTCGGGGCGAAGGCCTCCTTGGGGAAGTCCTTGCCGTTCTTGAGCTTGTCGACCATCGTCTGCACGGCCAGGGCGCCCACGTCCTTGCCGTTGATGAACAGGGCGGCCTTCATGCCCGACGGCTTGCCGGACGCCCAGTCCTTGCACGCCAGGTAGGCACCCAGGCCGACACCGTCGATGTCGTCGGGGCTGATCCCGGCGTTCTGCAGGGCGGTGACGGCGCCCTGGACGTTCTCGTCGTTGCAGCCCCACGTCACCCAGTGCTTGACACCGGGGTTGGCGGTGATGGTGGCGGCGACCTTGTCCTGCGCGCCGGTCGGGGTGTTGTCGGTCGCGACGTCGATGGTCTGCACACCCGGCGCGGCCTGGTCGAAGGCGTCCTTCGCGGCCTTCACCCGGTCACCGCAGACGGTCACGTCCTGCTTCCAGGCGGAGAGGATCCGGGTGTCGGCCGCGTTCCAGCCGGCCTTCTTGAACTCCTCCGCGGCGCGCTGGCCGACCTGCTGGCCCATCTGCTGGCCGGAGAAGCCGATCCGGGGCACCAGGTCGGACGCGGCGCACTGTGCCGGGGACGGCCCGCTCGCGCAGACCTGGTCGTCGGAGGTGAGCAGCGCGGCCTTCGCGTCCCGGGCCGTCTGGACCACCTGCGGGCCGACCGCCGGGTCCGGCACCACGATGATCAGGCCGTTGCTCTTCTGCGCGATCGCGGCCTGTACCTCGCCGACCGTCTTGTTCGCGTCGTTGCCGAGGTTCACGACCTTCACGTCGGCCCCCAGCTCGGCCGCCTTGGCCTTGGCCCCGGCGGCCTCGTCCACGAAGTACTGCTGGTCCCCCTGCTTCTGCAGGTAGGTGATCGAGACCTTCCCGGTCACCGGGGCCACCGGGGCGTCGGCGCCGGTGGAGGAGGTCTGCCCGGTGGAACAGGCCGTCAGACCGAAGGCGGCGGCCAAGCTCAGCGCGGCGAGCGAGGCCAGACGCCTGCGGGGGGAGAGGTGCATGGTGGGGCTCCTGAGAGTGGGGGCCGATCAGCCAGTAGCAACATAATCCTACAGAAAGCATCGCAATCAAACGCGATGGAGCAAAAGGAAACGCCCGGCTCAGGCCTGAGTCAAGCTCAGTTTGCCTCTGGGGTGGTTTCGAAACCTTCTCGTTATGCCCGCAGGTCCGCGCGGGCGCGCTGCGCACTCCATCGGGCTCCCGGCGGTCGTCCTGGTTAGGAGCGGTCAACGGGGGAGCGCTCGACGGCATCCACCTATCGGTCGATCAGTAGGTAGGTGCTCATGACAGCTTCGGGGAAAGCCGGGGCAGCGTCAATGGTCGCGGCACCCAAGCGTGTTGGGTCGCCGCGATGATGTGTGGATCGATGATGCCAGGTTGTTGATTGGTGTTGGAAGTCGAGACGCACGAGACCGAGCGAGGACGCACGCGGGCCCCCGGACCGACAGGAGCGGTCCGGGGGCCCGAAGTGCGGCGCGCGGTCGGTCAGATGACCGTCTCGGCCTCCAGGTAGCGCTCCTGGGGGACGGTCTTCAGCTCGGCGACCGCCTCGGCCAGCGGCACCAGGTTGATGTTGGTGCCCTGCAGCGCGGTGATGTGCCCGAAGGCGCCCTTGTGGACGGCCTCGACGGCGTGCCAGCCGAAGCGGGTGGCGAGCACCCGGTCGTAAGCGGTCGGGGTGCCGCCGCGCTGGGTGTGGCCGAGGATCACCGGACGGGCCTCCTTGCCGAGGCGGTGCTCCAGCTCGCGGGAGAGCTGGGTGGCGATGCCGGTGAAGCGCTCGTGGCCGTAGATGTCCTTGCTGCCCTCCTCCCAGTGCATGGTGCCGGGCTCGGGCTTGGCGCCCTCGGCGCAGACCACGATGGCGAACTTCTTCTGGCGGTCGAAGCGCTCGCGGACGACGGCGGTGAGCTTCTCGATGTGGAACGGGCGCTCCGGGACGACGATGGCGTGGGCGCCGGCCGCCATGCCCGCGTTCAGCGCGATCCAGCCGGTGTGCCGGCCCATGACCTCGACGACCATGACCCGCTGGTGGGACTCGGCGGTGGTCTTCAGCCGGTCCAGCGCCTCGGTGGCGACCGAGACGGCGGTGTCGAAGCCGAAGGTCACGTCGGTGGCGGCGATGTCGTTGTCGATGGTCTTCGGCACGCCGACGATCGGCAGGCCCGCGTCGCTCATCAGCTTGGCGGCCTTCAGGGTGCCCTCGCCGCCGATCGGGATCACCGCGTCCAGGCCGAGGTCGGAGCAGTACTTCTTGGCCCGCTCCACGCCGTCCCGCAGGTGGCTCGGCTGCACCCGGGAGGACCCGAGGATGGTGCCGCCCTGGGCGAGGATGCCGCTCACCGAGTCCAGGGTCAGGGGGCGGTGGTGGCCCTCCAGGAAGCCACGCCAACCGTCCTCGAACCCGATGATCTCGTCGCCGTGGTCGACCACCCCCCGGTGCACCACGGAACGGATCACCGCGTTCAGGCCGGGGCAGTCACCGCCGCTGGTCAGCACTCCGATACGCATTAGCTTTGCAACTCCCGAGCAGAACCGAGGAACGGCCGGACTACAGGCTGGGACGACGAGCCGACACCGTAACGAGGCGCTCCCACGCCGGGACGGCGGGGAGGTGGCCGCGAGGTGAAGGACCGGCCGATCCGGACAGAACGTCCGAAAACGGCCGTTAAGTCGAGCATACGGCCCCTGGTCCGGCCGGGCAGGAGCCGACGCGGGAGCGGCGCCGTCGGCGCCCCCGCGCGGAATTGCAGCCTGCTGCCGAGGAGGGTGTGCAGCCGGCAGCCCCATTGTCGTACGTCCGGCGCCGCCCGTGGGCCGGGTGACCGCATGGCGGGCACCCGGGCGGGGCGAACGGGGGTACTACGAGGGGCGCGTCGCGGCGGCGATGCGCTCGGCGCGCAGCGCGTCGTACCAGGTGGTGTCGGCCGGCGGCAGGGCGTTGACGTCCAGCGCCAGCTTGATCAGCATGTCGGCCACGGCGGGGTTGCGGGCCAGTACCGGGCCGTGCAGGTAGGTGCCGAAGACGGTGTCCCGCCAGGCGCCCTCGGTGCCGTCGCCGGTGCCGTTGCCCCGGCCGACGGTGACGGTGGCGAAGGGCTGGACGCCCTGGCCGAGGTGGGTGACACCCTGGTGGTTCTCGAAGCCGGTCAGCTGCGGCAGGCCGAGCCGCGGGTCCACGTCGGCCAGCACGTCGCCGACGCAGCGGGCGCCCTCGCCGCGCGTGGTCCAGGCGTCGAGCAGGCCGAGGCCCGGCTCACGCTCGCCGAGGTCGTTGATGAACTCGTGGCCCATGATCTGGAAGCCGGCGCAGACGCCGAAGATGATCGCGCCGTTCTCGGCGGCCCGTACCAGACCGCTGTCGGCGCGCAGCCGCTCGGCGGCCAGGCGCTGGGGGCGGTCCTCGCCGCCACCGATCAGGTAGATGTCCCCGCTGGTGGGGATCGCCTGGTCGGAGCGGACGTCGATCCGGGTCACGTTGAGATGGCGCTGGCGGGCCCGGCGCTCCACGACCAGGGCGTTGCCCCGGTCGCCGTAGGTGCTGAGCAGGTCCGGGTAGACCCAGACCACGCGCAGGCTGCTCTCACTCATCCTCGAAGGCCTTCCGTCACGAAAAGACTGGTGTGCGGGCGCGGCATCAGCCGGCCACGACCTTCCGCAGCTGCTGGAAGGCGGTGTAGTTGGCGATGGCCTCGATCCGGCCGGGCGGGGCCATCCGGACGGCCTGCTCCAGGGTGTCCACCACGTGGAACTGCAGCCCGGCGACCTCCAGGCGGACGGCCAGGTCAAGCTTGCGCTGGCCCATCACGAAGATGGGGTGGCCGGCCAGGCGCTCGTAGTCGACGTCCCACAGCCAGGAGGTGTCGGTGCCGTCGGCGTCGAGGGCGTTGACGGAGAGGATCACCGGGGCCGGCGGGCCGTCGATCAGCGAGAAGGTCTCCAGCCAGCCGGCCGGGTTCTTGGCCAGCAGCAGCCTGATGTCCCGGCCCTGGTACTGGACCACGTCGTAGCGGCCGGCCACGGCGGTCACCGAGCGCATCCGCTCCAGCGCGACCTGCGGGGAGACGCCGAACACGGCGGCGACGGCGGCCGAGCTGGTGGCGTTGGCCAGGTTGGCCCGGCCGGGCAGCTGCAGCTGGATCGGCCAGGCGCCGCGCTGCGGGTCGATCACGTGGGTGCCCTGGAGTGCCCAGTGCGGGTTGGGGCGCCGGAAGCCGCAGTCCTGGCAGAACCAGTCGTCGCCGGGGCGCTGCATCACACCGCCGCACGCGGGGCAGGACCAGGCGTCCTCCTTCCAGGCCTGTCCGGCGGCCACCCAGACCACCTTCTTGCAGGAGGAGGCGGCCCAGGTCACCAGCGGGTCGTCGGCGTTGGCGATGACCACGGCCTCGGTGTCCTGCAGGCCCTCGCGCCACTTCTCCGCCATCATGCGGGTCTCGGCGGCGCGGTCGAGCTGGTCGCGGGAGAGGTTGAGCAGGGCGATCGCCTTGGGGCGGGTGTCGCGGGCGACGGTCGCCAGGTACTTCTCGTCGACCTCGATCACGCCGAAGCGGGCGTCGCTGCCGCCGGCCAGGGCGGAGGTGATGCCGGCCGGCATGTTGGCGCCCAGGGCGTTGGAGACCACCGGGCCGGCGGCGCGCAGCGCCTCGGCGATCAGGCGGGTGGTGGTGGTCTTGCCGTTGGTCGCGCTGACCAGGACGACGTCCAGGTGGTCGGCGAGGGTGGCGAGCAGATCGGGGTCGAGCCTGAGGGCGACCTTGCCGCCGATCACCGAGCCGCTTCCGCGTCCGGCCTTGCGTGACACGGCGGCGGCGACCCGACCGGCCGTGACCGCGATCTTGGCGCGGGCCGGCAGCGAGGCGTCGCGTGCGCCTGTGGGCTCCGATTCGGTGCCTGCCATGCTCAGTGGTTCCTCCTTGCTGCGGCACCGCCCGTGGCCGGATAACAGGCCGTCGGGCGGCGGGGACGGGGTCAGCCTACCGACTCCGTCGCCCGACCGGACGATCCGGACCCCGCGCCGCCTGCTGTGACACGGGCGCGGGGGCCGCTGACGGTCCGTCAAGGAGGGCGGTGTACGGAGGGACCCTTCGTTACCGGGGGGACGCTCCGCGGCCGTCGCCGGGTTCCCGGGACGCTCCGTAAGGATGTGGTGAAGAAATGATCAGCGGCCCGGAGTGGGGGTGGGCGTGGGGGCCGGTGCGGGGGCGGTTCCGGCGGCCAGGGTGGCGGTGATCACCAGGGTGCCGTCCTCGGCGCGGAAGTCCAGCGGCGCGGCCAGCCGGCGCATCGCGGCGATCAGCGCGGCGTTCGCGGCCTGGGTCATCGCGTACACCGTCCCGATCCCGGCCGCCCGGGCCGCCGCGGTCAGCCGCCGCAGCAGGGCCAGGCCTAGTCCGCGCCGCTGCCAGGCGTCCTCGACCAGCACGGCGAGCTCCGCCTCGCCGTGGTCCCACATCAGGTGTCCGAGGGCGAGCAGCCGCCCGTCGGGGGCGGTCACGGCGAGGCTGCGGCCGTGCCGGGCGTCCAGCAGGTGGTCCAGGTAGCGGTCGGCGTCGCGGACCGGCCCGTGGTAGCGCAGCCGCAGTGCGGCGGGGGAGCAGCGGGCGTGCATCGCGAGGGCCGCCGCCTTGTCGGCCGGCCCGGCGGGGCGCAGCAGCAGCTCGGTCCCGTCCGGCAGGGACAGCCGGGACACCTCCTCCGCGGCCTGGGCGCTCGAACGGGCCTGGGCGTCCGCCCGGGCCGGCGCCGGGTGCGGGCGGGCCTGCCGGTACGGGCCGCCGGTGACAGCGGGCAGCCGGGCGGCCTGGCCGTCGGGCGCCGCGCACCGGGTCCTTGAGTCGGACCTGCGGAAAGGCCGGTGCCAGAGCCGTTCGGAGCCAGTGCGTGATGCCGTCATGGAGCCGACGCTACCGACAGTGCGCTTCCGGCCGGTTACGTGATCGTGAACGCACTGATGCCCGGGGCGGAGGCGGCCCCCGGGCCGGGACAACCCCGCCGGAGGTCCAGACCGCGCCTCATGCGGTCGGGACGGAGTGACCGCGCGCTGACCGGACACGCTCACGGATGGCTCAGGATCCGTGACCGCGGGAGCCCCTTCGGATACGGATGGCTCGGCTTTCCGCCGAACCCACCTCGATCCGAAGGGACTCTGCCATGTTCACCAGGAACTCCGCACTGGCCACCGCCTGTTGCGCCCTGCTGCTGGCCGTACCGCTCGCCCTCGCCCAGTCGGCCGCCGCCGACAGCATCAGCAGCACCAGCAACACCGGCAACAACGGCCCCAAGACCCCGCAGGAGGCCGCCACCTGCAAGGCCGTGACCGGTGCCCTGCTCGGGGGCTTCGGCAGCATGCTGGGCAACGCCGTGTGCGCCGTCCAGCCGCCGAGCAACGGCTGAGCCCCGGTCCTCGTCGAACCGGCGGCGGGTGCGCCCTCAGGACCCCGCCGCCGTCGAGGTCAAGGCCGGGGACCGACCGATCAGTTGGGCCGCGCCGTCATCTCCCGGCCCCGGCGGTTTCAGGCGATCCGGGTCGGGGTGTCCTCGACGGTGTGGCCGGTGGTGGTGAGCAGGGTGGTGAGGGCGGCGGGGCTCAGCGATCGGGGGGTGCGGAGGAACAGTTCGTCGGTGGTGGGGTGGGGGTGGAGCGAGAGCAGGGTGATCTGGTGGTCGGCGAGGGTGGTGTGGGTGTGGGCCAGGGCGGTGGTGCGCACCCGCCACAGGACGGTCGGGGGAGGGGCGTGCGGGGACAACCTGGCGTGCAGCAGGGCGGCGGCGAGCAGCGCGAGGGCGGAGGTGGCGAGGACGATCGGGCCGTCGGAGCCGTGGAGGACGACCTTCGCGATCAGGTCGGCGGCGGTGACGGAGAGGAAGGCGGCGGCGAGTTCGACGGTGTCACGGCGCCAGCGGCGGGCAGCGTGGAAGGAAGGCTTCGAGTGCTCCATGGCCTCCACCGTGCCCGACCGGTGTTTCCCGATCACGAACCCGCCGTGACCCGGCCGTTAAGGTCCGCCCGAGGGTGTTACGGGAGCAGCTCGCGGGCCGCGGCCTTCACCTCGGCGAGAAGTAGGTGCAGGTCCTCCTCGGTGGTCGCGGCGTTGAGCAGGCAGGCGCGGAGCATCTCGTGCTCGCCGAGCCGGGCGCCGGTGACGAAGACCCGCCCGCGCCGCTGGACGGCGAGCGGGAGGTCGCGGTTGAGGGTGTCGCGGGCGGCGGCGTCCCGGCCCGGGGCGCGGTGGCGGAACGCGACGATGGAGGTCTGTACCTCGGCGAGCAGCTCCAACTCCTCGTCATCATCGACGAGTTCGCCCAGGCGTCGGGCGAGCGCGGTGCAGTGGGCGATGTCCTGGGCGAGGCCGGCGCGGCCGCGGTGGGCGATGGTGGCCCAGACCTTGAGGGCGCGGAACGGGCGGGTCTGCTCGGTTCCGTACTCGGAGAACCAGCCGAGCGAGCCGGCCGCCTCGTCGCGCAGGTAGGACGGGACGAGGCTGAAGGTGCCGCGCAGCTCGTCGGTGTCGCGCACCAGCGCGCAGCCGCAGTCGACCGGGACGCCGAGCCACTTGTGCGGGTCGAGGGCGAGCGAGTCGGCGCGCTCCAGGGCGGCGTAGCGGTGGGCGATGGCGGGGTCGAGCCGGCCGAAGGCGCCGTACGCGCCGTCCACGTGCAGCCAGAGCCGCTCCTGGCACAGGTCGGCGATCGGGCCGAAGGCGTCCACCGCGCCGGTGCCGACGGTGCCGGCCGAGGCGACCACCAGGAAGGGCAGCAGTCCGGCGGCGCGGTCGCGTCCGATCGCCGCCCGTAGGTCCGCGGTGTCCAGGCGGCCGTCGGGCCCGGTGGCGACGGTGCGCAGCCGCCTGCTGCCGAGGCCGAGGAGCTCGGCGGCCTTGCGGACACAGGAGTGGGTCTCGCCGGTGACGTAGCCGACCAGTGGCGGCATCCCGGCCAGGCCGTCCGCGCGGACGTCCCAGCCGGCCTGCCGGGCGGCGCGGTTGCGCGCGGCGGCGAGGCAGACGATGGTCGCCATCGAGGTGCCGGAGGTGAGCAGGCCGCCGCCGGCCGGGTGCGGGAAGCCGACGAGTTCGGCGATCCAGCGGACCACGGCGCGCTCCAGGTGGACGTCGGCGTGGTCACCGCCGGCCGAGCTGGGGTTCATCGCGGCGGCGGCGAGGGTGGCGAGCACCCCGGCGCGGGAGGGGGCGGAGTTGACCCAGCCGAAGAAGCGCGGGTTGCCGTTGCCCATGGGGTGGGGGAGGACGTCCCGTCCGATGGCGTCCAGCAGCTCGGTGAGCGGCCGGCCCCGGTCGGGCAGCGGGGCGTCGAGCAGCGCCTGCCGGGCGGCCTGGCCCATCGGCTGCCAGACCGGGCGGGCGGGCAGTTCGGCGAGGTAGTCGGAGACGAGCTCGGCGGTGGCGTGGGCGGCGCCGCGGAAGTCCTCGGTGGTCATGGCGTGCTCCAGGGAGGCCGGGGTCGGACTGGGCGAGGCGCGGCTTCCTCGGCGCACCCTGATCAGGCGATGGTCGGGCGATGGTCGGGTGATCTTACGCAAAGGGCCCGCGGTGTGGCGCGGGCCCTCGTGCTGAGACCGGGTGGGTCAGTCCAGCGAGCTGGACAGTCCGCTCGCGGAGCGGCAGTAGCCCTGCATCTCCTTGTTGGTGATCTTCGCGCAGAGTCGTCCGGCCGCGCCGCCGTCGGTGTAGTTGACCGTGTAGTAGCTGACCAGCCCCTCCGTGCAGGCCTTGCGCTGCCAGCCGTCGGCGGCGGTGGCGCACTGCTGGGCGGCCCAGTCCTCGCGGTCCAGGTTGTACTTCATGGTGCGCGAGCCGACGCCCCGGCTGCAGTCCACGGCCCCGCCGTTGGCCTTGCCGTTGAGGCACCACTTGAGGGCGTCGGCGTAGACCTCGGGGTGGTTCGGGTAGTCGTGCGAGGAGAGGTAGAAGGTCGGGGCGTAGAAGTAGCAGGCGGACTGGAACAGCGACGGCTGGTCCTTGCACGGGTACAGCGGGTCCTGGGCGAGCTTGTCGGCGGGCAGGTTCGCCTTGGCCTGCTCGTCCTCCTCGTCCGGGCCGAAGAGCTGCATGAACAGGCCCTCGGAGCAGCGGATCCGGTTCTGCTCGGTGGTGAACTTGTTGCACAGGTCGCGCGCCTTGGCGACGTCCTGCTTGGCGACGAACATGGTGCCGTGGCCGACGCCGTGGATGCAGGGGCCGGTGTTCTTGGGGGCGCACAGCTTGAGCAGGTCCACCTCGGGCTGGGTGGAGGCGTTGAGCATCTCCTCGACCGCGCCGTGCAGGTAGCCGGCCGCGCAGGTCTCGTGCGGGAAGGAGATGACCTTCTGGAAGTCCTCGTTGAAGCGCTTGACCGCCGCGTGGCCGAGCTCGTGCGCGATCGGGTGGCAGAAGCGCACGGTGTACGGCTTCTCCTTGGTGATTCGGTCGAGGTCGGCGAGGGCGACGCCCGGGTCGGTGGCGTCCATCTCGGCCATCAGCTTGTTGCGCAGCGTCGAGCGGGTCCACACCGCCGGGTCGCCGGTCGGGGTGGCGCTCGCGGTGCCCGCCACGGCCGGCTGGGCGCCGGGGGCGGTGCCCTCGACGGCCGGGGCCGCGCTGGCCGCCGCGGGCGACCAGTCGGTGACGGCCACCGAGCCGAGGCCCAGGACGCCCAGGAGCAGGGCGGTGAGAATCGCGAATACTCGCGGCTGCATGACGGGATCCCCCGGCGGATCGAGGTGAACGGTTCTCTCCCATCCTGACGGCGCGGGGGCGGGAATCCGCGTTTTCGCCCGCCATTCGGGAGGTGTCGGCGACGCTACCGCATCGTGCGACGTCCGGGCGGGGCGGGCCGGTTCCCGGTGATCCCCCGGACGGCGCAGCGGTCTCGGCGCGGGCCGCCGCACCGTCCGGTCACCAGGGTCAGAGCTCCAGCGTCACCTGGTACTCCGTCAGCCAGGCGTCCAGGTCCAGCGCGAAGTCGACGCCGAGCAGGACCGACCGCGGGTCGGTGTCCGGGGCGAGCGCGGCGGCGAGCCTGTGCCGGTCGAGCAGGCCGAGGGCGGGGGACTCGTGCTTGGCGGCGAGCCCGGCGAGTTCGGCGCGCAGCAGCGCCGGGTAGTGCGGGTCGGCGCTGACCGGGTACGGGCTCTTCACCCGGTCGGCGATCGCGGCCGGCAGCGCGTCCCGGACGGCGGCGCGCAGCAGGCTCTTCTCCCGTCCGTCGAAGCTCTTCATCGCCCACGGGGTGTTGAAGACGTACTGGACCAGCCGGTGGTCGCAGAACGGCACCCGCACCTCCAGCCCGTTGGCCATGCTCATCCGGTCCTTGCGGTCGAGCAGGATGCAGACGAAGCGGGTCAGGTTGAGGTAGGAGATCTCGCGCATCCGCCGCTCCAGCGGGTCGGCGTGGTCCAGGTGCGGGACCTCGGCGATCGCCTCGCGGTAGCGGGCCTTGCGGTAGCCGTCCAAGTCGAGCTTGGTGAGCAGTCCGGCGTCCAGCAGGTGTTCGCGCGGGACGGAGCCGGGGCCGGCGATGGTGGCCATGCCGGCGGCCCAGGGGAAGTCCTCGGTGGCGACGGTCGTCGGGTCGTGGAACCAGCGGTAGCCGCCGAACAGCTCGTCGGCGGACTCGCCGGACAGCGCCACGGTGGACTCCCGGCGCACGCCCTGGAAGAGCAGCAGCAGTGAGACGTCCATGTCGCCGACGCCGTTCGGCAGGTCGCGGGCGCGCAGCACGGTGGCGCGCCGGGACAGGTCGGTGAGCTCGGCGGCGTCCAGCTCGATCACCGTGTGGTCGGCGCCGACGTGCTCGGCGAGCAGCTTGGCGTACGGGCCGTCCTGGGTCTGCCGCACCTCGTCGGTGTGGAAGTTCCGGCTCTGGCCGGTGAAGTCGACGGAGAAGGAACGCACCGGGCCGTCCCCGGCCCGGCGCAGCGTCATCGCGGCGAGGGCGGTCACGGCGCTGGAGTCCAGGCCGCCGGAGAGCAGCGAGCACAGCGGCACGTCCGAGTCCAGCTGGCGGTGGACGATGTCGTCCAGCAGGGCCCGGACGGTGGCGACGGTGGCTTCCAGCGAGTCGGTGTGCTCGCGCGCCTCCAGCGCCCAGTACCGGCGCACCGAGATGCCCTCGCGGCGCACCCGCACCACGTGCCCGGGCCGGACCTCGTGGACGCCCCGGTACGGGGTGAGGCCGGGGGTGCGGGTGTGGGCGAGCAGTTCGCGCAGCCCGTCCAGGTCGACCACCGGGCGCACCGAGGGGTGGGCCAGGATCGCCTTGACCTCGGAACCGAAGAGCACGCCGTCCGGGGTGGGGCGGTAGTGCAGCGGCTTGACGCCCATCCGGTCGCGGACCAGCAGCAGCTCCTCGCGCCGGGCGTCCCAGACCGCGAAGGCGAACATGCCGTTGAGTCGCTCGGCCAGGCACTCGCCCCACTCCAGGTAGGCGTGCAGCACGACCTCGGTGTCGCTGCGGGTGCGGAAGCGGTGCCCGGCCGCCTCCAGTTCCGCGCGCAGCTCGCGGTGGTTGTAGACCTCGCCGCTGTAGGTGAGCGCGGCCAGCAGTCGGCCGTCGTGCTCGACCGTCATCGGCTGGACACCGCCCTCCACGTCGATCACCGCGAGCCGGCGGTGGCCGAGTGCGGCGTGCGGCTGCAGGTGGACGCCCCCGGCGTCCGGGCCGCGGCAGAGCTGGGTGGCCGTCATCGCGTCGAGGACGTCCCGTTCGGCGGTGAGGTCGCGTTCGAAGGCGACCCATCCGGTGATCCCGCACATCAGCAAGCCTCCGGTCTTCCGCTGGGTGTTCTCTCGATCACGCTACGTGTGGAGTCGGCGCCGCTTCAAGGCTCTGTCGGGAAGGTGACGGGCGGGAGTCCGCTTGGCTGCCTGAGCTGAAAGTCGTAAAGTCTGCCCGAATTCGGGCAAGATCTTTGGCTTCGGCAGGCGGCGCGACCTAGAGTCCTCACTCGTGCCGAGCTCACCCCACCCTCACGAAGACCTCCTCGCCCACCTCACCCGGACCAGCCCGCTCGGGCCCCGGGAGGCGGCGCGGGTCGTGGCGGAGGTGCTGGCGTACTTCTCCGAGAGCACCGAGGAGTACGTCCGTCGCCGCCACGGCGAGCTCCAGGCACGCGGCCTGACCAACGAGCGGATCTTCGCCCGGCTCGCCGAGGAGCTCTCCGCCCGCCGCGTCGCGGCGCCGGAGCTCTCGGCCCGCCAGCTGCGCCGGATCGTCTACGGCTGAGCGCCGCCCCTTACCCCGCTCGGCCGCGTGACCGTCCCAAGACCCGACCGTCCCAAGACCCGACCTTCCCAAGAGGAGACCGCGCATGTGCGGAATCGTGGCCTACATCGGCCCCAAGGACGCGACCCCCTTCCTGCTGGAGGGGCTGGCCCGGCTGGAGTACCGCGGCTACGACTCGGCCGGCGTCGCCGTCACCGGGCGCACCGGCGGGATCAAGCTCCGCAAGGTCAAGGGCCGGGTCGCCGACCTCGCGGCGGCCGTACCGGCCCGGTTCAAGGGAACCACCGGCATCGGCCACACCCGCTGGGCCACCCACGGCGTCCCCAGCGACGCCAACGCCCACCCGCACCTGGACACCGCCGAGCGGATCGCCGTCGTCCACAACGGCATCATCGAGAACGCCGACGAGCTGCGCGCCAAGCTGACCGCCGACGGCGCCGTGTTCCGCTCCGAGACCGACACCGAGGTGCTCTCCCACCTGATCGCCGCGCACGCCACCGGGGGCGTCGAGCTGGAGGACGCCGTCCGCGCCGCGCTCGGCCGCGTCGTCGGCACCTACGGCATCGCGGTGCTGGACGCCGAGCAGCCGGACCGCATCGTGGTCGCCCGCAACGGCAGCCCGATCGTGCTCGGCCTCGGCGAGAAGGAGATGTTCGTGGCCTCCGACGTCTCCGCCCTGGTCCGATACACCCGCCAGGTCGTGCACCTGGAGGACGGCGAGCTGGCCACCGTCCGCGCCGACGGCTTCCGCACCTTCACCGCGGACGCCCGCACCACCCACCGCCAGCCGTCCACCGTGGACTGGGAGATCGACTCCTACGACACCGCCGGCTACGAGCACTTCCTGCTCAAGGAGATCCACGAGCAGCCCACCTCGGTCGAGCGCACCCTCAGCGGCCGGCTCGACGAGCGCTTCAGCACCGCCCACCTCGGCGGCCTCAACCTGGACGCCCGGGAGCTGCGCGAGATCCGCCGGGTGAAGATCCTCGGCTGCGGATCCGCCTACTACGCGGGCGAGATGGGCGCGCAGCTGATCGAGGAGCTGGCCCGGATCCCCGCCCACAGCGAGCCGGCTTCCGAGTTCCGCTACCGCAACCCGGTGATCGAGGCGGACACCCTGTACGTCGCGGTCAGCCAGTCCGGCGAGACCTACGACACGCTGGCCGCCGTCCAGGAGATCAAGCGCAAGGGCGGCCGGGTGCTCGGCGTCGTCAACACCGTGGGCAGCGCGATCGCCCGCGAGTGCGATGGCGGCATCTACCTGCACGCCGGCCCCGAGGTCTCGGTCGCCTCCACCAAGGCGTTCACCTCCACCGTGGTCGCCTTCGCCCTGCTCGCCCTGCACTTCGGCCGCATCCACGACCTCTCGCCCGCCGACGGCCGCCGGATCGTCTCGGCCCTGCAGGCCCTGCCGGACCAGATCCGCGAGGTCCTCGACCAGAGCGACGCGATCGCCCGGCTCGCCGCCGAGTACGCCGACTCCAGCGGCATGATGTTCATCGGCCGGGTCCGCGGCTACCCGGTCGCGCGCGAGGGCGCGCAGAAGCTCAAGGAGATCTCCTACGTCCACGCCGAGGCCTACCCGGCGAGTGAGCTCAAGCACGGCCCGCTGGCCCTGATCAGCCCCGAACTGCCCACCGTGGCCCTCGTCCCGGACGACGAGCTGCTCGACAAGAACCTCACCACCCTCGGCGAGATCAAGGCCCGCCACGGCCGGGTCATCGCCGTCGCCCACCGCCGGCCCGAGGAGAAGCTCGCCGACCACTGCATCCTGGTCCCCAAGAGCGAGCCGGAGTTGGACCCGCTGCTCCTCAACATTCCGCTGCAGCTGCTGGCCTACCACGCCGCCGTCGCCCTTGAGCGGGACGTGGACAAGCCGCGCAACCTGGCGAAGAGCGTGACGGTGGAGTAGTCCGCCGCCCGCTCCCCGGGCCCCGGTCGCTGTGCGGACGACCGGGGCCCTTCCGGCTCAGAACACCGAGCAGCCGGAGAGGGTGGTGAGGGTGTCGAGGGCGGTGACGGCGGCGACGGAGTTGCCGGCCTGGTCGAGGCGGGGGCCCCAGGCGCAGACGGCGGCGCGGCCGGGGAGTATGGCGAGAATGCCGCCCCCGACGCCGCTCTTGCCGGGCAGGCCGACGCGGAAGGCGAACTCGCCGGCGGCGTCGTAGGTGCCGCAGGTGAGGAGGACGGCGTTGACGCGCTTGGCCTCGCTGCGGGACATCAGCCGGGTGCCGTCGGTGCGCACGCCGTAGCGGGCGAGGAAGGAGCCGGCCAGCACGAGGTCGCGGCAGCTCGCGGCGACGGCGCAGTGGGCGTAGTAGTGGTCGAGGACGGTCTGGACCGGGTTCTCCAGGTTGCCGTGGCTGGCGATGAAGTGGGCGAGCGCGGCGTTGCGGTGGCCGTGCTCGGCCTCGGAGGCGGCGATCACCGGGTCGGTGTCCAGCAGCGGGTTGCCGGACTCGCGGCGCAGGAACTCCCGTACGGCGCCGGAGGCGTCGCCGGTCAGCGAGTGCAGGCGGTCGGTGACCACCAGGGCGCCGGCGTTGATGAAGGGGTTGCGCGGGATGCCGTGCTCGGTCTCCAGCTGCACCAGGGAGTTGAAGGGGTTGCCGGAGGGCTCGCGGCCGACGCCCCGCCAGAGGGCGTCACCGCCGTCGCCGCTGTGGGACAGGGCGAGCGCCAGGGAGAACAGCTTGGACACGCTCTGGATGGAGAACGGCTGCTCCCAGTCGCCGACGCCGTGCAGCTCGCCGTCGACGGTGGCCACGGCCATGCCGAAGGCCTCCGGGTCCGCCGTGGCGAGGGCAGGGATGTAGTCGGCGACCCGGCCGCGGCCGGTGGTCGCCCGGGCGGCCGCTTCGGCGGCCTCCAGCAGCACCGGCCAGTCCAGGCTCTCCCTGTCGTTCACGGCTGTTCCTCCACGTGCACACGCTTGACGATCATGGTTCGGACCGGGCGTCGACCTTTCGGTGACACCCGGTCCGACCAGTGATTATCCGTGCTCCGGGGGCTTGCTGCGTCCGTGGTCCGCGCAGTGGTCCGTCCGTGCCGCGTCCGTGCCGAGCCGTGGTCCGCGCAGGCAGTACCTAGATCCTGCCGTGCGGGGCCCGCGGGGTGGAGCCGAAGGCCATCACCGGGCCGCCCGCTGCGGCGCGTCGCCCGGGGCCTGAGAGCTGTGGTGTTACGGCGCGTTGGTCGGGGCCTGGAGGGGCGGGCCGGTGAGCAGCGTGCCGGCGCCCGAGGAGGGCCAGCCGTTGGGCACGCAGCCGTGCAGGCCCTTGATCTGCTGCATCATCACCGGCGCCGGGGCACCCGGGCCCGGGCAGTCGACGTGGCCGTTCCCCAGGATGTGGCCGACCTCGTGGTTGACGGCGAGCGCGTGGTACAGCTCGGGCTCGCCCCGGTAGAACTCGGACAGCTCGGTCCAGCGCCTGAGGTTGATCACGACCTGGTGCCCGACCCCGCAGTTCACCGAGCCGCCGGTGTCCAGTCCGTACTGGCCGCAGATCCGGTCGGTGGACTGCGGGGTGGCCAGGTAGACCGTGAAGTCCACCGGGTCGGCGGGCATCCGCTGGAAGGAAGCCGTGTTCCCGGCGGCCCAGCCGCGACGGGTGTCGCCGAGGACGGCGTCCACCTCGGCGGCGAACTGCTCGGGGGGCTCGGTGATCCCGTTCTCCACCCGCACCTTGTAGCGGTAGAGGTGCTCCCCGGTGCCGAAGCGGGCGGAGCCGCCGGGGGCGGTGGTGAAGGCCAGCGGCGCGGGTCCGGTGTTCCAGGGCTGCCACCACAGCAGGCCGGCCGTCACCGCCGCGACCAGCGCCAGGGCGAGCGCGCCGTGCCAGGGCTTCCAGTGCTTCCAGCGGTTCAGGGAGGTGGCGGCCATGCGGAGCAACTCCTGAGCTGGGTCGAAAGGGTGCATCAGGAGGGACGGGCAGGCGGGCGGAGGGGGTTCAGTCGAGGGTGCTGGTGGCTCCTGTCGGGTGCGGGGTCCGGCCGGTTCCCGGAACCACTCGAAGGTGCCACCCGTGTGGCGTGTCCCTGGGGAACGGCGTCGGATTGGGGTGTTGTGGTGCGGGTCGACCGGTTCGACGCTCCAGACCCACCAGCTGCCCTATCGGAGGCACCGTCATGTCCATCACCACCGTCCTCACCGTCGACGGCATGAGCTGCGGCCACTGCGAGAAGACCGTGAGCGCCGGGCTGGCCGCCATCCCCGGCGTCACCGGCGTCGTCGCGGACGCGCCGAGCGGCCGGGTCACCGTCTCTTCCGCCCAGCCGCTGGACGGGACGGCCGTCCGCAGCGCGGTGGACGGGGCCGGCTTCACGCTCGTCGGCCAGATCTGACCCCCGTGCGGTGGGGTCTGCCGCCCGAACCCCGGCGGCAGACCCCGTCCGCCTCAGCCCATGCTCTTCGCGCCGTCCAGGGCCTCGCGGATGATGTCGGCGTGGCCCGCGTGCTGGGCGGTCTCGGCGACGATGTGCATCAGCACCCGGCGGGCCGACCACTCGGCGCCCGCCTCGAACCACGGGGCCTTCGGCAGCGGCTGAGTGGCGCTCAGGTCGGCCAGAGTGGCCACCAACTCGTCCGTGCGGAGGGCGACTTCGGTGTACTCGGCGAGCACGCCGGCCAGCGTCTCACCGGGCAGCATGCGGAACTCGTCGGCGCGCCGGGCGAAGTCGGCCTCGGTCCAGGCCGTGAAGTCGGGCATCGCGGACGGGCCCTCCACGATGAAGTTCGCCCAGAGGCGCTCGACCGAGGTGACGTGCTTGATCAGCCCGCCCAGGCACAGCTCGCTCACGGTGCTCCGCGCGCCGGCCTGCTCGTCGGTGAGGTCGCGAGTGGTGAACCGCAGGAAGTGCCGCTGCTTCTCCAGCGCCACCAGGAGGTCGGCGCGCTCGCCGGTGACGGTGGCCTTGGCGGAGGTGGTGGTCGTGGTCATGGCTCTGGCCTTCCGTTCGGTTCCTGCTCCCTCGGACAAGAACTACGCTAACGACCATTGCGGTCACTTCCTGTCCTGAATCCCGGAGAGAATCAGGGCATGGCGAACACCAGCACCCGGACGCTGCGACTGCTCTCCCTGCTC
This sequence comes from Kitasatospora sp. NPDC023118, assembly GCF_055560875.1. Classification (NCBI taxonomy): domain Bacteria; kingdom Bacillati; phylum Actinomycetota; class Actinomycetes; order Kitasatosporales; family Streptomycetaceae; genus Kitasatospora; species Kitasatospora sp. NPDC023118. Next base: position 185,269 of record NZ_JBVHHW010000008.1, read on the forward strand.
CAGACCCACCGGTACTGGCCCGGCGAGGAACTGGCCGACCGACTCGGCGTCTCCGTCCGCACCCTGCGCCGCGACATCGACCGGCTGCGCGAACTCGGCTACCCGGTCGAGGCCCAGCGCGGGGTCGACGGCGGCTACCAGCTGGCGGCGGGCGCGGCGCTGCCACCGCTGGTCATCGACGACGAGGAGGCGGTCGCACTCGCGGTGGGCCTGCAGGCGGCGGCCGAGAGCCCGGTCGAGGGCGTCGGCGAAGCCTCCGTACGGGTGCTGGCCAAGGTCGTACAGGTGATGCCGGCCCGGCTGCGCCGCCGGGTCGAGGCGCTGCGCGCGATGACCGTCCCGGTCGACTGGGGCACCTCCACGGGCTCCGGCGTCGACCCGGACGTCCTCACGGTGGTCGCCCTGGCCTGCCGCGACGGCGAACGGCTCCGTTTCTCCTACACCGCCGCCTCCGCGCCCCGCACCGAACGCCACGTCGAACCGCATCGGCTGGTCAGCCTGGACCGGCGCTGGTACCTGGTCGCCTACGACCTCGACCGCGCCGCCTGGCGCAGCTTCCGCCTGGACCGCCTCACCACCCCCCACGGCAGTGGCGCCCGCTTCGCCCAGCGGCCCCTCCCTGCGGCCGACGCCGCCGAGTTCGTCCGCGCCGGCCGCAGCGGCATGCCCCGGCCGCACCGGGTGGAGGCCCTGGTGGAGGCTCCCGCCGAGCGCGTGCGCGCGCACGTGGGGCGCTGGGGCGAGGTCGAGGAGGCCGGGGCCGAGCGCTGCCGGCTCGTGATGACGGCGGACTCGCTGGACTGGCCCGCGATGGCCCTGGGCTCGCTCGGCGCCGAGTTCCAGGTCGTGCAGCCGCCCGAGCTGCGGGAGCTGCTCGGCGAGTGGGCGGCCCGCTTCGGGCGGGCGGCGGGGGCGGGGACGGAGTAGGAAGTCGGCCCGGTCGACTTCTCATGCGGCCCGGTGGTGGGGGATTGAGCTGATCGGTTCAGGCCCTCGCGGGCCGGGAGTTCGGATTCGCACAGGAAGTCGGATGGGCCGACTTCTCGTGCGGCGGGGGCTCACGGGGCGAGGGACCCGATGGTGGTGCGTAGGCGGTGGAGGGCCTCGGGGAGTCGGGCGAGTGGGGGCGCGGCGAGGGCGAGGCGGATGGCGTTGGGGTGGTGAGGGGTGGTGGCGACGGACGGCGTCCGGGACGGGCTGTGGCGGTTCCTCGACCGTTCGCAGGCCCGCTGAAATTCGCTTGGCCCGGAGCCGCGGCGGGGCGACCATGGCGAGATGTCCGATCTGCTTGAGCGTGTGACCGCCTTCCATGTCGCCTTCGCCCGCCGCCAGGCGGCCGAGATCGTCGAAGCCCCCGAGTTCCCCGGGGTGTTCGCGGTCCGGGACGAGGAGTTCGTCCGCTCCCACGAGCACAACCACCTGGTCGTGACGGGGCCGGGCACCGATCCGGCGATGCTGCCCGAGCTGGCGGCGCGGTGGCTCGGGCGGCGTGGCCAGTACGCGATCACCGTGCTGGACGACGAGTTGGGCGAGCGGGCCGCTCCGGCGCTGGCCGAGGCCGGGTACGAGTGGGGCGCCGCCGTGCTCCTGACCCGCGAGACGGAGGGCTGTGTACTGCCCGAACCGGCCGCGCTCCCGGCCGACTTGGCCGAACTGCGGGCGCCGGTCCTGCGCCAGCAGTCGGAGTGGTACGGGGACGAGGAGCTCGCCCGCCAGCTCACCGACCGCCGGGCCGCCCGGCTGCGCGGCGCCGAGCAGGTGCACTTCCTGGCCGCCCGGGCGCCGGACGGGCAGATCGCGGCCTGGAGCGACCTCTACCTCGACCGGGCCGCCGGGCTGGCCCAGTTGGAGGACCTGGTCACCGCTGCCCGGCATCGCGGCGCGGGCCACGGCGACACCCTGCTCGCCACCGGCCTGGCGCTGGCGGCCGCCGCCGGCATCCCCCGGCTCTTCCTCGCCGCGGACGCCGCCGACTGGCCGCGGGAGTGGTACGGACGGCGGGGCTTCACCGAGATCGGCCGCGTCCACTCCTTCCACTCGCGCTGAGCGGTGGAAGGGGCGGTGGTCGGCGGCCGACCTCGGTCGGTCAGGATGGAGACGCGACGACGGAACGTGAACTTCCCCGTACGGTGAAGGTCCTCGACGCGCCCGCGCTGCTCCGGCTGGAGGAGCGGGCGCTCGACCTCGGCCTCGGTCGACGGCTGGACCCGGCGTGGGTGCGCGCTCACGCGGCACCCGGCGGACGGCACTACCTGCGTCCGGCCCTGGGCATGCCCTCTCCCACCGCCCGGAGCTGCCGGGCCAGTTGCTCTGCGCGGTGCCGCTGACCGTACGTACGGGGAATACCTGCGGAGCCTGCTGGACGTCCTGCCGGAGGACTTCGCCGCGCTGCCGGGCGCCGTCCCGGGGGAGGAGGGCCTGCGGCGGGCCCTGGACGGTGGCGCACCGTCGGTCAGGGAGTGGCAACCGCCGGAGGGCTGGCGGGTGTCGCGCCCCGCCCGCAGTGGGCCGCGACGGTGTCGGCGAAGGCGCGGGCCAGCGGGCCCAGGGTGTCCCAGTCGCGCAGCGCCCAGCCGACGGTGAGGCCGGGCAGGTCGGGCAGCGGCAGCAGCCGCAGGCCCGGGTGGCCGGGGCCCTGCCACTCGGGGAGTGCGGGTACGACGGCCTGGCCGAGGCCGAGTTCGGCCAGCAGGATGGCGGTGTCCCAGTCCGTGACGCTGGTGTCGAAGACCGGCCGGATGCCCGACTTGCCCAGCCAGTCGTCGAGTTGGGAGCGGGACACCGAATTCTGCGGCAGTCCGATGAGCCGGGCGTCCTGGAGGTCGGCGGGTTCGATGCGGTCCCGGGCGGCGAGCGGGTCGTTGGCCGCGACGGCGAGGACCCAGGGCAGGTCCACCACGGGCCGCTGGTCGACGCCGCGGACGGGGGTGCCGAGGGTGATCCAGGCCAGGTCGACGTGCCCGGCGGTGAGCGCCTCCAGGCAGTTGCGGCTGGAGACCCCGGTCTGGAACTCCAGGCTGACCTGCGGGAAGCGCTGTCGGAAGTCCACCACGGCCGCGGACATGAAGTGCCGGATACTGGTGGCGCCGGTGGTGATCCGTACCGATCCGCCTTCCCCGCGCGCGAGTTCGGCGATGGTGCGCAGCGCGTGGTCGATCCCGCCCAGGCCGGTGGCCACGGCCGTCTGCAGATGGCGTCCGGCCTTGGTGGGGGCGACGCCGCGCGGGTGCCGCTCGATCAGGGCGAGGCCGAGCTCGCGCTCCAGCCGCTTCACGCGCTGGCTGACGGCGGACTGGCTGCACGCCAGGTCGCGGGCCACGGCGCTGAGCGAGCCGGCCCGGCAGACGGCCGCGAAGACACGGAGGTCGTCAAGGGTCACGGGGATCCAAGGTAGTGCTTGGAAGTGTCCCAGCAAACCGGTGGATTGACTTGGATGTCCGGCAGGATCGATCATCGATCGCAGGGCCCGCGAGAAGGGCGGCAACCCGCCCGCTGCCTTCGCGGCGTTCCGGACGCCGAGGCGGGGGTACGGCGGGTGTCGACCCGTAAGAGTTTGCTGGATCAGCTGCATCAGGAACGACAGCTGTGCCAGGTACGTCAGGTGCGTCAGTTACATCAGCTACGTCAGCGACATCAGGTACGGAGGGGGAGCGGCATGAGGTACGCCGATGGTCCGGGCGCGCAGTGCGAGGTGATCGTCCGGGCTGCGGTGGAGCGGGTCTGGGGGTTGGTGACCGACATCGCCCTGCCCGCCCGGCTCAGCCCGGAGCTCCACCAGGTCGCCTGGCTGGACGGCGCGGACGGCCCCGCGGTGGGCGCGCGCTTCGAGGGGCACAACCGTCGGGTGAACATGCGCGACTGGCGGACGGTATCCGAGGTGGTCGAACTGACGGAGTGCCGCGCGTTCGCCTGGGCCGTCATGGACGTGGACGGCCGGTACGGTGACCCGGTGTCGGAGGTGCCCGGCGCGCTGGCCCGGTGGCGCTTCGACCTGACTCCCGAGGACGGTGGCACCCGGGTGCGCCAGTCGGTGGTCATCGGCCCCGGCCGCAGCGGCGTCACCCTGGCCATCGAGGCCCGACCGGAGCTGGAGGAGAAGATCGTCGCCTTCCGGCTGGATGAGTTGCGCGACGGGATGGCGGCGACCCTGGAGGGGGTCAAGTCGCTGGCCGAGGCGGGGCGTTAGGTCGACATGGAGACGGAGTTCGCGGGCCTGCTGGAGGCGGTCCGGGCCTCGGCGGAGCGGCTCGGCGCGAGTGTCGGGACGCTGACCGACCGGGAGGCCCGGGAACCGTCGCCGCTGCCCGGTTGGAGTCGGGGGCACGTCCTCACCCACCTCGCCCGCAGCGCCGACGCGTACCGGTGGATGCTCGCCGTGGCCCGTACCGGCACGCCGCCCGGGCCGCGCGCCGACTCCGCCGAGCTGGAACGGCGGTTGCGCGAGGGCGCGGGGCGGGGCGCCGGTGCGCTGGTCACGGACCTGCGGGGCAGTCTGCACGGGCTGCTCGCGGACGCGGCGGCGCTTCCCGCCGAGCGCAGGGCGGTGCTGGTCGCCGCGCTGGCGGGGTGGCGGCACCCGGCCTGGTACCTCCTGTGGCGGGCCTGGCGCGAGCTTGAGGTGCACCATGTAGACCTGAACCTCGGCTATTCGGCGCGGAGTTGGCCGGAGGCCTTCGTCCGGCGGGCGCTGGAGGAGAGCGTGGCGGCGCTGGCCGCGCGGCGGGTCGCGGTCGCCCGGATCGAGGCCGAGGACCTCGGCCGTACCTGGACTCTCGGCGAGCAGGGCCCGGTGGTGCGCGGCCCGGGGTACACGCTGCTCGCCTGGTTCGCCGGGCGTGGCCCGTCGGCGGACCTGTGCTCGGACGGTCCGCCGCCGGTGCTGCCGCCGTGGCCGCTGCCGCCGGTGCCCGGCTGGGGGTGAGTGGTCAGGGGTTGCGCGTCCGGCCCTCCGCGGCGAGCAGGGCGGCGGTGAAGTCGGCTGAACGGCGGCGCGCCGTGGGTGAGTTCGTCTTCCGCGCCATCCTCTGCCCGGCTGTCGGGGGCTGCATGTCGGTGGCGTCGGCTAGGGTGCGTCCGGCTGCGCCTGTCCATCGCGGGCCGGCGTGAAGGGGAGGGACGTCATGGGCGACGGTGCACGCGGGGGCGAGGGGCGGGGCGGTGACAGCACCCTGCCGAACGGAACCCTGCCGAACGGCACTCGGCGGGACGGCATCCAGTGGCTGGCGGACGCCGGTGCCGAGGTCGACGGGGTGCTGTTCGCCCGGGGCATCGCGCCCGAGGAGCTCGCCCGTCGGATGGGGGCCGATCCGGCGGCCGTGACCGGGCCGATCAGCGGGACGGGGATCTGGGACCTGGACATCGAGGGCTACCGTCCCGGTGGCGACGGCGACGGCGTGATCCGGGTCGGTGAGGCGGGCGGCTGGTCCTTCGCGATCGAGTACGGCGACTCGACCGGCGGCGAGTTGCTCACCGAGATAGCCCGACACGGCGCCGAGGTGGTGCACTTCCGCCCGATGCCGGAGCAGCCGCCGGCCCTGCTCGACTACGCCCGGGACGGCGCCGTGCTGTGCGGCTTCGGCCTGGGCGAGGAGCGCTGGCGCTGGGGGCAGGAGCCCGATCTGCTGCTGCCCGAGCTGGTCGCCGCGCAGGTCCTGGAGGCCGACGGCATCACCTCCTGCGCCCCCGGGGGCGAGCCCGACGGAGCCGTCCGGCACCGGGCGCTCGGCGTGGTCGGGCGGCGGTTCGGGCTGCGCCTGCCCCGGGCGGTGCTGGGCGAGCTGCGGCTGCCGGCCTACGTGGTGCGCGGCACACCGGGGCTGGGGCCGCGCTGAGGTTCCGGAGCGCGCCTCACCACGAACGGGAGACGCTGCTCCGACGGCAGACGCCGCGGCCGGGGCGGGCCGCAGTGGCCCGCCCCGGCGGCGTCCGGCGTCAGGGACGCCGTGGACGGGGCCTCAGGAGACGGTCACGTCGTCGTAGTAGGTGTAGGTCGGGTCACCCGGGTAGTCGTCGTCCACGTTGGTCAGGGTCAGCGTGTAGCCGTGCCCCGGCGTGACGGTCCCGGAGGCGGACCTCCAGCCCAGGCCGCTGGTGCAGGTCTTGGCGAGCACCGTCGTGGCGGTGTTGGTGGTGTTGTCCTTCAGCGTGGCGGTCGCCCAGTCGTAGGTCACGGTGTCCGGGCAGGTCACGTCGTACCAGAAGGAGACCTTGCTGCTGCCGCTCGGCGCGGTGAAGGTCTGGCGGGCCGTCGAGGTGGTGCTCGGGTTGGTGGAGCCGAGCATCGCGCCGTAGCTGCCGGTGGTGAAGTTGACGTTCGCCGACGCGCCCTGGCCCCGCGCTGCGGGACGGCGCCGTGCCGGTAGGGGTGGTGGGCGGACGCCGCCGGGGCGGCGGTGTCGTCGATGGCGACCGCACGGATCCGGCCAAGTTGCCGAGGATGTCTCCTTCGGACGGTAAGGTTCGCGATCATGGATGCCGCTGAATTCGACCGTCGAGCCCGCGGTACGTACGCGGACTGGATACCCTGCGACCTGGTCGCCCGGCTCATCGAGCACGGCCACCTCGACCGGGTGCGACAGGAGGCGTCGTCCGGCGACTGGCACTGCGCCCGGGCGTGGGTGGAGCGGCTGGCCGCCGAGGACCGGCAGGACGACGCCCTGGCCGTGCTCGCGCCGTACATCGAGGCGGGCTCCTGGGACGCGGCCCGCGCGCACGCGGAGTTGCTGGAACGGTGGGGCTACGAGGAGGAGGCGATCGCCTTCGTCCAGGTGCTGTCCGAGGTGGGCGTCGGCAAGGGCGCGGCGTTCGAGCACCTCGCCCGGCTGCTCGCGCGGCACGGGCGGGGGGAGGAGGCGTTCGAGCTGCTCCGGCCGCACATCAAGGAGGCGCGGTTCGCGGCGGCGCTGGTCGACGTGTCCGAGGGGCTCGGCCGGGACGAGGAGGTCGCGGAGTTGCTCGCGGCCGGGATCGAGGCGCCGGCCGAGCGTTGGCCGAACGCGGAGCTCGGCTTCCCCGAGCCCGACAACGCCGTCGACCTGCTGGCCGCCGTCCGCGAGCGGCAGGGCCGGGTGGACGAGGCGATCGCCCTGCTGCGCACCCGGGAGATCACCTCCGTCAACGGCCGTGACCAGCTGGCCGACCTGCTGGCGCGACACGACCGCATCGAGGAGCTGCGGGCCTACGCGGCGGAGGAGTCCCTCGGGGACGCCGCGACCGCCTTGGCCGAACTGCTGGAGCTGCGCGGGGACATCGAGGGCGCGGTCGAGGTCTACCGGGCGCGCGCGGCGGAGTCGCCGAACGAGGCGGTGCTGCTCGCCCGACTCCTGGCCCGGCACGGGCGGGGAGATGAGGCGGTCGAGGTACTGCGCGCCCTGCCGTGGGCGAAGGGCGGCGATGAGGACTGGATCGTCTCCACCGTGTGCGAGCTGTACGTCGACCAGCGGCGTGCCGAGGAGGGGCTGGCGTACCTGGACGGTGTGCTCGCCCGGTTCGGTGCGCCGGACCGGGAGTACGTCCGGCTCCGGCCCCGGCTGCTCGCCGCCTGCGGACGCCTGGAGCAGGCGATCGAGGAGCTGCGGGCCGATCTCGATGCCCCGTGCGCGGCGGGGGAGTTGGCGTCGCTGCTCGCTGACGCCGACCGCCTGGAGGAGGCTGTCGCGATTCCCGCCGTGGCGGCGGACCGCCTGCTGCTCGCCCCGCTGCTGCTGAAGCTCGGGCGGATCGACGAGGCCATGGCCGCTCTCCGGCCGTCGGCCTGACCAGGCTGACTTGCGTAACCCGTCCTCAGGCGGCGACGGCCGCCGTGCACAGCCGCGCCGCCACCCGCTTCTCCCGCCGCGTCCACTGCCGGGACATCGGTGTCGCCGCTCAACGTGCCTGCCCTCCGTACCCGCGGCTGCGGCCCCCGGCGCGGGTGGCCGGCGGTGAGGCTGCCACCCGGTGGGCCGGTTGAACCCTCACTCGGTCGGCCGGTGGCAGCCCGGGCGGCGCACGCCCCCCGTCCGGGGCCTCCGGCGAGCATTGCCGCGCCGTGGCCCCTAGGGTCTGTGGTGCGCCGACGGTGCCGCGCGCCGGGGCGTACGCCGCCCGCCGCGCGCCGGTGCGCGGCATGCCCGAGACCGCGCCGCGCGGCAGACCCCGAGAGGTGGACCGCTCCATGCACACCGTCGTCCGCGGCGCCGGCGCGCTCGGCCTGGCCGCACTGCTGCTCGCCCCAGCCGCAGGCTGCCGGAGCGAGAGCCGCTCCGCCGCCGAGCCCGCGCCGACCTCCCCGGCCACCGGCGCCACCGCCACCGGCCTGGCCGCCCAGCAGCTGGCCTGGCGCACCTGCCCGGCCCCGAGCACCGCCCAAGGCGGCGGCACCGCGCCCGCGAACGACTGGCAGTGCGCCACCCTCAAGGCTCCCCTGGACTACGCCAAGCCGGACGGCAGGACCGTCGACCTCGCGCTGATCCGCAGCAAGGCCAAGGACGAACAGCACCGGATCGGCTCGCTGCTCTTCAACTTCGGCGGCCCCGGCGCCTCCGGCGTGGCCACCCTGCCCGCCCTGGCCGGCGCCTACGCCTCCCTCAACACCCGCTACGACCTGGTCAGTTTCGACCCACGCGGGGTCGGCGACAGCGCCGGGGTGAAGTGCCTGAGCGACCAGGCGATGGACGTCAACGTGGCCGTCGACAGCACCCCTGACACCCCGGCGGGGGTCAAGGCCCTGGACGACAGCAACGCGCAGTTCGCCGCCGCCTGCGAGCGCAACTCCGGCCCGGTGCTGCCCTACGTGGACACCGAGAGCGCCGCCCGCGACCTCGACCTGATGCGGCAGGTGCTCGGCGACCAGAAGCTCTTCTACTTCGGCATCAGCTACGGCACCGAGCTCGGCGGCGTCTACGCGCACCTGTTCCCGAAGGAGGTCGGCCGGCTCGTCCTGGACTCGGTGGTCGACCCGGCCAAGGACCCGCAGCAGAGCGCGCTCGGCCAGGCCCAGGGCTTCCAACTCGCCCTCGACGACTTCATGAAGGCCTGCGCCACCCAGGCTGCGGTCGCCTGCCCGACCGGCAAGGGCGGCGCCGAGGGCACAGCGAAGGTCACCGAACTGCTGCAGGAGCTCGCGCAGTCGCCGCTGCCCACCAGCAGCGGGCGCAAGCTCACCGAGAGCCTGGCCATCACCGGCATCGCGGCCGCGCTGTACAGCCAGCAGACCTGGCCCGCGTTGGCCTCCGGACTCACCGAGGCGATGCAGCACGGCAGCGGCGACACCCTGCTCCAGCTGGCCGACTCGCTGCTCGGGCGGGACCCGCAGGGGCACTACAACAACCTGAACGCGGCCAACCGGGCGATCTCCTGCGTGGACTCCCGACAGCGCTACTCCGACCAGGACGTCGAGAAGCAGCTGCCCGAGTTCCGCACCGCCTCCCCGGTGTTCGGCGCCTTCACCGCCTGGGGCCTGACCGGTTGCACCGGCTGGCCCGTCCCCGGCAAGGCCGACCACCCGGAGGTCTCGGCCGAGGGGGCGGCCCCGATCCTGGTGGTCGGCACCACCGGCGACCCGGCCACCCCGGTCGAGGGCGCCCGCACGATGGCGCGGCAGCTGGGAGCGGGCGTCGGCGTCACGGTGACGCTGAAGGGGGAGGGCCACGGCGGGTACAACACCGGCAACCCCTGCCTGAAGCAGACCGTGGACGCCTACCTGCTGGACGGCACGGTGCCGGCGGACGGGACCACCTGCAGCTGAGAAGTGGCCCATGGTGGCGGGTGGTGATTGGCCCTGGGGAGTGGTCCAATCGGGCCCTAGGGTCGCCGATGTGAACAAAAACGCCACCAAAGTCGACTTCTACTTCGATCCCGTCTGCCCCTTCGCCTGGATCACCTCCCGGTGGATCCTGGAGGTCGAGAAGCAGCGCGAGCTGGACCTCAGCTTCCGGGTGATGAGCCTGTCCGTCCTCAACGAGGGCCGCACCGACCTGCCCGAGCGCTACCAGCGCCTGATGACCACGGGTTGGGGCCCCGTCCGGGTCTGCGTCGCCGCCGCCGAGAAGCACGGCGAGCATGTCCTGCGCGACCTCTACACCGAGCTCGGCACCCGCCTGCACGACCAGGACCGCGCCGCCGACGACACCCTCATCCGCGAGGCCCTGGTCGCGGCCGGCCTGCCCGAGGAGCTCGCCGAGGCGGCGGACAGCACCGCGTACGACATCGCGCTGCGCAAGAGCCACCACGAGGGCATGGACCCGGTCGGCGAGGAGGTCGGCACCCCGACCATCCACGTGGACGGCGTCGCCTTCTTCGGCCCGGTGCTGAGCGCGATCCCGCGCGGGGAGGACGCCGTACGGGTCTTCGACGGGGTCCGGCTGCTGGCCGGGTACCCGAAGTTCTTCGAGCTCAAGCGGACTCGGACGGGGTCGCTGGACTTCTCCTGACCGGCGGGCCGCCGCGGAAGGGGCGTCCCTTCGGCGGTGTCCCTTCAGCGGCGGCGCTGCTTGATCTTGATCAGCCCCGACCGGGGATGGCCGACGACGGTCACGGTCGGGGCCCCCGGCTCCGCCACCTCGGCGGCCTTGTTGACGATGTGGCCGGTGTTGGTGCTCGACCCGTCCACCCGCACGCCCCAGCCGGCCGGGACGATCAGCCGGATGTGGCCCGCACCGCACGCCGCCTCGACGGTGACCTCGCGGTGCGCGCAGACGGCCTCGGTGAAGTCGATCTCGATGTGCATCATCCGGCACTCGGCGACGATCCGCGAGGGCACCGTCCACCGGCCGCTCTGCCGGATGTTGCCCGACCTGGGCTTGAGGACCAGCGCGTCGGCCCCGGATCCGGCGGCGGACGGCTGGCCGCCCAGATCCGCCACCAGGGCGTCGAGTTCGCGGTAGGTCCGGGCCGCGTAGGCGCGGTCGAGTCGCTCCGTCAGCTCCCCGAGGTCGATGCGGCCCTCGCCCGCCGCGATGCGCAGCCGCTCGGCCACCGCCTCTCGGTCGGCGTCCCCGGCGCGGGGCTCCACCTGGGTCTCCGGGGTCGTTCGTATCGGCAGCTGGTCCGGGTTGCTCATGGGAGGACTGTAGATCACCGGCGCCGCGGCCGGTCGACGGAGGGTCAGCTTCCGGTCTGGCGCAGATCCCTGAGGGCCGCGGCGGGCGGCGGTGGCGAGCAGGGCGCCGGCAGCCCGGGTCCGGCACGCCAGTCGGCCGACCGCACCTCCTCCGCCGGTTCCTCGCCCCAGTGCTCGCGCGTCGGCGCCGGGTAGAGCCGGAACAGGTTGACCGGCCGCCGCGGACGCCCGCCGCTCACGCGGGGTTCACCTTGAGGCTGGCCAGCCCGGCGGTGGCCACCTTCGCCATCGACCGCAGCTCCTGCTCCAGCAGCTGCCGCCCCTGCGGGGTCAGCCGTACCGGACGCTGGCGCGGCCGCCGCGGACGGCGAGCCCCTGGCAGGCGGATCCGTTCTTCAGCCGGTTCTTCGCCTTCTGCCTGCTCTGCGACGCCCTCCTGCGGATCGCCGTGACGCCGCGGAAGCCCGGTGGGACGGGCAGCCCGCGTTCGGCCGGTACCTGTTCGGCCTCCCGTCCGGGCTCGGAGCGTCCGACCATGGAGAGGAAGGCCCCGCGCGGGGTTCCGGGTAGCGGCGCCGAGAGGCGGTGAGCGTGGATGATCGTACGAACGCGGTTGCGCGCTGCCCGCCACCCCGCGACCCCGCCCGGAACGGGACCCGGCTCCGGCCCCGGCGGCCCCGGCAAGGGCCCGGGTCCATGGCAGCGGCCCGGCCCCGGTGGCACCCCGCCCAAGCCCCCCGCGCCCTCGTGGCGCCGCTGGCTGCTGCCCGTCGCCGTGCTCGTCACCCTGCTCCTGCTCGTGCTGTTCTCCAAGTCCGCCCCGACCGGCGCCCGCTACGGCTACACCGACTTCCTGAACCGGGTCGACGCCGGCCAGGTGCAGACCGTGGACGTCAGCGACACCGGCGGGGTGAGCGGCACGCTCAAGGACGGCACCCGCTTCACCAGCCAGATCCCCACCGCCCTGGACACCTCCCAGCTCAGCCACGCGCTCTCCGACCAGCACGTGAACATCACCGCCAGCCGCTCCGGCAACGGCAGCTCGCTCTGGTCCACCCTCCTGCTGTTCCTGCCGCTGCTGATCTTCGGCGGACTGTTCCTCTGGTCGGGCCGGATGGCCGCACGATCGCTCGGCGGCGGGCTGAGCGCGATCGGCCGCTCCCGGGCGAAGATCATCGAGGCCGAGCGGCCCGCCACCGGCTTCGCCGACGTGGCCGGGTACGAGGGGGTGAAGCAGGAGGTCAGCGAGGTGGTCGACTTCCTGCGCAGCCCGGAGCGGTACGCCGCCGCCGGAGCCAAGGGGCCACGCGGGGTGATCATGGTCGGCCCGCCGGGCACCGGCAAGACGCTGCTCGCCCGGGCGGTCGCCGGGGAGGCCTCGGTGCCGTTCCTCTCGGTGACCGGCTCCGGATTCGTGGAGATGTTCGTCGGTGTCGGCGCCTCCCGGGTCCGCGACCTGTTCGAGGAGGCTCGCAAGCGCGCGCCGTCCATCATCTTCATCGACGAGATCGACGCGGTCGGCGGCCGCCGCGCGGGCGGCTCCCGGATCGGCGGCAACGACGAGCGCGAGCAGACCCTCAACCAGCTGCTCTCCGAGATGGACGGCTTCGACCAGAGCACCGGGATCGTCGTCATCGCCGCCACCAACCGGCCGGACGCCCTCGACCCGGCCCTGCTGCGCCCCGGCCGGTTCGACCGGCAGGTCACCGTGCCGCTGCCCAACCAGGCCGAGCGGGCGGCCATCCTCGCCGTGCACACCCGGGGCAAGACCCTCGCCCCGGACGTCGACCTGGGCCGGATCGCCCGCGGCACCCCCGGCTTCTCCGGCGCCGACCTCGCCAACCTGGTCAACGAGGCCGCGATCAACGCGGTCCGCGCCGAACGCGCCACCATCACCGCGGCCGACCTCGACGACGCCCGCGACCGGGTGCTGCTCGGGCGCCGGGAGTCCTCCAACGCGCTGCTGCCCGAGGAGCGGCACTCCGTCGCCGTGCACGAGTCCGGGCACGCGCTGATGGCCGCGCTGTGCGAGCACGCCGACCCGGTGGCCAAGGTGACCATCCTCCCGGCGGGCGTCGCGCTCGGCGCCACCGAGCAACTCCCCGAGGCTGAGCGGCACCTGTACAGCGAGAGCTACCTGAACGATCTGATCACCGTCCAACTCGGCGGTCGGGCCGCCGAGTTGGTCGTCTTCGGTGAGGGCTCGACGGGCGCCGCGAACGACCTGGCCAACGCCACCTCGGTGGCCACCCGGATGGTCCGCGAGTTCGGCCTCTCCCCGGACCTCGGCCCGGTCGGCTACTCCAGCGGCTCCCCGCAGTACCTCGGCGAGCGCCCCGAGGACCTGCTGCGCCGCCCGTACTCCGAGCAGACCCAGCGCGCGGTGGACGAGGCGGTGGCCGCCCTGCTGCGCGGTGCCGAGCGCCGGGCCGTCCAGCTGCTGCGCGAACACCGGCACCACCTGGACGAGTTGGCGGCGCTGCTGGTCGCCCAGGAGACCGTGGACGGCCGCGTGGTGCTGGACATCCTGCGGCACCCCGCGCCTGGGACCGAGGCCGGGACCGGGACCGAGGCCGGGACCGAGGCCGAGGTCTAAGGCTTGGGCGGGCGCTCGAAGAAGGTCTCCAGCACCACCGTGGCCTGGGTGCCGAATTTCGGACGGCGGTTCGACAACACCCGCTTCGACCTCGGCGGCCGGCTCTGGGCGGCCGCCTTCGAGGACGGCGTCCACTGCTACGCGCCCGACGGCACCCTCATCGGCCGTATCCTCGTCCCCGAGCCCGTCTCCAACACCACCTTCGGTGGCACGGAGAACAACCGCCTGTTCACCACCGCCACCACCTCGCTGTACTCGCCGGTGACGACGATGACGGGCACCCACCGTGTGACCTTCCCCAAGGAGTCGGCATGACCGAGACCCCACCCGTGGACCTCCAGCGGCAGATCGCCCTCGCCCTCGGGGTGGCGCCCGTCCCCGACCCCGCGAAGGAGGCCGAGCGGCGGGTGGCCTTCCTGGCCGAGCAACTGCGGGCCTCGGGTGCGCGCACCCTGGTGCTGGGCATCAGCGGCGGCGTCGACTCCACCACCACCGGGCGGCTCTGCCAGCTCGCCGTCGAGCGGCTGCGGGCCGAGGGGTACCGGGCCGGCTTCACCGCGATGCGGCTGCCCTACGGTGTCCAGGCGGACGAGGCGGACGCCCAGCGCGCGCTCGACTTCATCCGCGCCGACGAGGTGCTGACCGTCGACATCAAGCCCGCGACCGACGCCGCCCTGGACGCGCTGCTGGCGGCCGGGCTGACCTTCACCGACCACGCCCACGAGGACTTCGTGCGCGGCAACGTCAAGGCCCGCCAGCGGATGGTGGTCCAGTACGCGGCCGCCGGCGCCTCGGGCGGCCTGGTCGTCGGCACCGACCACGCGGCCGAGGCCGCCGTCGGCTTCTTCACCAAGTACGGCGACGGCGCGGCCGACGTCATGCCGCTCTCCGGGCTGACCAAGCGCCAGGTGCGCTCGATCGCCGCGGTGCTGGGCGCGCCCGCCGAACTGGTCGGCAAGATCCCCACCGCGGACCTGGAGAACCTCGCCCCCGGCCGCCCCGACGAGGAGGCCCTCGGCGTCGAGTACGACGCCCTGGACGACTTCCTGGAGGGCCTGCCGGTCAGCGAGGAGGTATTCGACACCGTCCTCGGCCACTACCGCCGCACCGAGCACAAGCGCGGTCTGCCGATCACCCCGGGCCAGTCCTGACCGACCGGGCGGCACGCGCGGCCGGAGCCGTCCCCGGAGCGGCGGTGGGTGACGCCCTCGGCGCCCCCGGTGAGCTCGGCCCAGCCGGGTCCGCGGGTACCCGAACCGCTGGACCCGGTCGCCGTGGCTGACGGACCGGTGACCCCCTTGATCGTCGGGGCGTGAGCCCGGTTACGGTACCGGGTGAACGGTCGTTGGTCCGAAGGGGGAGTCGGCGTGGACGAAGTGACGGTGCGTCCGGTGGGGTGGGTGGTCGGGGCCTCCCGCTGCGCGCTGGTCCGGGTGGACGGACTGGAGCCGCACGTCACCGGCTTGGACGCGGTGGCCGGTACGCCGGTGCTCGACATCAAGCCGTACATGGGCGAGTTCGGCCCGCGCGGGGAGGTCCGGCAGCCCGCGTGGTCGACGGAGCTGATGCGCGCCTACGACGACGGCGAGGCCTGACCGGTGGGCCAGGAGCGACTCGCGGTGGTGTCCGGCGGCGGGACCGGGATCGGGCGGGCGATCGCCGCCCGGCTGGCCGGGGACGGGAACCGGGTGGTGATCCTCGGCCGCCGGGCGGCCGTGCTGGAGCAGGCCCGGGAGGAGATCGAGTGGGGTGCCGGAGCGGGCACGGTCGTGCCGCTGGCGGGCGACCTGACCGACCCGGCGGCGGTCGGGGCGGTGGCCGCCCGGATCGCCGGACTCGGGCCGGTGGACGTGCTGGTGAACAACGCGGGCGCGATCATCACCCCGCCCGAGGACGACAGCCTGGCCGCCCTGGCCGCGTCCTGGCGGCGGGACCTGGACACCAACCTGCTCACCGCCGTGCTGCTGACCACCGCCCTCCAGGGCGCGCTGCGCCGCCCCGGCGGTCGGCTGGTGGTGATCAGCTCGGCGGCCGCCCAGCGCGGCGGTGCGGGCCCGCACTCGGCCGGTTCGTACGCCGCCGCGAAGGCCGCCCTGCACGGCTGGTCCTTCGGCCTGGCGCGGCAGTTGGGGCCGGACGGGATCACGGTGAACGTGCTGGCGCCCGGCTACGTCGAGGACACCGAGATCTTCGGCGCCGAGCGGGACGAGGGGTTCCACGCCCGGAAGATCGCCGACACCCTGGTCGGTCGGGCCGGCACCCCCGAGGACGTGGCCGAGGCGGTCGCCTACATCGCCTCCCCGGCGGCGGGCTACCTCACCGGGCAGGTGATCGGCCTGAACGGCGGTGCGGTACTGGGCAGATGAGCTGTTCATCGGTCGTCTACCACCCCTGCCTACGGTGAGTCGCAGAACGAGCAGAACGCGCCGGGCCCGAACAAGGGCCGGGCCCGCAACCGGGCCTTGCAGGAGGAGATGGAGCGGCGCGGCGAGCCGCTGCGGCGCTACGCCGAGAAGGTGTTCGCGGAGGCGGGCGTCCGGCTGCCGGAGGGCCCGCGCGGGCAGGCGCAGGTGACGGTGCCGGACGCGTACCTGCAGCTGACCGTGCCGGGCTTCGAGTACCCGCGCAGCGACGCGCCCGCCTCGTACCGGCTGATCGGCGCGCTGCCGGGCCTCGTCGGCGACGAGCGGCCGCTGCCCGGGTGGTGGGAGGAGGTGACCGGCGAGCGGACGGTCGTGGTGGTCACCCAGGGCACGCTGGCCAACACCGACCTCGGCGAGCTGGTCGCCCCGACCGTCCGCGCCCTGGCGGACCGGGACGACCTGCTGGTGGTGGCCGCCACCGCCCGCCCGGACGGGCCGCAGCGGCTGGCCGAGCCGCTCGGCGGCAGCCTGCCGGGCAATGTCCGCGCCGCCGGGATACGTCCCGTTCGACCGGCTGCTGCCGCACACCGGCGTGCTGGTGAGCAACGGCGGCTACGGCGGGGTGCAGGCCGCGCTGCGGTACGGGGTGCCGCTGGTGGTGGCCGGGGCGAGCGAGGACAAGCCGGAGGTGGCGGCCCGGGTGGAGTGGGCGGGTATGGGGCTGGACCTGCGGACCGACCGCCCGGCGCCGGAGGCGGTCGGCCGGGCGGTGGACCGGGTGCTCGGCGAGGGCCGGTTCCGCGAGCGGGCCCGCGCGCTGGGCGCGGAGTTCGCGGAGTACCGGCCGTTCGACACCATCGCCGGGCTGGTGGAGTCGCTGTAGCCCCGAGAGGGGCTGTGGCCCCGAGAGGCGCTGCAGCCCCGAACGTCGTCGGGGAAACGATCCGTCAGTCGCCGTCCGCGTCCGCCTCCGGGGTGGGCGCGGCGGCGGGCTTGAGGCCGACCTTGGCCTCGGCCGTGGTCCAGTCGGTGGCGATCGCGGACTGGGCCGCGGCCAGGGTGACCTGACCCTTGCAGATCGCGGTGTGCAGGTGGGTCTCCACCGAGTCCTTGGGGTTGTTCGGGCCCTTGCCCGGGACGTGGCCGGGGGAGGGCGGCTGGATCCACAGGTTCCGCGGGTCGTTGGGGTCGCCGCCGAGCTGCAGGCTGATCAGGTGGTCGTACTCGGCGTCGCCCATCGGGCCGGTGTAGCCGTAGGACTTGGCGTTCTCGGCCTTCTCCTTGCCGGTGATGTTCGCCGGCGGACGGATGGTCGAGGTGTAGCCGCCCGGCTTGCAGATGGTGTCGTTGATGTTGCCCTGGTTGACCGCCGGGCTGATCGCGCCCGGGGTGCAGTTCGGGTCGGGCAGCGGCTGCTTGTCCGCCGTGTAGCGGAAGTGGCAGCTGCCCGCCGCGGGCTGCGGCTGGACGTCGTACGAGGGCTTCGGGCCGGGCCCGGTCACGATCGCGGCCGGGGCGGGCTGGGCGGCGTCGCCGCCGGCCGCCGGGGCGGAGCTGTGGGCGCTCGCCTTGCCGTGGCCGCTGTCCCTGGCGGTGTGGCCGCCGCTGGACGAGCAGCCCGCGGCTGCTGCGAGCAGGACGGCCGCGGCTATGGCGAGGGCGCCTCGGGCGGGAGCCGGCACGGAGTTCCTCCAGGTCGTTGCGGGTACACGTGCGGCCGGCCGGCGATGTGCCGATGGCCGCGCCAGCGGACACTACCGTGTGGAGGGGGCCGAACGGGTGACGCCACGTCCGGGCGCGGGAGGTCTGTCGCGGGCGCGCGGAATCGTTTCCGCATTCCTGACGCGACGGCAGGGCGCGCCCGCTACCCGACCTCGGACGAGGGGCACTCGACTCGGTGCTGGGGACCGCCCGGTTTCTGAGCCCCCGCGGTGCCGGTGGGGGCGGGCCTCCCCACCGGCGCCGTCGCGGCTGGTGCGCGGCTAGTGCGCGGCGATCCACTCGGTGATCAGGTCCTCCAGCACCCCGAGCGGCAGGCTGCCGTGCCCGATCAGCTGGTGGTGGAACTCGCGGATGTCGAAGCGCCCGCCGAGCGCGGCCCGGGCCCGCTCGCGGTGCCGGAGGATCTCCCGACGGCCGATCAGGTACGCGGTGGCCGGGCCCGGCCAGGCGAGCGGTCACTACGCGACGGAGGGAAGGGAGTTCCGTCCGCGCGTGGTGAACGCGCCGCCGTCGAAGCGGAATTCAGGATTCAGTCAGGGTCGCGGACGCTCAGCGGTAGGACTCCGGCGCGGCCGGCCGGCCCGCGTCCTGCACCTCGACCAGGTAGCGCCAGCAGTCCGGGCGGCTGCCGTCCCGGTCGGTGAAGCCGTACTCCTGGGCCAGCTTCCCACTGGAGAGCGACCGGCCGTTCCAGCGGGCGACCTCCGGGTCGGCGGCCAGCGCGGCGACCGCCCGGCCGACGTAGTACGGGGTCTCCGAGATACCGAAGTGCGGCTCCCGGGCCACGGCCTCGCGCCAGTTCTCCTCGGTCACGCCGAAGTGCTCCAGCATGATCTCGGAGCGCATCCACCCAGGGGTCAGGGCCACGGCGGTGGCGCCGCGCGAGCCGAGCTCGTGGCCCAGGGAGAAGGCCATCCGCAGGACGGAGGACTTGGCCAGGTCGTAGAAGAAGGAATTGCGGTAGGTGGCGCGGTTGTACTCCTCCGTGCCGTCCGTCATCTCCACCAGCAGGCCGCCCGGGTTCTTCAGCAGCAGCGGCAGGGCGTGGTGGCTGGTGATCGCGTGGGTCTCCACCGCCAGGCGCAGCAGCCGCAGGCCGTCGTCCAGGCTGTGCTCCCAGACCGGGGTGTTCCAGCCGAACAGCTTCTCGCCGCCCCAGATGTCGTTCACCAGGACGTCCAGCCGGCCCTGCTCGGCCTCGATCCGCTCCACCAGGGCGGCCACCTGGGCCGGGACCAGGTGGTCCGTCGGCACCGCGATGCCCCGGCCGCCCGCCGCGGTGACCAGCTCGGCGGTGTCCTCGATCGTCTCGGGCCGGTCGTACTCCGAGCGCTGCTCCCGGGTGGTGCGCCCGGTCACGTACACCGTCGCGCCCGCCGCGCCGAGCTCCACCGCGATGCCCCGCCCGGCGCCCCGCGTCGCTCCCGCGACCAGGGCGATCCGACCGTTCAGTGCTGCCGCCATCTGCCTGCCCTCCCGTGCGAACGTGCTCATGGCCGTGCCGACGCCCGTCCGTGGACGAACGCCGGCACCATCCAAGCGCAGGGGTCTGACAAACGGCGCCGGGGCGCGCGTCAGCGGGTCAGCGGGCCTGGGACTCCTTGGCGGCCTTCGCGGCGGCCTCGGCGGCCTCCTTCTCGTGCTTCGCCTTGATCCGGGCGTTCTCCTTGCGGACGTCCACCTGGTTGGCGCGCTCGTGCTGGAGCCAGAGCGGGTTCTCGGCCTTGACCGCCTCGATCTGCTCGGTGGTGAGCGCCTCGGTCACGCCGCCGCGGGCCAGGCCGGAGATCGAGATGCCGAGCTTGGCGGCGATCACCGGGCGGGGGTGCGGGCCGTTCTTGCGCAGTTCCTGGAGCCACTGCGGCGGCTCGGCCTGCAGCGCGTTCAGCTCCTCGCGGGAGACCACGCCCTCCTGGAAGTCGGTCGGCGCCGCGGAGAGGTAGATCCCCAGCTTCTTGGCCGCCGTGGCCGGCTTCATGGTCTGGCTGGTCTTCTGCTTGAGCGATGTCATGAGGACAAGGGTAAGGGAGTGCGCGGGCGCTTCCGGTCACGGTCGGTAGCCTTGCCCTGTGACAGACATGCAGGTGAACCCGTCCTTCCGGCTCGCGTACGTCCCGGGCGTGACCCCCGGCAAATGGGCCCGGGTCTGGGGCGAGCGGCTCCCGGACGTCCCGCTCGACCTCGTCGCGGTCCCGTCCGAGGAGGGCGAGCGGACCGTGCGGGAGGGCTCGGCGGACGCCGGGCTGATCCGTCTGCCGGTCGACAAAGACGTGCTCAGCGCGATCCCGCTGTACACCGAGACCACCGTCGTGGTCTTCCCCAAGGACCACTGGCTCGCCGCCGCCGAGGAGGTCACCCTCGACGACCTCGCCGAGGACGTGGTCTTCCACCCGCTCGACGACACCCTCGGCTGGGCCGCCGACGCCCTGCCCGGACGCCCGGCCATCGAGCGCCCGGCGACCACGGCGGACGCCATCGAGCTGGTGGCGGCCAACGTCGGCGTGCTGCTGGTCCCGCAGTCGCTGGCCCGGCTGCACCATCGGCGGGACCTCACCTACCGGCCGGTGGTGGAGGCGCCGCAGTCGCAGGTCGCGCTGTCCTGGCTGCAGGAGCGGACGACGGACCTGGTGGAGGAGTTCATCGGGATCGTCCGGGGGCGGACGGTCAACAGCTCGCGCGGGCGGGGTGCCGGGCAGGCCTCGGCGGCCCCGGCCGCTCAGCCGAGGAAGGCGGCGGCGCCGCGCAAGCCGCAGCAGCAGAAGGCGGGCGGGCAGCAGCGGGCCGGCGGGCAGAAGAGCACGGGCCAGAAGAGCGCGGGGCGGGGCGGGGCGGCCGCCGCCCGGCGCGGCAAGCCGAAGCGGCGCTCGTAGCGGGCGCGTGGCGTAGCGTCGGCCCCGTCCCGGAACACCCGCTGGCTCGCCCGCGACCCGCGCGCCGCCCGCGTCCTGGAGGGCGAACCCGCCACGGTCGTCCGCGACGGCAAGCTCGTCCCCGGCGCGCTGCACAGCCTGGCGCTGCGCCCGTCCGAGCCGGAACACGCCATCCGGGTCCAGAACGGCGACAGCGTCAGCGACGTGGCCCGCGCCCGGCTGGAATCGGACGGGCAGCTGCTGGTCACCCTCCGGGCGGCCGAACAGAGCGCCACCAGGAGCGACGTCGAGGAGCTGCGGGAACGGCTGGCGACGATCGAGCGGCTGCTGGCCGGCATGGCGGCCGGAGGCCGGCCGCCCCGCTGACGGGGAGGTGGCCGTCGGCGGATGGTCACCCCTTCGGGCCTGCGGTGGCGGGTGCGCCCGTGCGGTGGCGGGTGGTGGCGGCCGTGACGGCGGCCAGGGCGAAGCCGAGGGCGGCGGCGAGGAGGTGGCCGACGGTGGTGAACTCGGGGAGCGGGCCGGGCCATGCGTGGTCGCCGCCGAGTGGCCAGGCCAGGACGAAGGCGGCCCAGGGCAGCCGGGCCCAGCGGGGCAGGGCGAGGACCACGAACGCGAGGGCGGCCTGGGCGCCGTAGCTGATGCCGTAGTCCGAGGCCGCCCGCACGCTCTGCGGGTACCAGTCCTGCCGCAGGGCCAGCAGGATGACCAGGGCGGTGATCAGGGTGGCGCCGATGTGCCCGGCGAGGAACACCGCGGCGGCGCGCAGCGTCCCGTAGCGGCGTTCGGCCCAGGCCAGGCTGACGACGATGCCGAGGCCGAGGGTGATCAGGGTGCCGCCGAAGCCGGTCGAGGTGACGTCGGTGAGCGTGCCGTCGTACAGCAGCGCGCTGCCGAACAGGGCCCTGACCGGGTGGTCGTGAAGGTTGTCCAGGTTGGTGCTGATGTACTCCCGCAGGTCGTCGGCCCCCGCGTCGGAGAGCTCGTACTCGACCCAGGCGTGGCCGAGCAGGAGCAGGCCGACGTAACCGAACGTCAGCGGTGAGCGGCGCGGGTAGGTCCGGACGGCGCGCAGCAGCCCGGTCAGGAGCCCCAACGGGGAACGAGCGTTCATGGTGTGATGGTGTCCCGGTCGAACGGCAGGTCCGGCCGGCACACCTGTGGCCGGCCCCGCCGGGACAGTACCGAACTCCGATCACTGCGTGACCCGCGCGCCCCTCATCGCGCCCGGCGGGCCAGCGTCGCCGTGAAGGGGCGGGGGGACATCGAGGAACTGCGGGCGGGGCGGACCGGGCGGCCGGGGGTGGGGGTGACGGTCCAGCGGGCGGCGACGGTGGCGATGGCGAGGGCGGCCTCGGTGGTGCCGAAGGCCTCGCCGATGCAGCGGCGGGCGCCGAGGCCGAAGGGGACGTAGGTGCCGGGGGCGGGGCGGGCGGTGGTGAGCCAGCGGTCGGGGTCGAAGCGGTCGGGGCAGGGGAACAGGTCGGCCCGGCGGTGCAGCAGGTAGGGGCTGAACAGGATGGTGGCGCCGGCCGGGATGCGGTGGCCGCCGAGCTCGGCGTCGGCGGCGACGGTGCGGCTGAGCACCCAGGGCACCGGGTAGAGCCGCAGCGTCTCGCTGACGATCCGGGCGGTGAGCGGCAGCGCGGGCAGGTCCTCGTAGCGGGCGGGGCGCCCGTCGAGGACGGTGTCGAGTTCGGCGTGCAGGCGGTCGCGGATGGCCGGGTTGGCGGCGAGCAGGGTCCAGGCCCAGGAGAGGGTGGCGGCGGTGGTCTCCATGCCGGCCAGCAGGAAGGTGACCACCTGGTCGTGGACCTCGGTGTCGGACAGGCCGGTGCCGTTCTCGTCGAGGGCGCTGAGCAGCATGGAGAGCAGGTCGTTGCGGTCGGTGCCGGCGGCGCGGTAGTCGGCGATCAGCCGCTTGGTGATCTCGCGCAGGTTCCGCTCGGCGCGGCGGAAGCGGCGGTTTCCGGGGGTGGGGATCCGGTCGGCGCCGGGGATCGGCAGCATGATGCGCCGGGCGACGCCCCGGGTGACCACGTCCATGCACTCGTGCACGGGCAGTGAGCCGGCCCGTTCGTGGGCGGCGAACAGGCAGCGGGCCGTG
Source organism: Kitasatospora sp. NPDC023118 (assembly GCF_055560875.1). Lineage (NCBI taxonomy): Bacteria > Bacillati > Actinomycetota > Actinomycetes > Kitasatosporales > Streptomycetaceae > Kitasatospora > Kitasatospora sp. NPDC023118. Next base: position 207,968 of record NZ_JBVHHW010000008.1, read on the forward strand.
ACGGCGGTGGTGAGGCGGTACATCGCGGCGGGCACGTCGATCACGTCGCCGTCGCGCCAGGGGGCGATGGTGCCGGCGATCTCCTCGGCCATCATGGCGGCGTAGCCGGGCAGCCGGTCGCGGTGGAACGCGGGTTGCAGCATGCGGCGTTGGCGCCGGTGGTCGGCGGCGGGGCAGGTGGCGAGGCCGTTGCCGAAGGCCTCGCGGGCCTTGTCGATGATGACCCCGCCCTTGTCGTAGGTGCGGTCCTCGGTGAGCAGCCGGCGCACCAGGTCGGGGTGGCAGGCGACGTACGCGTCGAGCGGGCCGAGCCGGAGCCTGACCAGGTCGCCGTGGGCGGCCAGGCCGGCCATGAAGCCGAAGGGGCGGTGGACGAAGGCGGGGACGTGACCGAGCAGGGGGAGCGCGCCGGGGGCGGTGGCCGAGGTGTATCGGGCGGTCGGGTGGTACTGGGTGGTCACGGGCGTCACCTCGGGTGGGGATGGCCGGATCGATGGGCGATCGGGATCTTTCCCGGAGCCCGCCGGTGAAACGGTTCGGGACCGGCGGGTGGGGTGAACGCGGGGGCGCATGCCGAACGCCCGTGCGCCGTCCGGTGTTTGACGGATCGCGGTACGGCCGCCCGTGGCGAGCCCCGACGTGGGGCTATCGGGCGGTGGTGTCGCGTGCCTACACTGCGAACTCTTTGTGAGACTACCGGCCAGTACTACCGGGCAGTAGAAGGCCCGGCGGGGAATGGGGAGTTGAATGACCGACGAGCGGGCCCACGCGTTCACCGACGACGCCCTCGGCGCGCACGACGCGGTGGCGCTGGCCGCCCTGGTGCGGGCCGGCGAGGTCAACCCCCGCGAGCTGGTCGCCGCGGCCGTCGCCCGTGCCGGGCGGATCGACGGCGCGTTGCTGCCCGTCGCCCACGCCTCGTACGAACGGCCGCGGATCAGCCGGGAGGGCATCGGCGGCCCGCTCTGGGGCGTGCCGACCTACCTCAAGGACAACGTGGACCTGCGCGGCCTGCCGACCGCCATGGGCAGCGAGGCCTTCCGCGCCCGCCCGGCCCGCCGCAACGCGCGCTTCACCGACCAGTTCCTGGCCACCGGCCTGGCCGTGCTCGGCAAGACCCGGCTGCCCGAGTTCGGCCTCAACGCCTCCACCGAGTTCGCCACCGCCCAGCCGGTGCGCAATCCCTGGAAGCCCTCGCACTCGGCGGGCGCCTCCTCGGGCGGCTCGGCCGCGCTGGTCGCCGCCGGCGTGGTGCCGATCGCGCACGCCAACGACGGTGGCGGGTCGATCCGGATCCCGGCGGCCTGCTGCGGACTGATCGGCCTCAAGCCCACCCGGGGCCGGCTGGTGACTAACGCCCAGGGCGGCAAACTGCCGATCGACCTGGTCACCGACGGGGTGGTGACCCGCTCGGTGCGCGATACCGCCGCCTTCCTCGCCGCCGCCGAACGCCACCACCACAACCCGAAGCTGCCCCCGCTCGGCCTGGTCGAGGGCCCGGGCGGGCGCCCGCTGCGGATCGGGCTGGTGGTGGACTCGCCGATCGCCAAGACCGACGAGCCGACCCGCCGGGCGGTCGAGGAGACCGCCGCCCGGCTGGAGGCGATGGGTCACCGGGTCGAGCCGACCACCCTGCCCTTCGGCGAGGAGTTCTCCCGAGACTTCCTCTCGTACTGGGGCTACATCGCCTGGGTGATCGCGGTCACCGGCCGGCTGGTGCTCGACCCGAGCTTCCGCGGCGGCAGGCTGGACGGCCTGACCACCGGTCTGCGCCGCCGCTTCCAGGCCGAGTTCCCGCGCACCCCGGGGGTGCTGCGCCGGCTGCGCCGGGCCGAGGCGGTGTACGCGGGGATCTTCCGCGACCACGACGCGATCCTCTCCCCGGTGCTCGCCCACACCGCCCCGCCGATCGGCCACCTGAGCCCGAACGTGGCCTTCGACGAGCTGGTCGAGCGGCTGCTGCGCTACGTCGCCTTCACCCCGGTCAACAACGTGACCGGCGGCCCGGGCATCGCGCTGCCCACCGGGGCGGCGCCCGGCGGCCTGCCGATCGGGGTGCACCTGTCGGCCGCGCACGGGCAGGAGCGGCTGCTGCTGGAGCTGGCCTTCGCGCTGGAGGCGGACCGGCCCTGGCGGCGCATCCAGGACTGACCCGCAAGACGCCGCGCCCCGTGGTCACGGAGCCGCGACCGACCTCGCCGCGTGCACCTCGTGGAGCAGCCGGGCCAGCGCGCAGTCCGGTGCCAGCGCGTCCGGGGCGGCTGGGGGCAGCGGGGCGCCGGTGCGCAGTGCCTCCGCCAGGTCGGTCAGCTCCCGGGCGACCGCGCCGACCTCGGCCGAGGTCGGCGCGGTCGCGCCGTGCTCGACCCGCACCCGGGTGGCGGTGGTGGTGTCCACGATCCGCTCCACCGCGATCACCAACGGCCACCAGGCCTCCGCCCGGGCGCCGACCGGCGGCGGCTCGGTGAGCGCCCGCTGGAACTCGCCGCGCACGGTGGACAGGTCCCGGTAGAGCCGCCGCCGGTAGCGGGCCCGGGCCGGCTCGTCGTGGCCGGGCGCGGTGGTGAAGGCCAGCGACACGTACGACGCGGTGTCCTGGACGGCGTCGGCCAGCCGGTCGCCGATCCGGGTGTGCCAGGACTCCGGCCACAGCAGGTAGCCGGCCAGCAGCGAGATGCCGCAGCCGATCAGCGAGTCGTAGAGCCGGGGCAGCACCAGGTGGAAGCCCTGGTGGTTGAGCAGGTCGGAGAGCAGCAGGATCACCGGGGTGATCGCCGCGGTCTGGAAGGCGTACCCCTTGGCCGACAGCGCCGGGATCAGCGTGGCTAGCGCCGCCATCACCGGCACGTCCCACCAGCCGTGCGGCACCTCGGCCAGCACCGGAACGGCGATCAGCAGCCCGGCGGCCGTGCCGAGCGCGCGCAGCACCGCGCGGGAGAACACCGAGCCGAAGTCGGGCTTCATCACGAAGGTCACGGTCAGCGTCACCCAGTACGAGCGGGGCACCGCGATCACCGACACCAGCACCTGGGCCAGCCCGATGCACAGCGCCAGCCGCAGTCCGTACCGCCAGGACGCCCCGGACAGCAGCAGCGCCCGGGCCGCCCGCCGGGCCCGGACCTCCAGAGCGGCGGGCCGGCCGAGCCGGTCGTCGGAGGCGTACGGGTCCGGCTCGGCCTCGTGCACCACGGCGGCGGCGTGCCGGATGGCCTCCTCCAGCGCGCGGGTGGAGGGACCGCGCGGTTCGGGCAGGTCGGGCGGGGGCGCGGGGCCGGTGCGGCCCAGCTCGACGGCCGCGGCCAACTCGCGGACGGCGGCCGGGTAGCCGGGCGCCAGCGGGCCGAACTCGGGCGGGCGCAGGTGGACCGCCGAGGCGCCCTCGACCACCGGGATCACCGCGTTGAGCTGGGCGAGCAGCCGGACCAGGGTGGGGGAGCGGCCGTGTCGGCGCGCGCGGCGGGCCAGCAGCAGGTCGTAGGACTGGTTGAGCGAATGGGTGAGCTCGCGCCGCTTGGCGTCGTAGCCGGGCGAGCCGGCGGCCTCCAGTATCTCGGCGGCCGCCCGGTAGGTGTCCGCGACGATCCCGCGCTCGGGCGTGCCGCCGCGCAGCGGCCAGGCCAGCAGGGTGAGGGCGAGCACCACCAGGCCGCCGAGCAGCAGCAGGGCGGGCGGCAGCCACCAGGGGGAGGGCATCGGCAGGCCGGCTCCGATCACGGTGTTGAGCAACAGGAGCAGTCCGGAGACGGAGGCGACCGCGCCGATCGAGGAGATCATGCCGGAGACCAGCGCGACGACGGTCAGCACCACGACGGCCGTCCAGCCGGAGCCGTACACCTGGGTGCCGACCAGCACCCCGAGGGCGCCGATCAGCTGCGGCACGGCGATGTTGAACACCCGCATCCGGTAGGCGTCGGCGGTGTCCCCGATGACGCCGGACAGCGCGCCCATCGACACCAGCGCGCCGTAGCCGGGCCGCCCGGCGGCGGTGCCCACCGCGAGCGGGGCGGCGAGCGCGACCGAGGCGCGGGCCACCGCGGCCCAGGGGATCGGCGTGTCCCGGGGCCGCAGGCCCTCGGTCAGCCAGCCGGGCGGGGCCAGCCGGGTGCGTGCCACAGTCCCAAGCTACGGCGGGCGGGCGGCGCGGGCCCGGCGTAACGGTGCGCGGGGCGCCGTGGTTCACCGCTCCCGGTTATGTCAATTTCCGAAACATACCCGTCCTTATGTCAGCCTCCGAAACATCAAGCGAACCGCGAGAGCCACCGTGAACTGCGCTGATTTCCCGATCGGCAACCCGCGGGAAAGGGTTGACACCATTAGTTGGTCTAGTCCAACGTATGGGGAGTGCGGTTCGGCAGAGGCTGATGCGGGGTGAGAGGCCCTGCCGAACGGGCGAGTTGACCCTCCTGGCATGGCGCTGTCCCGTGCTCGCGGACCGAGGCGAGAAGGAGCGCACGCGGACGGGCGTCCGGTCCGTGCACCGAATTCCCCTTCCGGCCGAACGACCGGCCGTCGGCTCGCCGTGCCCGCACCGGGCGCCCGAGGAAGCGCCGAATCGACCACGAACCATGGAGTGACCGCCCATGCCGAGCCCTGACGAACACCCCGAGGAATATCTCTACCGGGCCGCCTCGCCGCGCCCCTACTTCAGCGCCGACACCGAGAGCTACCTCGCCCGCACCGCCCTGCGCGAACTGCGCAAGGAGCGCCCGCTGCGGGTGCTCTCCGAGCAGGACTACGCGCACTGGCAGACCTACGGCTACGTCGTGGTGGAGCAGGCGATCCCGGCCGAGGCCGCCAAGCGCCTGCTCGACTTCGCCTGGGACTTCCAGGGCCTGTCGCCCGACCGCCCCGAGGAGTGGTACCGCGAGCGCGACTACCGCGACGAACTCGACCAGCACCTGCACATCTACGGCTTCGTCGAGGCTTACCACCACCAACTCATCTGGGACAGCCGCCAGTCGCAGCGCGTCTACGACGCCTTCGTGGACGTGTGGGACTGCGAGGAGCTGTGGGTCACCCTCGACCGGCTCAACCTCAACCCGCCGAACGTCCGCAACCGCGACCGCGCGCTCATCGAACCCACCGACAAGGGCTTCGACATCGAACTGCACTGGGACGTCGACACCACCCAGGGCATGCTGCCGCAGCGCGTCCAGGGCATCATCGCGCTCAACGACACCGAACCCGACCACGGCGGCTTCCAGTGCGACCCGGAGCTGTTCCGGCGCTTCAACGCGTGGCAGGCCGCCCAGCCCGCCGACCGCGACCCGATCCGCCCGGCCGTCGACCGCGACGAGTTCCCGGTGATCCGGCCCGAGTTGAAGGCCGGCGACCTGCTGATCTGGAACGGCCTGCTGGCCCACGGCGTCGCCCGAAACACCTCGGCCGGCGGCGTGCGCGCCGTGCAGTACCTGTCGATGATGCCCGCCCTGGAAGAGGCCGAGCCGCTGCGCCGCTCCCGGGTCGAGTCCTGGCGCACCCTCAGCACCCCGGACTGGAACCGCACCCTGGTCGGGGACGCCGACAAGCCCGAGGCGCTGCGCTACGGGCCGGCCGAACTGACCGAACTGGGGGAGAAGTTGCTCGGCCTGCGGTCCTGGACCGGTCATGTCTTCGAGGAGCCCACGGGGGAGCGGGAATGCGCGCCGTCTGCCTGACCCTGCCCACCAACCGCGCGTGCGCGGGCACCATCACCGCGATCGGTGCCGAAGCCGCCTACGCCGCACGGCGGTTCGGCGTCCAGGTGCACCTGCTGGTGCTCGACTCCGCCGACCCGCCGGCCCGCCAGCGCCACGCCGAGGCCGTCGCCGCGCTGCCGCCGGCCGAAGGCGTGGTCGTCCACCACCTGGACGAGGCGGCCCAACGCGCCTTCCTGCGCGAGGCGATCGAGCGCTCCGGCCTCGCCGGGCCGGACAAGCTGCTCGACCTGATGCTGCCCGACGCCGTCTCCTACGGCGCCTGCACCAACCGGGCCTTCCTGCTGGCCGCCGCGCTCGGCTGCACGTCGGTGCACCGCCGCGACTCCGACAGCCGTTACCAACTGCTCGACGGCGAACCGGTATTCCCGATCGAGCACGAGCTCGCCACGATCGGCGCCAGGGCCGCCGACGCGGCCGCCGCCGTCACCGAGCACACCCTCGACCCGACCGACGCCGACAAGCCCGTCGCCCTGGTCGGCGCCTCCTTCATCGGCGAACTCTCCGTCGACCTCGGCGAGATCCGCGACCTCGACCCCGAGGTCTACCACGACGTGGTCGCGCTCTGGGCACCCGGCGAGGCCACCGGGGACCAGAAGCGCGAACTCGTCGCCGAATCCTTCATCGGCGCCGGCACCGAGCCCTTCACCGCCGACCGCGCCGTGCTCGACCGGCCCGACATCTGGCGGATCGACATGTGCAACCTCGCCCTCGACCACGAGGTGTACGAGCGCGTGCCGCTGCCGCCCGCCACCGACACCATCGGCAGCGACTACTTCCTGCACCACCTGGTGTACGACGCCACCCTGCCCGGGGTCACCCACAACCGGCACATCGTCAACTACTACACCCCGGAACGCCGCACCGGCTCCGGCTTCACCGCCTACCAGGAGCGCTACGCCAAGTTCCTGCTCTCCATGCTCTACCTCTACCCGGTCTACGCCGACATGGAGCTGGCCGGCGACACCCTGCTCGACGAGCGGCACCACGTCCGCCCCGAGGTGATCGCCGACTGCGCCCGCCGCAGCGCCGCGACGGACCGCACCGACAACCACCGGCGGCTCGCCGAACTCGACCGCTGCTACCGCCGACTCGGCGGGAAGTACGCCGAGTTCGCCGACCACCTGGCGCCGCGACGGGCGCGTCTGCTCGACGAGGCGCAGGCGGACATCGAGGACTTCGCGCTGCTGATCGACGCGTGGGGCCCGCTGGTGCGGGCGAGCAAGGCCACCCCCACCGAACGGCTGCCGCGCTAGCCGGACCGGGAGTTCATCCGTGATACGTCAGACCACCGACCCGCGCCACCAGGCCGACGGCTGCGGAACCGGCGTCCAGCGCCCGGGCCACCGCGCCCCGACCGCCCGGGCCGCCGTGCACGCCGACACCGCGTCCCGCCGCGACCCGCACGACCACACCGCCCTGCGCGCCGCGCTCGCCTCCGCCACCGAGGACACCCTGATCTATGACCTGGACGGCATCGGCCGCCAGTACACCGCCCTGTGCGTCGAACTGCCCGGTGTCGCCGTCCGGTTCGCGATGAAGGCCTGCCCGGTCGACGAGGTGCTCGACCACCTCGCCCGGCTCGGCTCCGGCTTCGACGCGGCCGGGCCGCAGGAGATCGCCCAGGCGCTGCGCACCGGGGTCGCCCCCGAACTGATCCACTACGGCAACACCGTGAAGTCCGACCGCAACATCGCCGAGGCCTACCGGCTGGGCGTGCGCGACTTCGCCACCGACAGCCTGGAGGACGTCGCCGCGATCGCCGAACACGCCCCCGGCTCACGGGTGTTCTGCCGCCTGGCCACCACCGGCGAGGGCGCGCTGTGGGGTCTCAGCCACAAGTTCGGCTGCTCGCCCGAGGACGCCCTGCGGGTGCTGGACGCCGCCCGCACCTCCGGGCTGGTGCCCTCCGGTCTGTCGGTCCACGTCGGCTCGCAGCAGATGACCGCCGAGGCCTGGGGAGCGGCCGTCGAGTCGCTGGCCGCCGTGCTGGAGGCGCTCAACTGGCGCGGCATCGTGCCGAATCGGATCAACCTCGGCGGCGGACTGCCCGCCCTCGGCGTGCTGGACCGGCACGGCCGCCCGCTCGAACCGCCGCTGGACAAGATGTTCGCGGTGATCCGCGAGGGCATGGAACGGCTGCGCGCCGTCAACGCCGCCCCGCTGGAGTTCCTGCTGGAACCCGGCCGCCACCTGGTCGCCGACCACGGCGCGATCCGCGCCCACGTCGCCCGGCTCTCCTCCCGCCGCCGGCTCGACGGCACCCGCGAGGACTGGCTCTACCTGAGCTGCGGAAAGTTCAACGGCCTTTACGAGATGGACCAGTTGCAGTACCGGCTGGAGTTCCCCACCCACCCCGGCGGGCAGTTCGTCAACGCCGTGGTGGCCGGGCCGACCTGCGACAGCGACGACGCGTACGCCCAGGAGGACGGCCTGGTACGGGTCCCGGACGCGGTCGCCTCCGGCGACCCCGTGTGGATCCACTCCTGCGGCGCGTACTCCACCGCCTACGCCACCCGGGGGTTCAACGGCTTCGCGCCGCCGCCGTACACCTGCGTCGGCGGCGAGGCCGAGGGAGACGAGGCATGACCGACACCCGGATCCGGCCGCTCCGCGAGGACGACTGGCCGGCCGTCATCGCGGCCGAGGAACGCGCCTACGCCGCCAGCGGCCTGTCCGAGGGCGGCGCGGCGCTGCGCTCCCGGCACCGCGCCTCGCCCTCCACCTGCTTCGTCCTGGAGCACGCAGGCGGCTTCGGCGGCTACCTGCTCGCCCTGCCGTACCCGCTGTTCCGCTGCCCGGACCTCAGCCGGGCCGAGTCCGGCGGCGGCGTACCGGCGAGCAACCTGCACGCCCACGACCTGGTGATCGCCGAGCGGGCGCGCGGCCGGGGCCTGGCCCACCGGATGCTGCGGCACCTGGAGGAGACCGGACGGGCGGCCGGCTACCGGACGCTCTCACTGGTCGCGGTGCGCGGCTCGCAGGTGCTGTGGACCCCGCTCGGCTACCGGGCCCGGCCCGGGATCGCCCTGCCCGCGAGCTACGGCGCCGAGGCGGTCTACATGGCCAAGGCCCTGGAAACCGCCCCGGCCGATCCCGTCCCGTCCCCCTCCAGAGCCGAAGTGGGCTGATGCGCATGTCCCCCGTACGCGACGAGTTTCGCCGCTCCCAACTGGCCATCGGCGCACTGTTCTTCGTCCTCGGATTCCAGTACGCGACCTGGGTCTCCCGGGTGCCCGCGCTCAAGGCCCGGCTCGACCTGGGTGAGGCCCAGATCGGCCTGCTGCTGATGACCTGCGGGATCGGCGCGGCGGTGTCCTTCCCGCTGGTCGCGGCGCTGATGCGGCGGTTCGGCTCCCGCCTGCTCTCGGTGCTGTCCGCGCTCGCCCTGGGCGTCGTCCTGCTCGCGCTGTCGGTGGTGCCGAACTACCCGGTCACCCTGCTGGTGCTGTTCTGCGACGGCGTCGCGGTCGGCTGCCTGAACGTCGCGATGAACGCCCAGGGCGCCGCGCTGGAGGCCCGCTTCGAGCGGACCACGATGTCCAGGCTGCACGCCACCTTCAGCGCCGGCTCGCTGCTGGCCGCGCTGCTGGCCTCCGGCGTCAACGCCTTCACCGGCACCCTCGCCGTCCACTTCGGCCTGGCCTCGCTGCTGCTGGCGGTGCTGGTCGTCGCGGCCAGGTGCGGGCTGCTGGCCGACGGCCCGCAGGAAGCCGCCTCGCCGACGGAGCGGAAGGAGTTGACGCGGAAAGGGCGGAAGGAGGGGCGCGGCTTCACCCTGCCCGCCGTGGCGACGCTCTGGATGGGCCTGGCGATGGTCTTCGGCACCGTCACCGAGGGTGCCATGAACGACTGGTCCGCGCTCTACCTCAAGGACGTGGTGCACGCCGGCGCCGGACTCGCCCCGATGGGTATCGCCGTGGTCTCGGTGATGATGGTCTGCGCCCGGATCTTCGCCGACGGCTGGCGCACCCGTTTCGGCGACGGCCGTATCGTCCGCACCGGCAGCCTGCTGGCCGGCCTGGGCCTGGCCCTCGCCCTGCTGGTCGGCGGCGTCGTCCCCACGTTGCTCGGCTTCGCCTGCGTCGGCCTCGGCGTCGCCGCCGTCACCCCGTGCGTCTACGTCGCCGCCGCCCGCCAGGGCTCCGACGCCCTCTCCCTGGTCGCCGCCACGGGCACCACCGGCCTGCTCGCCGGCCCCGCCGCCATCGGCTTCATCGCCGGCGCCACCAGCCTGGCCTGGGGCATGGCCGCCGTCGCCGCCTCCGCCGCCGTGGTCTCGCTCTGCGCCACCCGCATCCGCTGGCCGCAACCTGCTGCCGCCGCCGCTCAGCTCAGTCCCGAGGCCGGCTGATCCCCCCTCAGTCCTCGCCCGGCACACCCGCGTCCCCGTCACGGATGTGCCGGGCGAGCTTGTCTGTCAGTGCCGTCCGATATCGTCCGAGACGTTGCTGATCCGGTTCTGGCCGCGAGGGTTTCGCGCGGAAGGCTGAGGAGCGCCCTGGGTTCGTGGTCCAGGCGTACCGTTTCGCGCTGGACCCGAACGCCGAGCAGGACACCCGGCTCCGCTCGCACTGCGGCGCGGCTCGGGCCGCGTACGACTGGGGGGTGTCATGGGTGGAGGCGCCATGGTGGCAGCGGAAGGCGCAGGAGTGCTACGGCATCCCCGAATCCGAGCTGACCGAGTGGCGGCCCTGGTCACTGCCCGCGCTGCGGAAGGTGTTCAACGAGGCCGAGAAGACCGACCCCCGGTTCGCCGACTGGTGGGAGGAGAACACGGCGCTCACGCTGTGGTGACACCGTTACGGATCTCTCCGGCCGAAAGGCCGGAGTCGCTGGTATTCGACTTCGGAATCATGAACGGAAGGACAGCATGACCGAGCAGGCCCCCGAGCCCTTCGAGCACGTCGACGAGGACTGGCAGACCGCGGTGGCGATCGTCGCCCACCCCGACGACATGGAGTACGGCGGCGCCTCGGCCGTCGCCCGGTGGACCTCGCAGGGCAAGAAGGTGATCTATGTGATGGTCACCAGCGGCGAGGCCGGGATCGACTCGATGAGCCCCGAGGAGTGCGGGCCGCTGCGGGAGGCCGAGCAGATCGCCTCGGCGCGGGTGGTCGGGGTGGAGACCGTGGAGTTCCTCGGGTACCCGGACGGAGTGGTGGAGTACGGGCTGCCGCTGCGCCGGGACATCGCCCGGGTGGTGCGACGGCACCGGCCGGACATCGTGATCACCAGCAACTTCCGGGAGACCTACGGCGGGGTGTTCCTCAACCAGGCGGACCACATCGCGGTCGGCCGGGCCACCCTGGACGGCGTCCGGGACGCCGGGAACCGCTGGGTGTTCCGCGAGTTGGTGGACGAGGGGCACGAGCCGTGGAACGGGGTGCGGCAGATCTGGGCGGCGGCCTCGCCGGAGTCGAAGCACGCGGTGGACACCACCGACACCTTCGACGCCGGTGTCGCCTCGCTGGAGGAGCACAAGGCGTACCTGGCCGGGCTGGGCGGGGCGATGGCGGATGCCCGGGAGTTCCTGGAGGGCTTCGGCCGTGGCGCGGGCACCCGGCTGGGGACGCGCTTCGCGGTGCCGTTCGAGGTGTTCCCGCTGCGCTAGTCGGGTGGCCCGGCGGAGCCGGAGTCCGAGCCGCAGCCTGCGCTACCGGCGTGGGGGGCGGGGCGGGGGGCGGCGCCGGGGGGGCGCCCCCGCCCGCACAGGGCAGGCGCGCGAAACCCCCCCACGGCGCGACCCGGACACCGGGGGGTTGGGGGGGCCCTTTGTGGGTGTGCCGCCGCGGATTGGGGGGGGCCGCGGGGGCGCGGGGGCCGGGCCCCGCGCCGGCTCACCCGGGGCGGGCGCCGCGGCGGCGCCGACGCCGGTAGCGCAGCACCTGCCGGAGCAGGAAGGCCGCGAACAGCAGCCCGAGGCCGATCGCGAACCAGAGCTGGTAGCGGATCGCCGTCCGGTAGACCGCGCCGATGTTGGCCCCCGCGACGTAGCCGAAGGTGCCCCACACCGCGGTCCACAGCACCGCGCCCAGCAGGTTGAAGACCGCGAAGCGGCGCCACGGCATCTCGGTGGTCCCGGCGATGATGCCGTTGTACTGGCGCAGCCCGTCCACGAAGCGGGCGACCGCGACGACCTTGCCGCCGTGCCGGGCGAAGAAGCCGTCCGCGCGTTCCATCCGGGCCGGGGTGAGCAGCACGTAACGGCCCCACTGGTGGACGAAGGCGCGCCCGCCGGTGTGGCCGATCAGGTAGCCGAGGCCGTTGCCGACCGTGGCGGTGCCCGCCGCGATCAGCAGGACGGCGGCGAAGTCCAGGTGCCCGGTGCCGGCGTACACCGAGGCGAGCACCAGGATGGTCTGCCCGGGCACCGGGATGCCGCAGTTGTCGAGCAGTACGAGCAGTGCCACCGCGAGGTACCCGTAGTGGTCCAGCAGTGGCGCGAGCCCGGCGAGCGCCCCGGGCAGCGGGGGCGAGGGGGCGGACACCGCTCCTCACCACCTCGCGCGGGTCGGGCACGGGGTGGTGGGGGAGTCGGTCAGTGTCCCGCCTGGCGGGACCCGGCGTGTTCGATGTTGCAGTCGGGGCCGGGGTAGATCAGGCCTTCGTGGCCGTCCTCGAAGCGGACCACGTACGGGGGCTCGCCGTCGGTGCCGCGCACCTCCGTGATGATGCCCTTCTGGTCCACCATGCCCACCGACCTGCTGTGGATATGGAGCTGGTCACCTACCGCTGCGTGCATGGTCGTGCTCCTCGGGTCGCGGTGGCCGCCTCCGCGGCCGTTCCGCTTTCCACTGTGCTGCGGGCGCGGCGGGCTCGCAACGGCTCGGGCGGACGGGATGCGCCGAACCCGTGGGTCGTGCGTCAGCCGCTGGACGGCTGTTGCGCCAGGTAACCGCGCACCAGCCGCTTGCACTCGGCGATCAGCGCCGGATCGCCGTCCGGGTCCCCCCGGAAGGCCAGTTTGAGCACCGCGTCGGCCGCCTCCAGGGCGACCCGCAGGCTGAGCGTGGTGGCCGCCGGGTCGCCCGCGGCGAACAGTTCGCCGCCGAGCGCCTGCAGCCGCAGGGCGACGGCGGTGTTGTTGTCCACGCCCGCGTCCAGCAGGTGCGTCTCATCCCGGACCCCGGCCGGCACCGCGGCGCCGGCCAGCCCGAAGTCCACCTGGCCGAACCCGGGCACCGCGCGCTTCATCGCCACGAACTCCTCCACCGCGAGGTCGGTGAAGCCGGCCGGGCCGACCGGCGCGGAGGCGGCCAGCCGGGCGTCCAGCCGTTGGAGGTACTGGTCGAGGTTGCGGGTGGCGAGCGCGGCCAGCAGGTCCTCCTTTCCGGCGAAGAACTGGTACAGGGTGCCGATCGGCACCCGGGCGCGCTGGGCGACCTCCTTGGTGGTGAGCGCGGTCGCCCCGACCTCGTCCAGCAACCCGGCGCAGGCGTCCAGGATGCGGCCGTACCGCTCCTGGCTGCGCTGCTGGACCGGCCGCCGCCGGGTCGGCCCGGCCGTGTGGTGACTCCGCGTGTCCGCGATGGCACTCACCTCGCTGCGCTCGGCGGGCGCTTCGCGCAATGCGCCCCTCTCGACGGTTCTCCCCCAGCCTTCGGCCGGGGGTACCCCCATGCTCCGCTCGCTCATGTGGCAACTCTGCCGCATCCGCTGTTCCGACGGCGAATCACCGGGGCGCGGAAGGACCGGAGTTTCCGGTGGGGGAGGAATCAACTGGTGGCCGGAGCTGAACGGCACGGCGGCGGAAAGGTGTCCACGGGTCGGCTTTGGTCTTGTCGTGGACGCGAAGACCGGTTCATACTCCTGTGGCGGATCACCTTGTGTGATCGACGCATGCCTCTTCGTGGTGATCCGAATTCAGGTGATCGCGCATCCCAGCAGTCCGTGGCGACGACGGGCGACACCGCCGCCACCCGAGGTCTGGATGAACCCGTGTGCACCCTGGCTCGTCACGCGTCCCCGTGCGCGTCCCGCCCCTGTGCGTCCCGTCGAACGGAAGGAGGGGATCGGTTCGGTGACCTTGTTCTCCACCGGGCGTGAGGCCCTCGACACCGAGCACCGCCGTCAGTTCCTGGAGTCCGGCTACCTGGTCCTGCCCGGACTGCTGCCCGAAGCACTGCTCGAACGCCTCGTCCCCGAGGTGGACCGGTGGGTGGACGAGGGCCTGCGGGCCCGCTCGATCGACGCCTGCACCGACCCCGACCGGTACGGGCCGCCCCCGCTGCTGGAACTGGAGCTCCCCGCCCACGGCCGGCTGCTCACCCACCCGCCGCTGATGCGGGCGCTGACCGGGCTGATCGGGCCCTCCTTCGTCTTCCACCACCTGCACAGCGACCGCCAGGCCCCGGGCATCCCCGGAAAGCCCTGGCACCACGACTGCGAGCCCAACGACGGCCCCGACCCGGCGCTGCTGATGGTCCACGCACTGCACTACCTCGGGGGCCTGGACGAGAAGGTCGGCAGCCTGGCCGTGCTGCCTGGCTCGCACCACAGCACCGCCGGCAAGACCGCCTACGCCCACCACGGAACCGCGGAACTGCCCGGCGAGGTGGTCATCGACCGGCTGCCGCCCGGCTCCACCGTGCTGCTCAACTCGGCGCTGTTCCACACCCGCAGACCGGCACCCGACGGGCCTGGCAGGCCCCGGTACTTCATCGACGCCTCGTACTGCCAGGTGGGGGCGCGCTGGCGCCCGGTGAAGCCCTACTGGCGGCAGATGCTCGCCCGGGCCCGCGAACTGGACCTGGCCGACGGCCAGTGGCCCGAGCTGTTCGCGGAACACCACTTCACCGAGTACGCCGGAACCGTCTGAGGAGCACAGCCGTGGAGATCGTCACCGCCGTCGCCTACCCCGAGGTCCACGACGCCTACCTGCGGGACCACCCGGTGGAGCGGGCCCACGAGGCGAACAGCAACCTGTACGGCGAGGAGAACGTCGAACGCGCCGACCGGATCCCCGGCGGCTGGTGGCGGGTCCGGCTGAGCCGGGCCGACCTCCTCGGTGTCGTCCTGCCCTGGCACCTCAGCGAGGGCGGGGAGATCGAACTCGTCCCGCGCACCGGGCTGACCGTGGCCCAGGCGGCCGAACGCGTCCGCTCCGGCGGCGCCGCCTGGGCGGCGGCCAACCCGGTCTGCGCGGGCAAGCTGCGGGTGCTGCGCCGGGCGCCGTTCACGCCGCTGTTCCTCAGCACCGGGCCGGTCGACCACCCCGACTACGCGGACCTGCTGGTCCGGGAGGGACTGATCCACATCGACGGCCTGCACCGCATGCTGGCCTGGGAGTTGGCCGGGCGCCTGCCCGAACTGGCCGGGCTGGACGGGTACCTGGTGGGCGACCCCGGGTCGCTCGCCCGGCCGGTGGGAGCGGCACGGACGGGGGACGAGTCGGCGTGACCCCCGCGACGCAGCACCTCCGCTCCGCGTCCGCCACCAACTTGCTGACCGTGCTCCTGTCGCAGCTCGCCCGGTCCCACCCCGACCGGCCCGCCCTCACCGACGGCGTCCGCGCCTACGACTACCGCACGCTCGACACCGCCGCCGGGCGGATCGCCGCCCGGCTGGCCGCCGGCGGCACCGGGCGGGGCGACCGGGTCGCCCTGCTCGGGCCCCGGGACGCCCGGATGCTGGTGCTGCTGCACGGCGTGCTGCGCTCCGGCGCGGCGGCCGTGCTGGCCGACCCGGACTGGTCGGCGGCCGACCTCGCCCGGCGGCTGGCGGCCGTCCGGGTCTCGCGGGTGCTCGCCACCGGGGGCGGCCTCGGCGGGGAGGTGGTGGACGTCGAGGCGGCCGGCCCGTCGTGGTCGGGTGGCGAGGCGGCGGGGGAGGACCTCGCCTACCTCTCCTTCACCTCCGGGTCCAGCGGCGAGCCCAAGGCGGTGGCGGTCACCCAGGACAACGCCGTGCACTACGCCCTGTCGCTGGCCGCGCGGCTCGGCCTGACCTCGGCGGACGCCCCCCGCCTGGCGCACGTCACCACGCTGGCCGCCGACCTCGGGCACACCGCCTGGCTGCTCGCCCTGGCCACCGGGGGCTCGGTGCACGTCGTCCCCGACCGGGAGGTGCGCGATCCGGAGGCCTTCTGGGCCTCGCTGCGCCGGGCCGGGGTCGACACCCTGAAGACCACGCCCTCGCACCTGACCGCCCTGCTGGAGGGGCGCCCGGCCGACGCGGCGCCGCTGCGCACCCTGCTGCTGGGCGGCGAGGCGCTGCCGCGTCCGCTGGCGGCCGCGCTGCTGGACGGCAAGGTCACCGAGCGGCTGGTCAACCACTACGGGCCGACCGAGACCACCGTCGGGGCCACCTGCTTCCTCGCCGCCTCAGCCCGGGAACTGCCCGCCGGGGAGCCGACCGTGCCGATCGGCAGCGGGATCGGCGAGGTGCTGCTCACCCTGGTGGACGGGCGGGGGCGGGCGGCGGCCGAGGGGGAGCTGCTGGTCGGCGGGCGGGGCGTCAGCGCCGGCTACTTCGGGCGGCCGGCCGAGACCGCCCGCGGCTTCGTCCGGCGGGACGGCCGACTGATGTACCGGACCGGTGACGTGTGCCGTCGGCGGGCGGACGGGGAACTGGTCTTCCTCGGGCGGGTGGACCGCCAGGTGAAGGTCCGGGGCTACCGGGTCGACCTCGCCGAGGTCGAGCGGGCCATGGACGGGTACCCGGGCGTCGCGGGCTCGGCGGCGCTGCTGCGGGAGACCGCCGTCGGGAACCAACTGCTCGGCACGGTACGGCTGTTGGAGGGCGCCGACGTCGAGGGTCTCGATGCGTATCTGCGTGACCGGCTGCCCGGCTACTCGGTGCCGCAGCCGATCCTGGTGCTCGCGGAGTTCCCGGTCGGGCCGAACGGCAAGCTGGACCGGCCGCGGCTGGGTGAGCTGGTCGCCGAACTGGTCGAGGCCAGGGCGGAGCCGTCGGGGCCCGGCGGGGACGGCCTGGCGGGGGAGATCGGCCGGTTCTGGGCCGGCGCGCTCGGGCTGTCCGGCGTCGGGCCGCAGGCGGACGTGCTCGCCCTCGGCGGGGACTCCATCCTCGCCATGCGCACCATCGCCCTCCTGCGGCGCTCCGGGCTGCGGGTCGCCCACGAGGACTTCTACCGGCACCCGACGGCGGCCGGGCTGGCCGCCGTGGCGGTGCCAGTCGACGCTGCCGTTCCGGCTCCGCGCCGACCCGGTGGTGGCGGCCGACTCGCGCCCGCTCAGCGCTGGCTGTACCGGCAGCGGTCCGTCGAGGACCCACGGCACTGGAACCAGTCCGTACTGCTGCGCTGCCGCACCGCCGTCGACCCGGCCGCGCTCTCGGCGGCGGTCGCGGCCGTACTGGAACGCCACCCGGCGCTGCGCCGGCCCGTCTCGCCGGACGGGTACGGCGAACCCCGGGCGGTGACCGAGCTGGACCCGCTCTCCCACTCCCGGATCCCGCGCGCGGCGGGCGCGATCGCCGACACCGTCGCCGGAGTCTGCACCGAACTCCACCGCAGCCTCGACCCCCTGGCCGGACGGCTGCTGCGCGCCCACCTGTTCACCGGCCCGCCCGGCACCGACGACCGACTGGCGCTGATCGCCCACCACCTGGTGGTGGACGGGCTGTCCTGGCGGATCCTGCTGGACGACCTCGCCCACGCCTACCGCGCGGTGCTCGACCAGGCTGTGTTCGATCGACGACCGGCCGACCTGCCGCCGACCCCCGACTTCTACCAGTGGGCGGCGGCCGCGCCGCCCCCGCCTGCTGCGCCGGAGGCCTCGGCTCCCGTACCGGAGGCTCCGGCTCCCGTGCCGCCCGCCCGACCGGCCGCGCTCAGCTGGGCCCTGGACGAGCACGCCACCGCCCGGCTGGTCGCCCGGCACGGTGGCGGGGCCGGGCTGGAGGCCGTCCTGCTCACCGCCTTCGCCGGGGCCGTCGCGCACTGGCGGGGTGAGCCCCGGCTCGCGGTGGAGGTGGAGACCCACGGCCGGGACACCGTCGGCGACCCGGGCGAATACCTGGACACCGTCGGCTGGTTCACCGCCGTCAAGCACGTCGAGCTGGACCCCTCGGCGGGCGCCGAGGCCGCCGCGCGGCGGCTGCGCGAGGCGCCCGTCCGACCGATGGACGCACCCGGCGAACGCCCGGCCGTCGGGTTCAACTTCCTCGGTACCTTCCGGCTCCCCGAGGAGCCCGCGCTGGACTGGACCGTCGCCGACGAGCAGGCGGGCCTGGCCCGCTGCGCCGGGGGCGACCCGCTGTACCGACTGCGGCTCACCGCACGGGTGGTGGAGCAACGGCTGGTCGCCGACCTGGTGTACGGGTGGCCCGGCGTGCCCCACCCCGCCGCCGAGCGGATCGCCGCCCGCTTCGCCGAGGCGCTCGCCGGGCCGTCGGCGGAGCGGCCCGTCCGCGCGCCGCTCTCCACCTCCGGCCAACTGCTGCACGCCCGGGTGCCGCCCACCGCCCGGGTGGGCGTCCGCGAACCCGCCCGGGTGCTGCTCACCGGCGCCACCGGATACCTCGGCCGGCACCTGCTGGATGCCTTCCTGCGGCGCGGCGCCGAGGTCACCTGCCTGGTCCGGGCCGCGGACGAGGCGGAGGCGTCACGCCGCCTGGCCGTCGGCCGGGCCCAGGCCGTCGCCGGGGACATCGACCGGGACGGCCTCGGCCTCTCCCCGGCCGCGCTGGAGCGCGCCCGCACCGCCCGGATCGTGGTGCACGCGGCGGCGGACGTCCGGCTGGTCGCCTCGCCCGACGAGCTGGAGCGCACCAACCACACGGCGGTGCGCCGGCTGCTCGGCTGGATCGAGGAGCACACCCCGACGGCCGCGCTCCACCACGTCTCCACCCTCGCCGTCTCCGGCGGGGCGGACGGCCCGCCGCGCCGCTTCAGCGAAGCCGACCTGTGGATCGGCCAGCACTTCCGCACCCCGTACGAGCGCACCAAGTACCGGGCCGAGCAGGCCGTCCGGGCCTGGGCGGCCACCGGGCACACCGCCTTCCTGTACCGCAGCGGGCACATCGCCGCACACAGCCGGACCGGTGCCTTCCAGGCCAACGCCGGGGACAACCGGATCTACCAGCTCATCCGCGGCTACCTGCTGGCGGGCGCCGCCCCCAGCCGGCCGGACACCTCCTTCGCGTTCTCGCACGTGGACACGGTGGCCGCCGGGATCGCCGCGATCGCCCTCGACCCGTACGCCGCGCCCGGCGCCTACCACGTGGAGAACCCGTACGCCGTGCCGCACGACGAACTCGTGGGCCGGCTCGCCGAGTTCGGCTACGCCGTCCGGCTCACCGACGACGGGGCCTTCGCGGCCGCCATCGCCCGGGCCGAGCGCCGGCACCCGACGGCCGCCCGGCTGGCCGCCGCCTGGGCGCAGCAGGAGGAGCGCAACGTCCGGGTGGACAGCGCCTACACCACCTCCGTGCTCGACCGGCTGGGCGTCCGCTTCGCCGCGCCGACCCCGCAGTGGTGGTCGGCCGCGCTCACCTGGGCGTCCGAGGCCGGCTACCTCCCGCCCCGCTGACCCGATCCACTCGACTCACGGAAGGCAGACTCCCTTGCCCCAGCTCTCCCCGGTGCTCAAGCAGGCCACCCCGGTCGTCGCCGTGCGAGGCGAAGGCCTCCACCTCTACGACGCCGACGGCCGCCGCTACCTCGACTTCACCTCCGGCGTGGGGGTGACCAGCACCGGCCACTGCCACCCCCGGGTGGTCGAGGCCGTCCGCGAACAGGCCGGCCGGCTGATCCACGGCCAGTACACCACCGTCCTGCACGACCAACTGCTCACCCTCACCCAGCGGTTGGGCGAGGTCCTGCCGACCGGGCTGGACTCGCTGTTCTATGCCACCGCCGGGACGGAGGCCGTGGAGGCCGCGCTGCGGCTGGCCCGGCACGCCACCGGGCGGCAGAACGTGATCGTCTTCGAGGGCTCCTTCCACGGCCGCACCATGGGCGCGGCCGCCCTCACCACCGCCGGGACCCGCTTCCGGGCGGGCATCGGCCCACTGGTGCCCGGGGTCGCGGTGGCGCCCTTCCCGGCCGCGTTCCGGCTGCGACTCTCGCTGGGGCTCTCCGAGGAGGAGGCGGTGGCGCACGCCCTGCGCGGGCTGGACGAGGTGCTCGCCACCGTCTCCGCTCCCGCCGAGACGGCGGCCATGTTCGTCGAGCCGGTGCTCGGCGAGGGCGGCTACGTCCCCGCCCCGGCCGGGTTCCTGGCCGGACTGCGCGAGCGAGCCGACCGGCACGGCATCCTGCTGGTGGTGGACGAGGTGCAGACCGGCTTCGGCCGCACCGGCCGGTTCTGGGCCCACCAGTACGAGGACGGCGTGCTGCCCGATGTGCTGATCACCGCCAAGGGCCTGGCCAGCGGCTTCCCGCTGTCCGCGATCGCCGCGCCGGCCGAACTGATGCGGCGCGCCTGGCCCGGCTCGCAGGGCGGCACCTACGGCGGCAACCCGGTGGCCTGCGCCGCCGCCCTGGCCACCCTGGACGTGCTGCGCGAGGAGCGGCTGGTCGAGAACGCCGCCGAGCAGGGCGCACGGCTGCTGGACGGGCTGCGGGCGGTCGCCGCCCAGGCGCCCGGCATCGCCGACGTCCGGGGCCTCGGGCTGATGGCGGCCAGCGAGTTCTGCCGCCCGGACGGCTCGCCGGACCCGGACGCCGCCCGGCGGGTCCAGCAGACGGCGGCCGACCTCGGCCTGCTGCTCCTGCTCTGCGGGACCCACCTCAACGTGGTCCGGATGATCCCCGCCCTGGTCGTCACGGCCGGGCAGATCGACGAGGCGCTGGCGCTCTGGTCCAAGGCCGTCGCGGCCGGGGCCCGGTAGGAGGAGGCCTGATGAGCGAGCACACGGTGGCCGAGATCGGCTGGAGCAGTCTGGAGTTGGAGGCTCGGCGGGAACTGTGGTCGCTGCCGCTGGGCGAGCGGGAGCGGCGGCTGCTCTGGGCCGATGCGCGGGTCGGGCGCTGGGGCGCGGCCGGGCCGGTGCGCGAGCGGCTGCGGACCTTCGTCCGGGACAGCATCGCCTCCGTCGGCCTCACCCACATCGGCAGGCTGGTCGACCCGGCGCAGCCGGAGCAGGAGATCACCGAGGCGGTCTCCTTCCTGCTGCGGGACTACGGCCGGATCGTGCCGCAGAACGGGCGCGGCGACCTCACCTCGGTGCTGCGCGACCAGGACGGCGACGGCGACACCGAACTCGGATTCCACTGCGACACCTGCGACCTGCTCGTCCTGCTCTGCATCCAACCCGCCTACCACGGCGGGGGGTTGACCAAGCTGGCGAGCGCCCGGCACGTCCACGACCTGATCGGGAAGGAGCGGCCGGACGCGCTGGCCACCCTCGGCGAGAACTGGACCTTCGACCGGAGCGGCCGGGCCGGCCCGCAGGTCGTGGTTACCCCGATCCTCTACCCGCAGAAGGACGGGACCATCGGCTGCTACTACCAGACCCGCACCGTCCGCTCCTCCCCCGACCGGGGCGGGCCGGAACTGACGGACCGCCAGTGGGAGGCACTGGGCGTGCTTGACGAGGTGCTCTACCGGCCGGAGATCGCCTTCGGGCTGCCGATGGCCGCCGGGGACCTGCTGATCATCCGCAACAGCCGGGTGCTGCACGGGCGTTCACCGTACGTGGACGAACCCGGTCCGCACGCCCGGCGGATGCTGCGGATCTGGCTGAACGAGGGGGAGACGTGGACACCGTGACTCAGTCGCACGGAAAGGTCGCCCTGGTGACCGGCGGCGGCAGCGGGCTCGGCCGGGCCTCCTCGCTGGCCCTGCTGGCGGCGGGCTGGACGGTGGTGCTGGCCGGGCGGCGCAAGGACGCGCTGGAGGAGACCGCCGCACTCGCGGAGGTCGACCCGGCGCGGATCCTCACCGTACCGACCGACATCCGCAGCCCCGAGGAGGTGGCCCGGCTCTTCGACGCCGTCCGCGGCCGTTACGGTCGGCTCGACCTGCTGTTCAACAACGCGGGCGCGGCCGCCCCGCGCCGGCCGATCGTCGAGACCCCGTTCGAGGACTGGAACCGGGTGCTGGACACCATCGTCACCGGCAGCTTCCTGTGCGCCCGGGAGGCCTTCCGGCTGATGAGCACCCAGTCCCCGCAGGGCGGCCGGATCATCAACAACGGCGCGCCCTCGGCCCACGTGCCCCGCCCCAACTCCCTGGCCTACACGGCCGCCAAGCACGCCGTCCTCGGCCTCACCAAGGTGCTCGCCCTGGACGGCCGCCCGTACGGCATCTCCTGCGGGCAGATCGACGTCGGCAACGTCGCCCCGCCGGACGGTGGTCCGCAGCCCGCCGCGATGCAGGCCGACGGCACGATGGCGGTCGAGGCGACCATCCCGGTGGAGCGCTTCACCGAGGCCCTGGTGCTGATGGCCTCGCAGCCGCCCGACACCACCATCCACTCCCTGGTGGTGCTGCCGAGCACCATGCCGTTCGTGGGGAGGGGGTGAGCCGTGCTGGTCAGCGCCCGCTCCTTCGCGGAGTACCGCGCGATGTTCGCGCTCACCGACCGGGACTTGGAACAGCGCATCCTGGACTGCCCGGGCGGCGCGGCGGGTTTTGTCGCCGAGGCGGGCCGGCGCGGCATCGACGCGGTCGCCGTCGACCGTGAATACGCCACGCATCGGGAGGAGTTGGGGCTGCTGGTCGAGCGGGAGACGCTGTTCAAGCGCGAGGCGCTGGTGAAGGAGACGGCGGGCTTCGCCCGGACGTGGTACGCCGATGCGGACGACATGGTCCGTCAGTGGGTGGCCAACGCCCGGACGTTCCGGGCCGACATCGCCGACCGCCCGGACCGCTACATTGCCGGGGCATTGCCCGAACTCCCCTTCGCCGACGGATCCTTCGACCTGGTACTCAGCTCGCACCTGATCTTCTCCTACGGCAACCGGCTGGACGAGGGCTTCCATCGGGCCGCGCTGCTGGAACTCGCCCGGGTGGCGCGGCGGGAGGTCAGGCTCTTCCCGGTGATGGTGTACGACACCGGCGAGCGGTACGAAGGGCTGGACCGGCTGCGCGATGAGCTGGCTGGGGTCGGGATCGGGAGCCGGGTGGAGCGGGTGGCGTACGAATTCCAGCCCGGGGACAACGAGATGCTGGTGCTCTCCTGCGCGGGGTACCGGGCGTCGGCCGCGTCGGCGCCGCTGGCCTCGGCCTCCGATCCGGTGCGGTGGCGACACCGGGAGGGGGCACCGGGCGGAACCGCTTGATCAACTGTGTCCGCACGGGAGGAGGATGGCGACCACGTGCCATGTCCGGGGCGTGGAGATACCCTCGGTGATCGCGGAATCGGCCCGCTAGGGTGACGATCATGGTGAACTTCGTACTGGTCGCGGGTGCGCGGCTCGGGGCCTGGGCCTGGGACGACGTGGTGGCGCACCTGCGGGCGGCCGGGCACGGCGTCCACCCGCTGACCCTCTCCGGCCTCGCCGACCGGCAGGGCGTCCCGGCCGGGCAGCAGACCCACGTCCAGGACATCGTGGCCGAGGTCGAGCGCCTCGACCTGCGCGAGGTCGTGCTGGTCGGCCACAGTTACGCGGGCGTCCCGGCGGGGCAGGCCGCGGCGCGGATCGGTGACCGGCTGGCCCACCTGGTGCTCGTCGACGCCGGCCTCCCGGTCGACGGCCGGTCGTTCGCCGAGGGCTGGCCGGACGGCGGGGTGGCGCTGACGGCGGCGATCGCCGGGAACGGCGGGTTCTGGCCGAGCGCCACCGCCGCCCACTTCGAGGGCCACGGCCTGACCGACGGGCAGATCGCCCGCATCGTCGCCGGCTCGACCCCGCACCCGGGCGCCACCCTGACCGAACCCGCGGTGCTGACCCGACCGTTGGCCGAGCTGCCCACGACCTACCTGCTGTGCCTGCTCGCCGCGGCGGAACCCGACGAGGAGGTGGCCGAGCTGGTGGCCGACGGGCACTGGCGGCTGGTCGAACTGGACACGGGGCACTGGCCGATGTTCTCCCGGCCGGCCGAGCTGGCCCGGATCCTGCTGGACACCGCCGGGTGGTGATGCCTGCGGCCCCGTCAGACGCGGGGCCGCAGGCGCGGCGATGAGGACGGTCAGCACCTGGTCGGCGTCCTCCGGGGCGTGTTCCGTTCGGCCCGCCACCCGGCCCCATCGGCCGGGCCGGAGGGGGAGGACGGGGGCTCCGTGTCATCGGCAGATGAGGCCGCTCGGCCGGTGCGCCCAGGGCCGTTGGGCCCTCGCCGGACACTG
This sequence comes from Kitasatospora sp. NPDC023118, assembly GCF_055560875.1. Lineage (NCBI taxonomy): Bacteria > Bacillati > Actinomycetota > Actinomycetes > Kitasatosporales > Streptomycetaceae > Kitasatospora > Kitasatospora sp. NPDC023118. The sequence goes on from NZ_JBVHHW010000008.1 coordinate 231,865, forward strand.
CCGGTGCGGCGGATGCTCGAATCACCGGCGCTCCCCGCCGGGAGCAGGGAGTGAACCACCATGACCGCCGAAACCGTCCTCACCACCGCCGACCCGCACCTGCTGGCCGAGGCCGGAGGCCGGCACCGTTCGCTGCACAACAGCCAGCCCTGGCGCTTCCGCCCCACTCCGGACCTGCTCGGCCTGGAGGTCCACGCGGACCCGAACCGGGCCGCGGTGCTGCTCCTCACCGAGGCCGACGGCGATCCGCACCTCCAGTTCGCGGGAGTCCGGCAGCGGCAGGGCGACGACGGCGAGGTCCGCGCCGGCGATCTCGGAGGCCCGGGCGAGCAGCAGGTCCAGCACCTCCTGCTCCGCGCTTCCCGAGAGCAGGCTGTTCGTGACCTCGGCGCTCGCCTCCAGCCAGCGCTGCCGCTGCCGGGCCCGGTCGTAGAGCCGGGCGTTGTCGATCGCGACCCCGGCGGCGACGGCGAGGGTGGCGAGCACCGACTCGTCCTCGGCGTCGAACTCGCCGCCGCCGCGGCTCTCGGTCAGGTAGAGGTTGCCGAACACCTTGTCCCGGATGCGGATCGGCGCCCCCAGGAACGTCCGCATGGGCGGGTGGTTGGCCGGGAAGCCGTAGGAGGCCGGGTGGTCGGAGATCCGGGTGAGCCGCAGCGGCTCGGGGTGGCGGATCAGCTCGCCGAGGATGCCGTGCCCGGACGGCAGGGCGCCGATCAGCTCGACCTGCTTGTCCGTGACACCGACCGGGATGAACTGCGACAGCCGCTGGTCCGCGCCGATCACGCCCAGGGCGCCGTACTCGGCGTCCACCAGGGTGACCGCCGCCTCCACGATGTGCTGCAGGGCCTGGGACAGTGCTGCAGGGCCTGGGACAGCTCCAGGTCACCGCCCGACCGCCAGCACCGCCTCCAGCAGGCTGTGGACCCGGTCGCGGGTGCCCCGGGCCGCGTCCAGGCGGGTTTGGAGCTCGTCCAGGAGCTCGTCCAGACGCAGTTTGGGCACGGGGGCGGAATTGTCCGATGCGTTGCCCAAGGGAATCCTCCACGGCTCGCCCGACGCCACTGACCGGCCTAGGTGTGTCCGCCCTGTCCTGCCGGACGCGGTGGCCGTCTGCGGCACGTCCACCCGTCACGGTTCCTCCTGCCGCGGGAACGCGCCAGTGGCCATGCCCGCGCTGTCGAGGTGCCATCGCACCCCGCCCCGGCGACGTCTTCCGGCTCCGCACATGGTCGACGCGGTGACGGTGGCTGCCATCGAGAGGACGGGCGCCTGGAGGCGGCCCGGGGCGGCCGCACGCGTGAGCGTCCCGTTTTCGGACCGTGGGTGATCCTAGAGCCCTTGGGCGAGCAGGAGTTCGTGGGCCAGCCGGGCGGCGCGGCCTGGCTGGGCGGGGTCGGGTTCCTGGTCGGGAATGTCTTCCAAGCCCTGGATAAGGGCGCGGATCGCTTGGCCGAGGGCCTGGACCTGGGATTCCAGCATCTCCAGGCGCTCGACGGCGCCTTCGAGGTCACGGCCGGGCGGGTGGAGAGCCGTGCCTGGCGTGTGTTCTGTGGTGTGCTCGGTCATGGTCGGGTCCTGAGGGGTTCGGAGGGCACTCCGTAGGTGTGATCAGGCGGGGAGTCGCTCGGCCTCTCCCCAGGTGGCCTCGACTGCTCGTGTGGTGGCCTGCGGGCCGTCGGGGGAGAGTTCCGTTCGTTCACCAGTCTGTCAGGCAGTCGAGGCAGGGGCACGGGCTGCGGAGGGGTCGGAGGGGAGGGATTCGCCTACCGAGGCGGCAGGGGTACGCACGGCGAGGATGGCCATGTCGTCACGACCGTCGCTGGGGTGGTGGTCCGCCAGGATGCGCACGAAGTCGTCCAGCGGGAGGCCGGCGTTACCACCGGCAAGGGCGGCGAGCGAGTTCAGGCCGACGTCGATGGGGTGCCGAGGGTGTTCGATCAGTCCGTCGGTGTGGAGGACCACCGTGCAGTTCCCGCTCAACGGGTGGGCGTGGTCGGGGCGGGGCTGGTCGGTGTCGACGCCGAGGGGGACGCCGGGGTCGGCGTGCAGGTACGTCGCGAGGCCGCCCGGGGTGACCAGCAGTGGCGGGAGGTGACCGGCGGTGGACCAGTGGAGCTTCCAGCCTGGGCCGTCGGGTTCGATCCGGGCCAGGCAGGCCGTTGTCACGGGGTTGTCGGTGATGGCGTTCAGAGTGCGGTCGAGCTGGGCGAGGACCGAGCTGGGCGGGGTGCGCCGGTCGTAGAGCAGAGCGCGCAGCATGTTGCGGGTGGCGGCGGGAACCCCGCGGAGGCCGGGTGCGAGGGGATGTCGTCGAGCCGCAGCGGTTCGGGGTGACGGATCAGGTGCCCGAGGACTCCCCGGCCGCGGGGGAGGTTCACGCCGGCCAGGGCGTCGCGCTCGGCCTCGGTGAGGCCGACGGGGATGAACCGCGCCAGCTGTTCACCCGTCTCGTCCAGCAGGCCGAGCGCCCCGTAGCGGGCGTGGACCAGGTCCATGGCCGTGCTGACGATCCGGTGAAGCACCGCCGGAAGCTCCAGCTCCTGGCTCACGGCCAGCACCGCGTCCAGGAGACCCTGCAGCCGGTCCTGGGCACGGGCCGGTGCCTGGAACTGCTCCCCGTCCCGTCCGGTCTCCACATGAGCCCGCAGGTCCGGAATATGTGGTTGAGGCCGGGGTGTCTCGTCTCGCTCCGTCACAGCCCTTCGCCTCACAGGATACGGGGCACGGTGCGCTGGTGCCGGGACAGCGTACGAGTGCCCACGCCCACTGCTTCGATGCCGTACCGCTGACCGTCAGCCCTGGATCTCGACGTGGCGCGGCTTGGCCGCCTGTGCCTTGGGGATCGTCACCGTGAGGACTTCCTCCCTCCGAGAGCTCCTTCCGCGAGCGCGGCGCGGACGTCTGCGGCCTTCACATCGGTGGGCAGCATCATCCGGTACTCGAACATCGGTGCCCGTGCCATCGCCTCGGCAATCGACGGCATGGCGTCGGCCGACTCCATCAACCTGCTCATTCGATCGAACAAGTCGCCGAATTCGGCGGCCATCGGCACAGGTCACGGGAAGCCCCGCTCCGGCAGACAGCCGGGCCGGCGCCGTACGGGCAGAGTCATTGCTGCTCACCTCCGCTGCTCACCTCCGCGGAACAACTGGGAGAACCCCCCGCTCCCCTCCATGCTGGGCGGCGGCAACCCACCCGGCCACTTGGGGGTTCCGTCGAGACGCAGGTGGCTTCAAGGCTTCGCGAACACCTCCCGCTCCGGGGGCCCGGCGCACGTGGAGGAATCCCAGGAGGGACAGGAGCGGCATGACACCCGCGCCGCGAAGGCCGTGTGCCCGCGGGCGGGACAGCGGCACTCCCGGGGTACAGGGCTACCGGCCGGGCTGGGCCTGCTGTGCCCGGGCCCGGGCGCGGGCCGCCTCGGAGACCCACCCGTAGGAGGCCGTGACACCGCTCAGCGCACCGGTGAACCGGGGCGCCACGAAGTGGGACGGTTGACGGGTGAGGTGAGTGCGGGGTGATCACGACGCCTGGTGATCCGTCAGTTGATCTCGCGGGGGAGATCAGCGTGGTCGAGCCGCCGCGGCGTCACCGACAAGGCCAAGTACCGGGCGGTGCTGATCCCGTAGGGGCGAACGCCGTCCCGCGGTCCACATCGCGGACGGCTGCCCGGACGGGGCTAACGGTGGGCGATCTTGAACTTGGAAGCGCCGTCATAGCTGCGATAGAAGGCCGCAGGCCCACTGACATCGGAGTTGTCGGAGTGGCTCTGCTTCCCCGAGCCGTTGAGGAACTTGCCCGTGAAGTAGAGCGACTCCAGCGAAACGCTGTCACCAGTGGTGATCACCGCCCGGCCGCCGCGCGTGATGGCGCCGGTCGCGGCAACGGAACCGGTCGCGGTGACATTGCCCACGGTGCTGAGGCTGCCCGCGGTCTGACTGATGCTGTTCTGTAGCTCGATCACGCTGTTGACAGTGGACTTGATCTTGGTGACGTTCAGGAACTTGCCATTCGCGATGGTCACCTCACCGGCGGACAACACCTTGTCCGACTTCACCGTCAGACCGTTGTTCGCTGTGACCAAGCCGCTCGCGGTGATCACACCAGCGGTCAGCGTCTTGTCGGACTTCACCGTCAGACCGTTGTTCGCCGTGACCAGGCCACTGGCCGTAACGACCCCCGCCGTCAGCGTCTTGTCCGACTTCACCGTCAGACCGCCGTTGGCCGTGGCCAGCCCCGTGCTGGTGAGCGTCCCTCCAACGCTGAGGTTGCAACCGGATTCGAGCTCAGTGCTGTTGGAGATCAGCAGCGGGACCACGCCGTTGCCGCGCAACTGCCGGATGCGGACGGACTTGCCGCTCGCGGTCGCGGTGACGTCTCCCTCGAACGTCGCATCGCCGCCAGCCTTCAGCGTATTGACCACGATATTGGGGTTGTTGACGGTGAGTGAGGTGGTCAGGAAGTAGTCCTGTCCGTCGACGGTCGCCTTGAGCGTGAAGTTGGCGTTGTCGTTCAGCACTGGCGACTTCCAGACCCGGCCGGCGAAGTTGGCCTGGCTGCTGTCACTCGTCTCGGTCCCGTCCGCCTTCCGGTAGTACATCGTGTACACGATGCGATTGTCGGCGGGCGCATCCCACAACAGGTCCACGGTCAGGCCCCGGTTGATGACGGTCGTCCGAGGGTGAAGGCTCCGGAAGTAGAACCCGTCATCCCCCTTCTTCACCTTCACCTGCCCGGTGCGCTTCTGGTAGCTGTCGTCCGCCCCCGTTGTGGACGTCAGCTCCTCGATATCGAGGTCCACCGTCCCGATGGACGGATTCACCTCGATCCCCGAGAGCGTGAGACTGACCGCCCACGTGCCGTCGAAGACCGCCGTCGTGTCCGGCACGAACGAGAACACCGCCTCATTCGGATCCGTCGTGTCCCGATCGACCCACCACTGCGTCCCCTGCTCCTCCCCGTCCACCTTGCTCGCCGCCGTCGTGATCAACGACGGCTCGATCGTCAGATCAGCCCCCGACCGACCTGTCGGCACCTTGACCGTGATCCCCTTGCAGTACACCTTCGCAGTCCCTGACGGCAGGTCCCGGCCGAAGCGCAACACCACCGTCCCGTACTCCAGCTCGTCCATCGTGCTCACCCGCAACGGACTCGGCACCGTTCCCCGAGCCGGCTTGAGCAGGTTCGTCTCCGCAGTGGATGCCATGACGGTCACACCTGTCCTTTCGAAGCAGTGGTGGGCAGTACGGTCACCGCGACACGGCTGCTGCGGCTACTGGCCGGGCCGTCGTCCGCGGTGGTCTCCTCGGTGATCTCGACGTCGGTGCTCTCGAAGCCGGGGTCCAGCTCGATCAGGAACGAGATGGCCCAGGTTCCGTCGAACCGGGCGGGCTGATCCGGCACGCAGGCGAGGACGGTGACGGCCGGGTCGGTGGTGTCGGGTACGATCCACCACTCCTGGCCCTGCGCGCTACCGCGTACCGACGGCACCGTGGTCGAGATGGTCAGCGGCTGGCGCGCGAGAGCCGGGTCGCTGGTCGCGGCCGGCACCCGCACCGCGATCCGGGTGCAGCGCACCGGCTGCTCGGCGCGGTTCTGGCCCTCCTCGCCCACCGTCAGACGGAGTTGGTGGTAGCGCGGCGGGGCGCCATCCGTGGTGGCCGGTCCGGGGGTGGTGTCCACCCGGTAGGGCAGCAGCAGGGTCATCGGGTCTCTCCTTCGCCACTGGCACGCGGGTGCAGTTGCAGGTAGCCGGCGCGAGCGGCCGGCACCGGGTCGTCGGGGTGTGACAGATCATCAGCTGGCAGGATCGGCAGGTCCGTCCAGAGCGGCGGCCCGTCGCCGGAGACCAGCGGTTCGGCCCAGCTCCACGCGCCGTGCAGGGCGCTGGGGTGTGGCATGAAGATGCCGTGGTCCGCGGGCTCGGGCTCGGTCGAGCGCTTCGCCGGGTCTCCCGAACGGACCGGCGCCAGCAGCGGGTTGAGGCGGAACGAGGCACGGATCGCGGCCAGTGCCCGGTGGGTGATATCGGCGTCCACGGTGAGCGCCGTGACGGGGAGGATGTCGGTGGTGGCGTGCACGGCCGTGTGCGGGCAGGCGAGCAGGGTCAGGTAGCGGGTGAGGGGACGGTCGACGGGGCGGGCCGGCATCGCGATCCCGGCGCCGGTGCCGATCAGCGCGAAGTACGGGGCTTCGTCGGTCGACGCGTAGACGGCGGTGTCACGGCCCTGGACCGGCACGTGCAACTGCCGGTAGGAGGTCTTCTCACCGGGTTCGGAGGTGTAGTAGCCGATCAGCCCGTCGGCCAGCTGCTCGTACTCGCCCAGCCGCACTGCCCACCGGTAGTCCGGGAACTCCTGCGCGTTCGGCTTCAGGGCCTCGTCCCAGGCGGGGTCGGTCAGCGGCGGGCCGAGCAGTTCCAGGCCGAGCCGGGCCCGGATCAGGGCGACCGGCCGTCCGATCAGCCGCGCGGGGGCGCGGTCCTCCTCGGGCGCGGGGTCGGTGATCCGGGTGAGCGCCCGGTCGATCGTGGTCATCAGCAGGCCGAAGGTGTCGGCGTCGCGGCCCACGAGCTCGGCGGCGAAGCCGGCCACGTGCGGGTAGACGTCCTCGAAGTCGGCGGGCTCGTCGAAGGGCGCGTGCGGCAGCGCGTTCCAGGCGATCTCCCGCTCGCCCTCGGCGGTGTGGATCACCCGCAGCTCGCCCAGTGGGCTGCCGTCGGGAGCGTAGACCAGCAGGGTCTGGTCCAGGTGGTTGACCAGTAGCCAGCCCGCCACCGGCGTGTCGCCGACCGGGTCGGGTGCACCGCTCACCGCTGCGAGCGGGCGGTCGTCGCTGTGGTGCACCGGTTCGAGCCGGATCCGGGTGTCCTGGAGCAGGCGGGGCGGCAGCTGAATGAAGCGCTGCGGCCCGGGCAGTGGCGAGAAGAGCGGCCGATCGGGGTCGGGGGTGACGCTGGCCGCGCGTACCGGGTCGAACTGGGTGGGCTGCCCCTGCTGGGCGGTGACCAGCCGCAGGGACTGGCCGAAGCGGTCGATGATGTGCAGTTCGGTGAAGTAGAACTGGCCGGCCCGCACCGGCTGGAACCGCTGCTGGCGACGGTCCCCGGCCCCGTCCGGCACGTGGTTGCTCTGCCCGGCCAGGTCCAGGATCTGCCGGTCGGTGGTGACCTGGGCGGTGCCGTCCTGCTGGATCAGCCAGTCGTTGAAGCCGTCCAGGGTCTGGGAGAGGATGTCCAGCGTGTCGAAGTCCTCCTGAAGGGCGCGCAGTTGACCCACCAACTCATCAGGTGCCCCGGCCAGCTTGCGCTTTGTCTGCTCACGCAGCACGTACGACAGGGCGGGAGTGAGGAAGGAGCGCCCGGCGAAGTTCGTCCAGCGCACCCCGCCCTCACCGTCGCCCTCGGGCACACCGGTGCCGTTCCAGCGGTAGTCGCCTCCGTCGAAGGTCCAGTTGTCGGTGCCACCGGCCCCGCTGCCGCCGCTGCGGAAGGGGGTCGCGCAGTACTTGATCCGCCACTGCAGGTACATCGGCAGCCAGGGCTGGCGCCAGAGGCGGGTGTACTCGGGGAACGGGCCGTCGGTGAACGCCGGCGGGCGCGCGACGATGGCTTCGAGCGCGCTGCCGGTGCGGGCGGCGAGGTCGAGCATGGCCAGTTCGGCGATGAGGGGCCGGCACAGCTCGGGCAGGTCGGTCAGGTCGGGGGCCAACGGGTCGGGGTCCGGGGTGACGGAGTCGGCGCCGATCCGCACCCGGGTCAGCAGCCGGGAGGGCAGGCGGCAGGGCAGCGGCTGGTCGTCGGGGCGGCCCAGCGGCTGGGTGGTGCCGGAGCCCTCCATCACCACCACGGGGTCGGCGGGCCGGTAGAAGGACGGCTGCGGGGAGCGTTTGAGCTCCTGCGCCTCGGGCAGGTCCTTGCCGGCGGCGAACTCCTCGATCTTCACCGGCAGGCCGTCGGGGTCCTCGGCGTAGGGGATCTCGGTGCGCAGCTCGTCAAGCGTGGTCCGCAGGGTGGTGACCTGCCCGCTGAGCGTGTTGATCTCGGCGTTCCAAGCCGTCCGATCGAAGTCGAACGGCTTGGGCCGCCGCTTCTCGGGCAGTTCGCTCAGCCACCAGAGCGACCACAGCCGCCACTGGAGGCTGGCGAGTTCGGCCATGCGCTGGTCGTACTCGGTCTGCTTGGCGTTGAGTTCGTCCAGCCAGGCGGGCTGCGGGAGTTCGGGGGCGGGCTCCTCCGTGCCTTGCTCGGCGGGCCGGTTGACGACCTGCCAGAGGTAGCCGCCCTCGCTGCCGCTGAACCAGGAGCGGCGCATCACCTCGTCCAGGTCGATCGGTCCGTCGGCGCTGTCCATCGTCTCCAGCTCGCCGTGGAACAGCGCCTTGATCAGGTCGCCGTCGCGGGCCGAGCGGGTCTGCTGGCTGACCAGCGCGGCGGCCGCGTCCCCGGTGCTGTGGCCCAGCGCGACCTTGACCGAGGTCCCGTCGGGCCGGTCGGAGTCGGGAACGAGGCCTTCGCGCTGCCAGTCGACGCCCAGCGCGGTGCCGGCGTAGCGGCTGCGCACGATGTCACCTGATGGTCCGTCAGGCAACGTCCAGCCCAGGGCTTCCAGCACGGCGGCCACGCTGCCGGGGTCGGCGCCGGGCGGCAGGAGACCGGGGATCTCGGCCGCCTTGCGCAGGATGTCGGCGTCGTCATCGGAGTACCAGCCCACGACCGCGTAGCTGAGCGTGGCGTTGGGCGGGTAGTTGTCCACCGGCCCGCGCAGGTCCTGCAAGGTGTCCTGGAAGAGGAAGACGTTGTGGTGGTACGGCGCGAACGCGGCGAAGGCCGGCAGCCCGGACCCGACCGCGGTCAGGAAGAGCGGCCGGGGCGCGGGGTCGTCCTTGCGGGGATCGTGCCACGGTCCGGTGGCGAGGTCGTGGGCCCGGCCGATCCGGTCGGTGGTGGCGGTGCCGGCGTACGGGTTCAGGTAGGAGTTGCTGCCGTCCCAGATCGGGTTGGAGTCGGGGCGCTCTGAGGAGAGGTAGTCGCTGTGCACCACCCAACCTGCCACCGTGGGGGTGGAGGTGCCGCGCACGGTGGCGTAGCGGACCACCAGCCAGCGGTTGGGGACCAGGGGGAAGGTGCTCTCGCCGCTGTCGGGGTCGATGAAGCCGGTGGTCAGCGCCTCGGGGAGCTGCCACTGCAGGTGGACGCCCTCGAAGTCGGTGCCGGTCCAGTAGTCCCGCTCGTTCTCGTACGGCTCGGGCTCGCCACTGGTCTTGAACTCCTCGTTGAGCATCATGGTGAACATCGGCGACCAGCGCTTGAAGCGGTCCTTGTCGGCGCGGACCGCGCGGTTGGCCACCAGGGCGTGCAGCTCGACGGGCACGATCAGGTCGGTGTCGGTCATCGGTGCTCTTCCCCGGAGTTCGGTGTCGGCTGCGTGACGGTGATGCTGAGGTGGGGGCGGTTGGTGGCGGCTTCCCGGGCGGTGATCCGGGCGATCTTGTTCCCTCCCCGGTCCTTGCTGAGCGCCACCGAGAGCTCGTCGCCGGTGTGCTGGCGCAGGTGCGCGGTGATGTCGAACTCCAGCCACGCCCAGGCGTCGACGGCGCCGACGTGCGCGCTGGCGATGGGATCGGCCGACAGGGCGGGCTTGTTGGCCCAGGCGAGGGTGGACTCGTCCCAGTCGTTGTCGGTGGCGTACGCCTTGAGGTCGAAGTCGCCCGCGTCCTGGGCGGCGGCGTACACCCGCAGCAGTGCCTTGCCGATCTGGTCGGGCGGCGGGAGCTGGGTGGTGTCGAAGCGCAGGTAGGCGATCCGGGTGACGGTGCTGGTGGGCCCCTCGTTCTTGACCAGCAGCGGGTTGATGGTGCCGAAGTCCTCGGCCCCCGAGCCGTACCTCGCGAAGGTGTCGGCGACGCAGTCGCGGCGCACCGTGGGGGGCAGCAGCAGTTGTTCCAGCGGCGCGTTGACCAGCTCCAGGGCGAACTGGCCGGGCGTCAGTCGTCCGCTGGGCAGGCAGGCCGCGGACAGGGCGGCGAGCAGCCCGTCCTGTTCACCGGACAGGCGCAGCACGTCGGGCAGTTCGCCGACGCTGTCGGTGCGCAGGTAGTCGAAGACGGTGCCGGAGCCGGGGACGTCGGGGTCGGGGAACTCGGTGTCGGTCGGGTAGCCGACCCGGTTGCCCGTCAGGTGGCGCAGGCTGATCCGCTCCACGGAGTTGATGCCGAAGTGGATGCCCTGGCCCGGCTCGCGGATGGCGATCTGGTCCGGGACTCCGTCCCAGAGCACCAGCAGCACGTCCGGGGCGAGGTGATCGCGGCGCAGTTCACCCACCGGCTCGCCGTCGGCGGTGGTGGCGAGGATCTCGAAGACGGGCCAGGCGCGCACGAGTTCGGAGTTCATCAGCAGCCCGGCCACCGGCAGTGAGGTGCCGGCCCGGCTCAGGCGCTCGGTGAGCACCGGATGCACGTCGCGGTCGAGCGAGGTGTGGGCGCCGACATCGGCGGCGCCGGCGACCAGCGCGTGGATCCAGGCCGGGTCGATCCGGAAGGCGCGCAGGCTCTCGGGCGGCAGCATCCGCGGGTCGGGCACCAGGTGGCCGAACGGCACGCCGTTGAGCAGCGCCAGGCGTTCCAGCCAGTCGGGCATGGTCGGGGTGGCCTCCTGAGCGACCGTCAGCAGCGACTGCTGGGCGCGTGGTTCGGTGATCAGGGCGGACGGCTCCAGCCTGGTCCTGCGCACCGCCGCTGCCGGGGGCGGGCCCTGAACGGCGGGGGCCCGCAGGGCCTGGACCAGGCTGCGGCCGAAGCCGGGCGCCGCCAGCTCACGCAGCGCGGCGGTGCCGGCCGGCTCCGCCGGATCGACTGCGGCCCGTGCCTGGTCGGTTGAGAGCGCCAGCAGGGTGGCGGCCCGGTTGGCCAACTCCCTGCGGGCCTGGACGAGTTCGCTGCTGTAGTCGGGGTCGGCGAGCGCGATGGCGCGGCCCAGCGTCCAGGCGGCGGCGTAGCTGACGTCGAAGAGGCCGTACTCGCGGTCGTAGATCAGCGCGTGGTCGGCTGTGGTGTGCGGGCCCTGGGCGGCTTCGACGGGCAGCGGGGGGGCGGTCAGCGGGGTGAGCGGGCCGCGGTACCAGGCGTAGGTGTCCTCCCCCGCGAGGGTGCGGTAGGCCACGGCGGTGTAGCCGCGGTGCAGCCGGGTCCGCGCGTGCTCCGCCTCGGGGCTCGCGGACGGCTCGCCGGTGGGCGCCAGCCGCAGCGCGAGGTTCTCCGGGTCGGTGTGCCCGGGGGCGACCAGGTTGCGCAGCAGTCCGGCCGGGTCGAGCGAACCGTCGGGGTCGTTGGTGAAGTGCCAGGACCACAGGCTGCACAGCCGCACCTTCTCGTCGGCGGGCAGCGAGCCGGGCGCCAGGCGGCCGAGCCAGCCCTCCAGCGAGACCAGGTGCACCGCGTAGCTGCCCGGGGTGCGCGGGAAACGGTTGGCGGCCAGCACCGCGTACTCGCCCTCGGTCAGGATCTCGCCGTTGTCGCGGCGCTGCGGGGCGGTTCGCACATCGCGCATGTGGACCAGGTGGAAGAGCTCCTCCTGGCGCGGCACGATCTTGTGGAAGACGCCGACCGGCAGGTCGATGGTGCGGCAGGGGTTGTTGCCGTCGATCGTGCCGGACAGCTCGGGGCCGTTGATGCCCGGGCCGGGGTCGCGCAGCTCGCTGATCGGTCGGGTGGTGAACTCGCCCTGGGCGTCGGGGTCGTCGTCGAGTTCACCGGCGGCGAAGACCAGAAGCGCCAGCCAGGGCTCCTTGGCCGCCCGCCCCAGCAGCTGCCGCTCCCAGGGCAGGATGGCGCGGCTCAGCGTGAGGTGCGGCAGCACGTGGGTGTACCGGCCGACCGCGCCGGTCGGGGGGAAGGTGGCGTGCACCGAGGAGGGGTCCAGCACGAACTGCGCCGCACGGATCTCGTAGCTGTCCTTGGCCTCGGGCAGTTCGGCGTCGGCGTCGACCCGCTGGCCGTCCTTGGTCAGCTCGTGCCGGACGGTGATGGTGTAGACGCCGGCGGTGGCCTTGGGGTCGAGATGGTCGTAGAACGAGACGTTGAGGTCGGGTCGGGTGGGCATCGCGGTCACCTCGCGGCTGCGGTCAGGAGCGGGGGGTCGGTCAGGGTCCTGCCGGCCTTCTTCTCGGACTGGGTCAGCGGACCGTCGCTGCCCGGCGCGACGCCGAGCGCGGCCAGCGCCTCGTGCAGCCGGCTGCGCTTGGCCGCGGTGGCCACCAGGGTGCTGGTGATCACGCCGACGCTCCCCTCGTCGTAGACCGGGGACTCTCCGGCGACGGCGCGCTCGCGCAGCGGCATCCGGCTGGACGGCAGGCCCTCCACGTCCAGGGCCTTGGACGGGACGTCGCCCACGCCGAGCTGCTTCGTCGGCCCGGGGACCACGATGGTCAGCCCGGTCAGGCAGCCGTCCACCATCCCGGGCTGCTTGAGGGCCTGGTCGGGGTCGGCCAGCGGTGCGCCCCACAGGGCCTGCGGCATGCCCTCGATAATGGGGGTGACCTCCCATTCCTCCCCGAACCAGTCGTACAGGTCGCCTCGCTGGTCACGGATCTCGACGATCTGCTCGCAGACGACGCCGGTCAGCCGCATCGGCCGGATGTCGATCCGGGCGTCCTCGCTGCCCGCGAACAGCTCGTCATTGAGCGTGATCTTCGAGGCGGGCAGCGCCGACTCCACGGACACGGTGAAGCCGTCGATCCGTACCAGTTCCGGCAGGTTGGCCGCGCTGCGGGCCTCGGACTCGTCCTTGGTGACGTCCGGCAGCTCGCACCCTTGCTTCAGCGCGGTGCGCGAGGGCGCGGGCAGCTGGATCTGGAAGTCTTCCCAGGGCACCGGCGGCGCGCCCTCGCGGTCGGCGCCGAAGCCGATGGTGAAGGAGATGAACCAGACCTTCACCTTCGCCCGCCCGCCGATCGGCGGCAGCCACAGCTGCAGGCCGACGCTGACCTCCAGCGAGACCCGCACCCGCACGAAGAGCACCTTGACGGTGGCGGCGACGCCGATGCTCAGGCCGAAGGCGATGTCGGCGTAGAAGGGCTTCCACTGCACCAGCGCGTCGACGTGGGCGGTGAACCAGGCGCGCAGGTTGATGCCGTGGCCGTTGTCGTAGACGGCGGCCAGCGCCCCGCCGATCATGAACGCGCCGTCGGTCAGCGCCGCGTAGGCCTGGCCCTTGATGGTCACCGGGCCGCGCTCCCACAGCCAGCCGATCCGCGGCGGCTTCGGGTAGTGCGCGGGGGGCTTGAACTGCGGATGGTAGCCGCCGGCGGAGAGCACGAAGCCCTTCTTGATCCCGCTCGGCAGATCCTTGCCCCACACGTAGAGCGAGATGCCGCCGGTCAGCTGCGCCTGCGGGTCCAGCAGGTAGGAGCCCTTGGCGATCACTGTGTCCATCGAGAAGCGGCCGAGCGCGGAGTCGTAGACGTAGACGAAGTCCACGATCACCTTGCCGAGGCAGAGCATGTTGACGGCCAGCGGCGCCTCCGCGAAGGCCTCGCTGGAAGTCGGTACCTTGGGCGGCAGCAGCAGCGTCGTGCTGCCCGCCAGCATCACCTTCCAGCCCGCCTCGCCCCACTCCACCAGGGCCAGCGCCCGGGCCTGGATGAAGCGATAGACGGTGAACTCCATGCCGCCGGCCACCCAGTACTGCCCCCGGGCCGGCGTCACCCAGCCGCCGGCGCCCACCAGTTCGTTCAGCGCCTGCGCCGGCGTGAGCTTCTCCACCTCACCGCCCGGCACCGCCGGCTGCGCCCCCAGGCGCTTGATCAGCGGGAAGGTGCCGAGCTCGCCGGTGGCGGGGATGCGCACGGAACTGTTGATACCGAAGCCGAGCACGACGCCGGTGAAGGTGACCGGGCCGATGCTGAACAGGCCGTTGACCATGTTCTTGCCGGCCACGAACTCGGCGTAGGCGAAGATCGAGTCCCAGCCGTCCTTGTGCTTGGCCCAACTGCCGGTCAGCTGCATGACGAAGAGGTCCAGGAGCTCGATCCGGCCCGCGGCGCCGAACGCCAACTCGTAGTCGGGGCCCAGATCCAGCCGGGTGAACGCCCCGGAGATCACCACCTTGGGCGGGCCGGGGCGCTCCAACGCCAGGCTGGCGCCGCGCAGCACCGGCATGACGTTCCAGTCCTTGTCCACCCCGAGGCCCAGACCCAGCAGCTCGATGGTCAGCGGGCCGATCGCCATGGTGGCGTCGAAGGCGATGAACAGCTGCCCGTGCGCGTAGCCCAGGGCGGCGTGGCTGAACCGCACCGGGCCCAGCGCGTACCCGTCGAAGCGGCGCGCGTCCTCCTCCGCACGCTCGCGGCCCAGCACCACACCGCCCTGACCGAGCACCGGGAACTCCCGGTCGGCGGGGTGGACCAGGTCCAGCTTGCCTCCCTCGAAGCCGAGCTTCGCCCAGATCACGGCCGTCTTCGGCTCGAAGCCGCCGGGGAGCAGGACGGGCAGCAGACCGGATGCGGCGATGTCGGCGTCCGGGCCCGTGGACACGAGGGCGGGATCGGTGCCGAACTCGGCCAGCAGCTTGTTCAGCTCGACCACCTCAGCCGCCGTCCATCCCCGCAGGACCGCGCCACTGGTCACCCCGGCCCAGGCGAACTGGATGTCGCTCACGGTGACGTCGCGGTCCGGATCGGTCAGGTCGACGATCGGCAGGTCCGACGCCTTCGCCTGCACCGTGCCGCGCACCGCCACCAGGAAGCGGCGGCGCTCGGGTGCGTTGGCGGGCTGGACGACCAGCATCCAGCCGAAGAACGACGAGGTCGCGGCCACCACGATCTCGAAGGTTCGGAAGTCGAAGCGCAGGCCCGCCGAGTGCAAGCGCGGCATCAGCTGGTCGGGGATCACCGCGCTCGCCAGGTCCGCACCCAGGCCGAGCACGAGTTTGTCGGCCGGGACGCCCTCCTCGTCGCGCCAGCGGGCGGTCAGCACGATCGGCGGGGTCGGGCCGGTCGGCATCGGGACGGTGAACTCCATCTCGAAGCCACCGGGCAGGGTCAACGACAGGTGTGGGAACCGGGGGTGGACGTCGAAGTTCTTCAGGTCGATGTCGAAGCCGAGTCCGGGCAGACCCAGCGAGATCCCGCCGCCGAGCGTGAAGTGGGCGTTGAGGACCACACGCAGCACCCAGTCACTGCCGAAGTTCCAGTCCGGCTCGTTCAGAGTCGGCCAGGACAGGCCGATTCCCGAGATCGTCAGCGGTCCGAGCTCCAGGTCCGGGAACTCCAGCCAGGACGGGTCAGGGGCTGGTGGCGAGGACGGCGGCCAGGGGATTCCCCAGGCCGCTCCGGCGCCACCGGGCAGTTTCCAGTCCACGTCCAGCGACCAGCCCGGCCCGCCCTGACCGCCCCCGGAGAAGTCCCAGTTCGCGGTGGGCCACCAGGCGCCCAGCCCGCCCGGGAACGAGCCGATCCCCCCGTTCAGCAGGTCCAGTTGCGGTCGGGTGAGGACGGAGCCGAGCGCGGCCAGGCTGATCCCGTTCGGGGCGAAGCCGGTCAGCCCCGTCAGCAGGGAGCCGATGAACGGCAGGTCCGTGAGCCATGCCTCGAAGCCCGTGATGCCCAGGAGCGCGACCTTGCCCCAGTCCGGGCCGGACACCGGGGGCAGACCGGCCAGCACGAAGCGCAGCCGGATCGACTCGCCGACCAGCCTGAAGTCGCCGACCAGCTCGAAGTCGCCCGCGCTCAGGTCGAACCGCAACCCCAGCGAGGGCAGTTGGGGATCGAACAGGTCAGGCAGCGACGGCAGCGAGAAGCCGAACAACCCGAGCAGGTCCACCAGCCGCTTCCCGTCCCCGCTGCCGTCCCACCAGCCGGTCAGCAGCCCGACGTCCGGCAGCCCCGGAAGACCCGGCCACTCGGGCAGCTCCGGGCCCTCGGGCACCTCGAAGGTCAACTCCGCACCGCCGCCCAGCGACAGGGAGAGCTTCGGCAACCGCGGGATGACCGAGAACGGACCCGCGTCCGGCAGTGAGAAGTCGAAGCCGACGTCGGGCAGCGACAGGTCGAGCCAACCCAGCTTCACCGACAACCTGAAGTACACACCCAGCCCGCTGCCACCGAGGTCCGCGAGCGGCCAGCGCAGCCCGAAGCCGGAGAGCGTGAACCGGCCCAGCGGGGGGAGCGCCGGGAAGTCCGGCACCCAACCGATCCCAGGATCCGGCACCGCCAACCGCACCGCCCACACCCGCGGATCGCCCCCGGGTAGTTGGTAGCAGGCGCCCACCCAGAGCCCCGCCACCAGGTCCCGCTCCGGCAGCAGCGGCCACCACGGCTCGTCATCGGCCGTCTCCGCCACCACCTCGGCCACTGCCGCGTTCACCAGCGCGCAGTGTTCCGCGGTGAGATCGCCGGGACCCACCACGATCAACTCGACGCCGTGCACCCCGACCTGCTCGCCTCCGGAGATCTCCCCTCCGACGTACGGCAGTCGGGACAGCAATGCCTTGCTATCCCGGACCCCGACCAGCCCCACCAGGCCCGCGTCCCTCGTCGGCCGGGCGAACACCAGCCGCAGTCGCTCGGTCTGCGCCGTGATCGCCACCCGGCCCACCGTGAGGTCGTAGCGCGCCGTCAACGCCGTCACCTCGGCCAGGAACGCCGCCGGCGCCTCGGCCAGGTCCAGCCCCCAGGCCGCCGCGAGCTCGACCAGACCCATCGCCGCATCGAACTCGGCCCGCAGCCCGGTGACGAACTCCTCCGCCGCGTCGGCGAGGAACACGAGCCGCAGAGCGACCGGATGGCCGTCCAACGCGGCCTCGCCGACCACCTTCAGCTGCTCCTCAGCGACTTCCGTCACCCGCAGGACGAGCTCCTTGCCTGCGGCGAACAGTTGGTACAGCTCGGGAAGTTCGATCGCATCCAGGGGCAGGACGAAGTCCTCGCCGGTGTCGGGGAAGGACGCCAGCAGGTCGTCGACAGACAGAGCCATGGGGACGGAGATCCTCTCGTGCGCACACCGGCGGGAGGTCCTGCGCGGACAGCCGCGCCGGCGGGCCGGGGAGGGCACGCCGACACGCTGCCCGGTGCCTCATGCGATCCCAGCACCTCGCCAAGCCCAGTACCAGAAGGCATATGTGACGGCACATCAGAAACCGCCAAGTAGGCGGAAGGCACCACGAACGCGACTGCCCTGTGCTATCGATCACCTACAGAGCGTGCTGTGCCGTTGTCCAGGCCGGTGCAGCCGTCCTGATCGTCCGACCCCATCCGGCGAGATGACCTGCCGGAATCCGGTCAACTGCCGTGCCGCGAGGAAATTGGCCAGAACACCATCCGTGCGGGCGAACGGCCGTCCCACCGCCGGCAGCGCCTCACTTGCCGGGGACCCAAGGCGCCGCAAGCGACGGCCGTTTCCGGATCCAGCCAGATTCGGTAGCGGCAGAGGTAGTCGCGGCCGCTGCTTCCGATGCGTTTCCGATGGGACCACTGGCCAAGGGTAGGCGCCGTCGCGACCGGTGGGCTGGCGAGTAATGGCTTACGCGGATGGATGCAGCTGTCTGGGCCGCATCGAGCCGAGGAAGCATGCTGCAGTCGGGAGGCAACTCGACGTGATGAGCGCGTGCTTCGGCCCGGGGCACGCCGGACGCCTAGAGGAGAGCAATGTCGGGACATTTCATCGTCAGCAACATCTCCGCCGCCGAGTTGGACGAGGCCCGGAGCAACGGTGCGACGTGGAGCGGTCTCCAGCACGCGAACATCGGGTGGACTCCAGCCTCAAGGGCGCTTCTCAGCAAGGCGCTCAACGGTCAGGCCATACCGAGCCGCGAGGGGCTGCCGCCGCACCGCTACCTGGACTTCGCGCAGGCGGGAAACCCCGACAAGGAGAAGACCGCGCGTTTTCTCCGCACCACGACGGCGTCGTGGGTGAGCCACAACCGACTGCTGCGGCCGACCGGAGCCGGCCTCGGCTTGAAGCAGCTGGCCAAGAAGGCCCAGGACGCCTGGGCCCTCAACAAGTTGAACGACGCCCTGGCCGAGCAGTTCCTGGACCCGCAAGGCGCGCGAGTGACGATCGAGATCTACCACCTCGGCGGCCACGAAATGACCTGACAACGGGAGCGGTGGAGGCCGCTTCCTCGTGGTGGTGATTTCCAGGGGTCGTTGCAACACGTGGTCGGCTTGATCAGGCCGCGAGCAGTTTGCGCAGGCGCTCGGCCGGGGTTTCCCGGTCGAGCGTTTCGCGTGGGCGGCCGTTGGGTCGGCCAAGGGGCAGAGCGTCGTTTCGTACTTCTTGGTGATCAAGCCCCGCGATGGCCGAGGCGTGGGCCCCGGCTGTGGCGCTGGCCTGCGCCCATGGGCAGAGCACCGCTCGCCTTCAGCTCCGCTTCGTCGGGGCAGTGCGTCCGCGTACCCCCGCAGGCCGAAGGCCTCGGGTGCGTCAGGGGTGCACGGGTAGTACTCGCGCAGGCCGATCAAGGCGCGCCGTACCTGGGGCAGCGTCGCCGCAAGCGCCGCCACCTGACGAAGCAGGACTCCAAGGCCGCCCCGGCTCCGGACCTGGTCGGCCGCGACTTCACCGCCGAGCGGCCCGGCACGAGGGGGTCAAGTGGATGTGGGGTCATCGGCTGTGCGATCTCCGGGGGGTGGCGGGACTTCTCTGGTGTTTCGGTGCGACGTCAGTAATATGAGTGCTCCTCATGTTTTCGTCGGGAGGCTGCCATGCCGGACCGCTACGACCTGCCTGCGGACTTTCGTTGGGGTGCCGCCACCGCTGCTTACCAGATCGAGGGGGCGGTGGCCGAGGACGGTCGCGGGCCGTCCGTGTGGGACACCTTCACCGCGCGCCCCGGGGCTATCCGCGACGGGCACACCGGCGCGGTCGCCTGCGACCACTACCACCGGTACCCCGAGGACATCGCCCTGATGAAGGGCCTCGGGCTGGACGGCTACCGCTTCTCCATCGCCTGGCCCCGCGTCCTGCCCACCGGCTCCGGCGCCGTCAGCCCCGCCGGACTCGCCTTCTACGACCGGCTGGTGGATGCCCTGCTGGAGGCGGGCATCGCGCCGCTGCCCACCCTCTTCCACTGGGACCTCCCGCAGGCCCTGGAGGACCGCGGCGGCTGGCTCAACCGCGACACCGCGTACCGTTTCGCCGAGTACGCCACGATCGTCGCCGACCGCCTCGGCGACCGCGTTCCCGCCTGGATCACCCTCAACGAGCCGTTCGTGCATATGGTGTTCGGCTACGCGACGGGCGTCCACGCCCCCGGCCGCGCCCTCATGGTCGAGGCCCTCCCGGCCGCCCACCATCAGCTCCTCGGCCACGGCCTGGCGGCGTCCACCCTCCACGAGCGCGGCCTGGAGGTGATGCTCTCCAACAACCTCACCCCCGTCTGGCCGGCCTCCGACTCGGCCGAGGACGCGGCCGCCGCCGCGGCCTACGACGCCCTGCACAACCGACTGTTCACCGACCCGGTTCTGCTTGGCCGCTACCCCGACCTCTCCGCGCTCGGCGTCCCCGGCGACATCTACGGCGCTGTCCGGCCCGGCGACGCCGAGCTCATCCAGACCCCTGGCCTCGACGGCCTCGGCCTCAACTATTACAACCCCACCCGCGTCGCCGCCCCCACCGAACCGGGCCTCCCCTTCGACCTGGTCGACATTCCCGACGTCCCCCACACCGCCTTCGGCTGGCCCGTCGTCCCCGATGCCCTCCGCCAGCTCCTGCTCCACCTGCGGGACGTGTACGGCAAGGCCCTCCCGCCCATCACCATCACGGAAAACGGCTGCTCCGTCGAGGAGTCCACCGACCCCGATCAGCCCCGCATCGACTTCCTCGCCACCCACCTCGACGCCCTCGCCCAAGCCGTCGCCGAGGGCATCGACGTCCGCGGCTACTACACATGGTCACTACTTGACAACCTGGAGTGGGCGGAGGGGTTCAGTCAGAAATTCGGTCTCGTCCATGTGGACTTCGAGACGCAGCGCCGTACGCCGAGGGCCTCGTACGCCTGGTACCGGGACCTGATCGCCGCGCACCGGGAGCGGTTTGCGAGGTGGGCGGGTTGACCGAGGCTGCCCAACTCTGTTGCTTGGTAAGGGACTTGAAGAGAGTCGATGACTCGCGGTTACAGCCTCGCTGTAGTGGCAGCCTGTTCGACGGGCCGAGGGCCCGCAGGCTCCGGACGCCGGTCACCAGCGGCTGATCTGCACCGTGTCGCCGTACGGGCCGCCGCTGCGCACGGAGATCTGGACCCGGGCCGACCAGTCGGTGAAGCTCTGGCCGGGCCGGTGGGCGGCCATGTCGAGCGGAGTGCAGCCGGTCGGCGGGGTGTCGGCGGGGTTGCCGTTGACCACCTGGACCGGGCCGTAGCCCGTTTGGACGGAGGTGTCGACGCGGTAGATCAGCACGCCGGTGGAGCAGGGGCTCCGGTCGGTGTACGCCGCGCGGCGGGACTCGGCGACGTAGGCGGTGGTGTCGCCGGTGCGGATCACCGCGATCTTGGTGCCGCCGATGTACTCGACCGCGTTCAGCTGGACGGTGGTCCAGCCGGGGGAGGGCAGGCAGGCGACCTGGTCGTCGTCGATCCAGCCCAGCTTCCAGGACTCCCAGCCGGTGTACTGCGGGGCCGGCCCGCCGATCCTGCCCATCAGGTCCCAGCCGCCGACGTACCGGTGCTGGTCGGCTCCGGTGAAGGCGTACAGGTCGGGCAGGCCGAAGGTGTGGCCCGTCTCGTGGTCGGCGATCCTCGGGCCCCAGTACCACATGTCCTGGCCGAACGTGACGGCCCACTTGATCCGGGTGCCGTTCGCGGTGACGCCGCTCGTGGTGGGGTCGTACACGTAGGTCGGCGTGAAGCTGATGGCGGATGCGGTCCGGGGCGGGACGACGTAGATCAGGTCGTACTGGGAGAAGTCGGCGTAGGGCGCGGCGGCCGCGACGGCGTCGCGGACGTAGGCCTCGTGCTGCTCGAAGCTGATGCCGCGCTGGAAGCCGTACGTGGTGGAGGCTTGCGGCATGCGCAGCCAGCGGTCCAGCGGGGTGACGGCAAGCCAGGTGCGACCGTAGGAGGCCTGCCACATCCAGTCGGCCGCGGGGGCGAGTTGGGCGCTGTAGGTGGAGGTGGGGCCGTCGGCCGGGGCGTCGGGGAAGTCGACGAAGAGGGTGAGCACGCGCTTGGTGCCGAGCGGTTGTTGGAAGCGGCCGCGGTCGGTGTCGTGGCCCTCGTCGGTCCAGCCGGTGGTGCCGGACAGGGCACAGGCCGATGCCGGGGAGCCGGCCGCCGCTCTGGCGTCCGGGGTGAGGGTGAGGAGCAGGACGAGGGTGCCCAGGAGGGCCAGCAGGACGGGGGCTTTCGGAGATCGCACGGGCGTGCCTCCTGTGGGGAGTGGGGGAGAGAGCCCGGCCAGGGCCAGGCGTCCCTGGCCGGGCTGGGGTGCGCCGTGGCCCGGGGGTGGGGCCGCCGGAGTTGTTCACGGCGCGGTCTGGTCGACCGTCAACTCGACTTGGTGACGGTGATGGTGTCGGAGCCCGGCGTGCCGCGGAGGACGTCGATCCGGACCCCGGTTGCGGGGTCGGTGAAGTTCTGTCCGGGATGCAGGGCGGCCATGTCGAGCGGGGTGCAGTCGGTGGGCGGCACAGCGGTGGGGTTGCCGTTGACGACCTGGACCGGGCCCTGGCCGGTCGGGGCGGCGGTGTCGATCCGGTAGACCAGGACGCCGGTGGAGCACGCGGACTCGTCGCCGCCGATGGCGCGGCGGGACTCGGCGACGTACGCGGTGGTCTCGCCGGTGCGGATCACCGCGATCTTGGTGCCGCCGGGGCGTTCGATCGCGTGCAGGCGGACCGTGCGGCTGCCGGCGGCCGCCAGGCAGGCGACCTGGTGGTCGTCGATCCAGCCGAACTTCCAGCGCTCCCAGCCCAGATGCTGCGGAGACGGGCCGGAGATGAGGCCCATCAGGTCCCAGCCGCCGACGTAGCGGTGGGTGTCGGCGCCCTGGAAGGCGTACAGGTCGGGCAGGCCGAAGGTGTGCGAGGTCTCGTGGTCGGCGACCTTCGGGCCCCAGCGGTACATGTCCTGGCCGAAGGTGACCGCCCACTTGATCCGCGTGCCGCCCGCCACGATGCCGGTGGCGGCGGGGTCGTAGAGGTAGGTGGGCGAGAACCCGATGGCGGAGGCGGACTTCGTCGGGACGATGTAGAGCAGGTCGTACCGGGAGAAGTCCACGTCCGGCCCGGCGGCCTCGACGGCCTGGCGCACGTACGCCTCGTGCTGCTCGAAGCTGATGCCGCGCTGGAAGCCGTAGGAGGTGGAGTCCTGCGGCATGTGGAGCCACCGGCCGAGCGGGGTGATGTCCAGGCGGGTCCGGCCGTACGAGTCCTGCCGCATCCAGTCTGCGGCGGGGGCGAGCCGGTCGTAGTAGTCGCCCGGGTCGCCGGCGGCGGGGGCGTCGGGGAAGTCGACGAAGAGCATCAGCACGTGCTTGGTGCCGAGTGGTCGGAGGAACTGCGTGCGGTCGGTGTCGTGGCCCTCGTCCGTCCAGCCGGTGCGGCCGGGCAGGGCGCACGCCGCGGCGGAGGGGGCGGGGGACGCGGCGGTCGGGGTGGCGGCGATCAGGGGGAGGGCCAGCGCCAGCGCCAGGGCGCCGACGAGCGGGCGAGGTTTCACGTTTCTCCTTCGGATGTGTGGTCACGCCCGGTCTGAGGCCAGGTCCATGAGACGGGCGAGGACGCGTCCGTTCGAGGCGGTCACGCCGTCGTGCTCCCACTCGTTGGTGACCCAGGCGCGCAGACCGCGGACGGAGCGGGCGGTGCGCAGGGACAGGCCGGCGTCGACGTACATGTCGTCGTGGTAGACGGCGGCGGCCACCGGTACCCGGTTGGCGGCGAGTCGGGCCGGGTCGTACAGCGCGGGCCAGTCGGTCCGTGCGGCGAGCAGGTCGGCGGCTTCGGCGAACGGGCGCAGGCCGCTGATCTCGCGGAACATCCAGGGGTAGATCATCTCGCCGGTGAGCAGCAGTGGGTCGGCGTCCTCGGCGAAGGCGGGGTGGGCGGCCAGGGCGCGCTGGGCGGCCCAGCCCGTCCAGGCGCCCGGGCGGCCGTAGATGGACTCCTGGAGGACGGCGAAGAGCGGGTTGTCGGTGAAGGCGGTCAGCTGCATGACCTGCTGGAGGAAGGCGGTGGTGGGCTCGCCGGCGGGGTCGAGGGACTCGTCGAGCAGCCAGTGCAGGCGGGCGGAGCCGTCGCCCATGCCGAGCATCAGGCCGAGGGTGCGCAGCCGCCGTACGGTGAGCCGGTCGCCGTCGGGCAGGCGGACCGCGCGGTGGTCGAGGCGGTTGGCGAGCCGTCGGAGCGTGTGCGGGTCATCGGGGTGGCGGAGGTAGTGGGCGAGCACCTTGTCCCGCACCCGGGGGTAGGTGGCGGCGTACACGTCGTCGGCGGTGGCGTCGAGTCCGGGCAGACCGCCGGTGATGTAGCAGGCGCGCAGGCCCTCGGGCGCGAAGGACAGGTAGCTGAGGGTGACGAAGCCGCCGTAGCTTTGGCCGAGCGTCTCCCACGGCTCATCGCCGCAGAGTTGACGGCGAATCAGTTCCGCGTCGGCGACGATCGAGTCGGCCCGGTGCAGTGCGAGGTGATCGGCCAGCCGCCGGGGCGAGCCGAACCCGGCTGCGGAGCGGGCGGTGATGGGGGTGGAACGGCCGGTGCCGCGCTGGTCGAGCAGCAGGACCCGGTGGGTCTTCAGGGCGCGGTCGAGCCAGCCGCCGGTGTTCAGCGGGCGGGGTGACTTGCCGCCCGGGCCGCCCTGGAGATAGAGCAGCCACGGCAGTTGTTCGTCGCCGCGGGCCGGGTCGGCGACCTCCCGGGCGAAGATGTCGATGGTCGCGCCGGCGGCTTCGGCGTGGTCGAGCGGGACGGTGAAGACGTGGTCGGTCACCGCAAGTCCGGGTAGGCGGTGGGTGGTCAGGATCACTGTGGCAACTCCGAGCTGTGTTGAATGTTCCCCTCGCTCCGCTCGGCGAAGTGACAGGCGACTTGGTGGCCAGGTGCGATCACCCGCAGGGTGGGGCGCTCAACGGCGCAGAGGTCGGCCGCCCTGGGGCAGCGGGTGCGGAAGCGGCAGCCGCTGGGCGGGTCGAGGGGGCTGGGCGGGTCGCCGTGGAGCACGATCCTCTCGCGGTCGTGTTCGGCGTCCGGGTCGGGCAGCGGTACGGCGGAGAGCAGGGCGCGGGTGTACGGGTGGGCGGGGGTGCCGAAGAGGGCGTCGCGGTCGGCGGTCTCAACGACGGCACCGAGGTACATGACGGCGATCCGGGTGCTGATCTGCCGGACGGCGCCGAGGTCGTGGGCGATGAACAGGTAGGCGAGGCCGTACTCGTCCTGGAGGTCCTTGAGCAGGTTGAGGATCTGGGCCTGCACCGAGACGTCGAGGGCGGAGACCGGCTCGTCGCACACCACCAGCTTCGGCCGCAGGGCCAACGCCCTGGCGATGCCGATGCGTTGGGCCTGGCCGCCGGAGAACTCGTGCGGGTGGCGGTCGGCGTGCTCGGGGCCGAGGCCGACCCGCTCCAGGAGTCGCTCCACCGGCTCGTCGGGCTTCAACCCCTGGTAGGCGAAGGGCGAGGTGAGGATCCGGCGCACGGTCTGGCGGGGGTTGAGTGAGGAGAAGGGATCCTGGAAGACCATCTGGAGCTCGCGGCGGACGGGGCGCAGGCCGTGTTCGTCCAGTTCGGCGATGTCCTGGCCGGCGAACCGAATGCTGCCGGAGGTCGGTGGTTCCAGCCGGGTGAGCAGGCGGGCCAGGGTGGACTTGCCGCAGCCGGATTCGCCGACCAGGCCGAGGGTCTCGCCCGCCGCCACGTGCAACGAGACGCCGTCGACGGCGGTGACGTGTCCGGCGAGGCGCCGGGTGAGGCCGTGGCGGACCGGGAAACGCTTGACCAGGTCCCGGGTTTCGAGCAACGGGGTTTCGAGCGACGGGGTTTCGAGCAACGGGGTTTCGCGCAAGGCGTCGGTCATCCTGCCACCTCCTGGGCGGGCAGTTCCAGGGTGGGCAGCCGGTGCGGCAGCGGCCCCTCGATGCGGGGGACGCAGGCGAGCAGGCCGCGGGTGTACGGCTGTTGCGGGCGGTGGAAGACGTCGCGGACGGCGCCGCGCTCGACCGCACGGCCGTCGCGCATCACGACGACCTGGTCGGCGAGTCCGGCGACCACACCCATGTCGTGGGTGATCAGCATGATCGCGGTACCGGTCTCCCGCCGCAGCTCGCGCAGCAGATCGAGGATCTGGGCCTGGACGGTGACGTCGAGTGCGGTGGTCGGCTCGTCCGCGATGAGCAGGTCCGGCTCCAGGCACAGTGCCATGGCGATCATCACCCGTTGCCGCATCCCGCCGGAGAACTCGTGCGGGTAGGAGCGGGCGCGTCGTTCGGCCTCGGGGATGCCGACCCGTTCCAGCATCCGGACGGCGACCCGGTGGGCCGCCTTCCGGCCGGCCCGGTGGTGAGCGCGGTAGGCCTCGGCGATCTGGAAGGCCACCGGGTAGTACGGATTGAGGCAGGAGAGCGGGTCCTGGAAGACCATGGCGATCCGGTTGCCGCGCAGGCGGCGCAGGGCGCGCTGGTTGATCCGAGTCAACTCGCTTCCGTCGAAGTGGATTTCGCCGCTGGTGCGGGCATCGCGGGGCAGCAGCCCGAGGACGGCGAGGCTGGTGGCGGACTTGCCGCTGCCGGACTCCCCGACCACGCCCAGGACCTGTCCGGCCGCGAGGTCGAGGTCGAGCCCGGCCACCGCCCGGACGCCTGACGCGAAGTCGACCGTGAGGTCCCGTACGGTCAGCAAGGTCATCCGACGGCCCTCACCCTCGGGTCCAGTGCGGCGTAACCGAGGTCCACCGCCAGGTTGGCGAGCACGACGAAGGAGGCGGCGAACAGCGTCACGCCGAGGATCACCGGCTGGTCCGCGCTCGCGATCGCGTCGGCGGCCAGCTTGCCGACGCCGGGCAGGCCGAAGACCGATTCGGTGATCAGCGCGCCGCCCAGCAGTGCGCCGAGGTCCATGCCGAAGATGGTCACGATCGGCATCAGTGCGGGTCGCAGCGCGTGTCTGCGGACCACGGTGACCTCGGACAGCCCCTTGGCGCGCGCCGTGCGGACGTAGTTGCGGCCGAGGCTCTCCAGCATCTCGCTGCGGGTGACCCGGGCGTACACCCCGGCGTAGAGCATGGCCAGGGTGATCCAGGGCATGACCATGGACTGCGCCCAGCCGATCGGGTCCTCGGTGAGGGGGACGGCGGTCGGGTAGGGCAGCACGTTCAGCTGGACCACCAGGAGGTACTGGAGCACCAGAGCGGTGAAGTAGATCGGCAGCGAGACCCCGCCGAGGGCGGCCGTCATGGCGGCGCGGTCCCACAGACTGCCGCGCCGCAGCGCCGACACCACGCCCGCCGTCACGCCGACGACCAGCCACAGCACCGCCGCGCCGACGGCGATGGAGATGCTGACCGGCAGCCTGCTGGTGAGCATCTCCCAGACCGGCTGGTTCGTCTGGAAGCTGAAACCCAGGCAGGGGAAGGGGCACTGGACGGCCGTCGCCCCGCTGCCGTAGGTGCGCCCGGAGAGGATGCCGCCGAGGTAGTCCCCGAACTGGGTGAACGGGGAGCGGTCCAGCCCGAGGGTGGCTCGGATCGTGGCGAGCCGTTCGGGACTGCAGGCCTTGCCGCAGGCGCCCTGGGCCGGGTCGGCGGGCATCAGGTAGAAGATCGCGAAGGTGGCGGCGCAGATCACCACCAGGATGGCCGCGGTGATGGCCAGTCTTCGCAGCAGGTAGAGGATCATCGTGGCTTGCTCCGGGGGTCGAGCGCGTCTCGCACGGCGTCGCCGAGCACGTTGAAGGCGAGCACCGTGACGAACAGGAGGACGCCGGGGATGAGGAAGTAGGCGGGGTCGGAGGCGTACCAGGGCACGGCGGACGCGATCATCTGCCCCCAGGAGGGCGTGGGCGGTTGCACGCCCACGCCGAGGAAGGACAGCCCGGCCTCGGTGGCGATGCAGGCCGGGATCGACATCGTCGCCACGACCAGCACCGGCCCGGTCAGGTTGGGCAGGACCTCACGCAGCAGCAGCGTCCGTCGGGACGCGCCGAGCACCCGGGCCGCCGCCACGAACTCTCCGCGGGCCAGCACCATCGCCTGCCCGCGCACGATCCGCCCGATGTACGGCCAGCCGAAGAGGCCGAGGACCGCGATCAGCAGCAGCCGGCGGTCCGCCCCTGGTGCGGCCGAGATCAGGGCGATCATGAAGATGAGGCTGGGGAAGGACATCAGCAGGTCCATCAGCCGGCCGATCAGCGTGTCGGCCCAGCCGCCGAGGAATCCGGCGAGCAGGCCGAGCGCGGTGCCGAGGAGCGTGGAGACGGCGGTGGCCAGTACGGCGATCAGCAGTGAGACGCGCGCGCCGTACACGGCCCGGGCGAGCACGTCCCGGCCGTTGACCGGTTCGACGCCCAGCCAGTGCGCGGCGCTGATGCCGCCCGCCGTACCGCGAGGCAGTCCGCCGAGCGCCGGGTCGACGGCTTCGCCGTGGAAGGCGGTCGGGGAGCTGCCGGTCAGCCAGGTGATCAGCGGGGCGGCCAGCGCGACCAGGACCAGCAGAGCGACTGAGGCCAGCGCGAGCGCTGTCGCGCGCTGGGACAGGAGCCTGCGCAGGACGGTCGTCTGCGCGGTCCCGGCGGTGCGGGAACCCGTGTGCGTGCGCCCGGCGACGTGGGCGCTCACCTGCGCAGTCCCAACGAGACGAGGTCGAGTCGGCCGACGAAGGCGGTGTGCCCGTACGCGCCGGCCACGTTCGGCCCGACCAGGACGGCGGCCCGGTCCCAGAGGAACGGGACGACGGGGGCGTCCCGCATGATCCGCTTGGCGAGCTCGCCGTACGCCGCCTGCGCGGTGGTCGGGTCGCCGGAGGCGGCGATCTCGTCGAGCCGGGCGTCGACCTCGGGGGAGTCGTACTGGGTGCGGTTGTTGTTGCCCTCGGCGGTGATCAGCCTGCCGTCGAACAAGATCGGCAGGTAGGTGGAGGCGCCCGGCCAGTCCGGTGTCCAGCCGTCGATCAGCAGGTCGTGTTCGCGGGCGGGGCTGCCGATGGTGCTGTAGAACGCCGAGGAGCTGATCTCGTTGATCCGCACGGTGATGCCGGCCCGGGCGAGTGAGGCCTGCACCGCCTCGCCCTGCGCCTTGCCGCCGGCGGTGGCCGGGGTGTCGAGGGTGAGTTCCAGGCCGGACGCGTGCCCGGCCTCGGCGAGCAGGGCCTTGGCCTTGGCCGGGTCGCCCTTGCCGTCCTGGCTCGGATACGGGTCCTCGGGGGCGGCGCCGGGCAGGGCGGGCGGCAGCAGGGTGGTGGCGAGGTCGCCCGCGATGGGGCCGCCGCGGGTGGTGCGCAGCGCGTCCTTGTCGAGCGCGTAGGCGATCGCCTGGCGCACCCGGACGTCGTCCAGCGGCTTGTGTCTGGTGTTGATGCCGAGGAAGCGGGTGTTGATGGACTCGCCGGTGACCAGGCGCTGCTTCAGCCGGGGGTCGCCCAGCACCCGTCCGACCGAGGCCGGGCCGATGGGCTCCATCGCCACGGCGTTCGCGTCCTCGCCCTGGCCGGCGATCAGCCGCTGGTCGACCACGGCCGGGTCGAGGTTGAGGTCGATCACGACCTTGTCGGGCAGGCCCTTGCGGACGGTGTCGGTGGCCGGATCCCAGGAGGGGTTGCGCACCAGGGTGAGCTGCTTCTTGGGCTCGAAGGTGTCGATCCGGTAGGGGCCGGACGAGAACGGGCGGTTGTCGTAGCCCACGCCGGTGTCCTTGTCCTGCGGCACGGGGGCGAACATCGGCAGTGACACGGCCGAGCCGAAGTCGGCGACCGGCCGGTTGAGGTGGAAGACGACGGTCCGCTCGTCCGGGGTCTCGATCGACGCGAGGCCGGTCTTGTCCTGGTAGGGGCCCTTGTACGTGTCGCCGCCCGTCAGCCAGAGCCGGGCGTACGGCGGGCCCTCGGGCAGTTCGGCGGCGAAGGTGCGCTCGACGCCGTACTTGACGTCCTTGCTGGTGACGGGCCGGCCGTCCTCGAAGCGCGCGCCGTCCCGGAGGGTGAAGGTCCAGGTCCGGGCGCCGTCGGTGGGACGGCCGGTGTCGGTGGCGAGGTCCGGCACGATCTTTCCACCGGCCTGGCCGGGCGCCGGGGCGAAGGTGGTGAGCGTCCGGTAGATCAGCCGGCCGACGTCCTGGGTGGAGGTGACGTACGCGCGGGCCGGGTCCAGGTGTTCCAGGTCGATGGTGGACAGGACGTGCAGGGTGCCGCCCTTCACGGGAACGGCGTTCCCGGGGGCTCCGGCGCCGGCCCCGGTCGATCCGGTACAGGCCGCCGCGGACAGCAGCCCGAGGGCCGCCGCCAGGGCGCCTGCGGCTCTTCGTGGCCTCATTCGTCCCCCTCTGGTGTGATATGACATTTCACATGTGGGACAAGATTGGGCCTCCGCGATCCCTTCCGGGAGCTCCCACCTGTTCATAACATCCGGTTATGGAGCTAGAGATACGGCACCTCCGGATGATCTGCACGATCGCCGAAGCCGGCAGCCTCACCCGCGCCGCCGCCTCGCTACGGCTCAGCCAGCCCGGGCTCAGCGCCCAACTGCGCCGGATCGAGGCCATGCTGGGCGGCCCGTTGTTCGAGCGCGGGCGCACCGGCGCCGTACCGACCGCCTTCGGCGAGGCCGTGCTCACCCGCGCCCGCGCCGTCCTGCCCACCGTCGACGAGCTGCTGAGTGCCTCCGCCCTGGCCGCCCGTTCCAGCAGCCCGGTCCCGCGCCTGCGGCTCGGTTCGGTCAACGCCCCGCTGATCGGCGGGCTGATCGACGCCCTGCGTGCCCACCTCCCCGAGGCGCGGATCGTCTCCCGCGCCCAGGGCTCGTCCGTCCCCCTGATCGAGGACGTCTCGGCCGGCCGTCTCGAAGCCGTCGTGGTCGGCGACTGCCCCGGCTACGAGCTGGCCGCGCGGCCGGGCGTCGTCCTGCGGCCGGTGGTCACCGAGCCCGTCTTCGTCGCCCTGCCGGCGGGCCACCGCCTCGCCGGACGGCCGGAGGTCGGACTGGACGAACTCGCCGACGAGGACTGGGTGTCGCCCCGGCCGGACGACGACCGGATCCGCGAGTACTGGTCCACCACCTTCCACGCGACCGGTCACCGGATGCGCACCGTGCACGAGGCGGAGGGGCGGCTGTTGATGGAGCTGGTCCGCAGCGGCTGCGCGGTGAGCCTGTGCCAGGCCACCTTCGAGGAACTGCCCGGCATCACCGTGCGGCCCATCACCGGCAACCCGCTCTGGTACCGGCACCTGATCGCCTGGCACCAGGCGGGTCCACTGGCCGCCCTGGAGGCGGCGCTGGTCGAGCACGTCCGCGCGGCCCACCGGGTCGCGGCCGAGCGCAGCCCGGTGTACCAGCGGTGGCTGCGCGCGGCAGCCGGGGAACCCGGGGCGGGCGCCCGATGAGCGGCCGTCCGCCGCCATGGCCGGCCAACGACGCTGATCCTCGCGGAAGACGCGGTGCGGCTCGGCCAACTCCTTGGCCCGGTAGCTGGTCGGGTGGGTGGTGTCGTCGGCGAGAGTCCAGCGCGTGGCGCCGGTGACGACGAAGAGGGCGGCGGTCATGGTGGTGCTCCGGGATGAGTTCGCGCCTGCTGAGCCGGCTCTTCCCGGCCGGCGCCGCTTGAACGCAGTGGTCGGCCCCTCCGGCGGGCACGCCGGACCCCGGCGGGAACGGCGGGACGTACGGTACGGGCCGAGCCACTATGGGAGGAGGCCTACGGGTTCACTGGTCGGCTCGAATGGGGTGCTCGTGATGGGCGTGCCGTGGCATCGGTCGCCGAGGCCCGGACACGAGGCCGCCGAGGCTCCGGCCGGGCGCGGCCTCGACGAGGCGGCGCGGATCCTGCGATCGGCGCCGGCCCGGCTCGACGCGCACATCGGCGGGCTCTACCTGCTGTCGGAGGACCGGCAGGTGCTCGAACTGGCCGTGACACTGGGGGCCGGCCGGCAGTTCACCAGGCCGTGGCAGCGCATCGGCATCGCCGCACCGGTACCGGTGGCCGAGGCGCTGCGCAGCGGCCGGGTCGTATGGGTGGGCGGCATGGAGGACATGGCGCGCAGGTACCCGAGGGTCGCGGTCGCCATGCCGTACGCGTTCTGCCTCGCGGCTGCTCCGCTCGTCACGCGGCGGACCGAGTACGGGGCCGTCTTCGTGCTCTGGCCCGCCGCGCATCCCCCCGAGATGTCGCCCGGTGAACGGGACCGGTTCGACGCGTTCGCCGCGCGCCTGGTCGAGGTGCTGGCGGACGCGGCCCGGGCAGGCCGACCGGTCCGGGCCGGCCCGCGTCCCGCGGTGGCGGAGAGCGGCTCCGCCGCACCCCTCCCGACGATGGCGGCACGGCTTCCGGAGGGCCTGTGCGACATCGATCTGGACGGCAGGCTGGCCGCGGTCACGCCGGCCGCCGCCGAGTTGCTGGGCGTGCCGGTCGAGCTGCTACTGGGCGCGCGGCCGTGGGCGGTCCTGCCGTGGCTGCGGGATCCGGTGTACGAGTACCACTACCGGTCCGCGATGATGAGCGGGCAGTCCTCCTCCTTCGTCGCGTTGCGACCACCGGACCGGTGGTTGTCGTTCGAGCTGTTCCCGGACCCGTCCGGGCTCACCGCGCGGATCGTCCCGGCCGACATCGCCCGCCGCGACCGACCCACCGGAACGCCGGCTCAGCGGGAGGTGCACACGCGGCCCGGAGCGCTGTACCACCTCCTCCACCTCGCCAGCGCGCTGACCGAGGCCGTCAGCGTGCAGGACGTGGTGAGCATGGTCTCCGAGCAGATCGTGCCGGCTTTCGGCGGCCAGGCCGTGGCGGTGCTCATACCCGAAGGCGGCCGACTGCGCATCGCGGGCCATCGCGGCTACCCGCCCGGCTTGGTCGACCAGTTCGACAGCACCCCGCTGACCGAGCCCACGCCCGGTGTCCAGGCGTCCACCAATCCCGTGCCGGTGTTCTTCGAGACCCGTGCGGAGTTGGAGCGGGTCTACCCGGACCGCCACGAGACGCAGGACGGAATGGCCGCCTGGGCCTATCTGCCACTGGTGACCTCGCGCAGGCTGATCGGCACCTGCGTGCTGGCGTTCGCCGAGCCGCACCACTTCGACCTGGAGGAACGCGCCGTCCTCACCTCACTCGGCGGACTGATCGCCCAGGCCCTGGACCGTGCCCGGCTGTACGACACCAAGTACGTCCTCGCCCACGGCCTCCAGGAGAGCCTGCTGCCCCGTGCGCTGCCCGTGGTCCCGAGCCTGGAGGTCAGCGCCCGCTACCTGCCGTGCACCGAGGGAATGGACGTCGGAGGCGATTTCTACGACCTCATCCGGGTCGCGCCCGACACCGTGGCCGTCGTGATCGGCGACGTCCAGGGCCACAACGTCAACGCCGCCGCGCTGATGGGCCAGGTCCGTACCGCCGTCCGTGCCTTCGCCACCGCCGATGCCGATCCGAGCACGGTGCTCTCCCGCACCAACCGCCTGATGGCCGACCTGGACACGGCCTTGCTGGCCACCTGCGCCTACCTTCGCGTCGACCTCGCCCGCCGCGAGGCCTGGCTGGCCGACGCCGGCCACCCCGTGCCCCTGCGGTACGGCCCGGACGGTCGGGCGGACGCACTGGAACCGCGCACCGGCATGGTGCTGAACGTCGACCCCGCCGCCGAGTACCCGCAGATCCGCGTCGACCTGCCGATCGGCACCACTCTGGTCCTGTACACCGACGGCCTCATCGACACTCCCGGTGTGGACCTCGACCAGGCGCTGGCCGACCTCATCGCCACGCTGGCCCGCCACGGCGGCGAACCGCTCGACCAGCTGGCCGACGCGCTCGTCGATCGAGCCGGGCACGGAGAGCAACGCACCGACGACGTCGCGCTGCTGCTGATCCGCTCCGTCCCCCGGTGAACCGGGGCGGGGGACGGAGCGACTCCGCGGTCGGGGGGCGCGGCGGACCCGGGCGCGCTCGGGCGAATGCGCGGTCTGCGGTGTCCCGTTCGTGCCGGGGCGGGATCATGGGGATATGGCGAGAGACACGGGCCCCGCCCCCCGGGCTCCGGGCCGAGCGAGTAGTCGTCATGGGCGGCAGCATCCACGCCCGGTCCCGGGGGATCCTTCGGTGCGGCGTCTGCGGTCGGTGCTGAGCATCCGCAGCGTCGCCGGTCAGATGTTCCTCCTGCAGGTTTCGATCGCGCTGCTGCTCGTGGTGGCGGCGGTCGTCGCGCTTCTGATCGAGTCCCGCAGCGACCGGTTCGCGGCAGCGCGCGACCGTTCGCTCGCCGCGGCCGAGGCGTTCGCCCACAGCCCCGGTCTGGTGGCGACGATGCAGGGCCCCGATCCCAGCAAGGTGCTGCAGCCGCTGACCGAAGCAGCCCGTAAGGAAGCCAAGGTCGACTTCATCGTGGTGACCGACCGTAACGGCATCCGCTACACCCACCCCGAACCGGAGCAGATCGGCAAGAAGTTCGTCGGCACCATCGGGCCGTCGCTGCAGGGCCAGATCACCGTCGAGCAGGTGCACGGCCCGCTCGGCCTGGAGTACCAGGTGGTGGTCCCGGTGGAGGACGCCAAAGGCGGGGTCGTGGGCATCGTGTCCGCCGGGATGAAGGTCGCCAACGTCAGCAGCGCGATCGACCGCCAGCTGCCGGTCGTCCTGGGCGCCGGCGTCATCGCGCTGGGCCTGGCCACGGCCGGAACGGCGCTGGTGGGTAGACGTCTCCTGCGGCAGACCCATGGCCTGGGGCCGGAGGAGATGACCAGGATGTACGAGCACCACGACGCGGTGCTGCACGCGGTGCGCGAGGGCGTGGCCATCGTCAGCGGCGACGGCCGGGTCCTGCTGGCCAACGACGAAGCGCGCCGGCTCCTGGATCTGCCCCCCGACGCGGAGGGGCGTGCTGTCACCGACCTCGGCCTCGACCCCCGTACCACCGAACTGTTGCTGTCCGACAGCGCGGTCACCGACGAGGTGCTCCCCGTGGGCGACCGTCTGCTGGCCGTCAACAACCGCCCCACTGACAGCGGGGGAGGACCTCCCGGCAGCGTCACCACCCTGCGAGACTCCACCGAGCTTCGCGCCCTGGCGGGGAAGGCCGAGGTCGCCCGCGGTCGGCTCAGGTTGCTGTACGACGCGAGCATGGCCATCGGCACCACCCTGGACGTCCGGCACACCGCCGAGGAACTCGCCAAAATGGCCTCCCGGGGATTCTGCGACTACGCCACTGTCGACCTCGCCGAAGAGGTCCTGCTCGGCGAGGAGCCGCAGACCCCGGCGGCCGGTGCCATGGTGGAGCTGCGACGGGTGGCGCTCGCGGGCATTCGGGACGATTCGCCGTTGTACCCCCGGGGCCGGCTGGTCCGGTGGGCTGGGAGTACCCCGCAGGCGGAGGGCTTCCTCAGCGGGCGATCCGCGCTGGTCCCCGAGCTGGCGACCGACGCCGGGTGGCGTATGCAGGACGTCGAGCGGACGCAGGCGGTGCTGGACTTCGGCCTGGCGTCGCTGATCGCCGTTCCGCTGACGGCGCGGGGTGTGGTGATGGGCATCGCCTGCTTCTGGCGCGGCCGGGACAGGGGCCCGTTCGAGGACGACGAGCTGTCCCTGGCCGAAGAGCTGGCCGCCCGGGCCGCCGTGTCCATCGACAACGCCCGCCGCTTCACCCGCGAGCACACCATGGCCGTCACCCTGCAGCACAGCCTGTTGCCGCGCGCGTTGCCCGAGCAGAGCGCCCTCGACGTCGCCTACCGCTACCTGCCCGCCCAGGCAGGGGTCGGCGGCGACTGGTTCGACGTCATCCCGTTGCCGGGTGCCCGGGTCGCGCTCGTCGTCGGCGACGTGGTCGGCCACGGTGTGCACGCGGCCGCCACCATGGGCCGCCTGCGCACAGCCGTCCAGAACTTCTCCACCCTCGATCTGCCGCCGGACGAGCTCCTGGGGCACCTGGACGAACTGGTCGCCCACATGGACCAGGAGGCGGCCGCGGCCGGGGGTGAGCCCGCGATCACCGGTGCCACCTGCCTCTACGCGATCTACGATCCCAGCACCGCCATCTGTGCGATGGCCCGGGCGGGCCATCCCCCGCCCGCCGTCGTTCACCCGGGCGGGACGGCGGAGCTCCTCGCTCTCCCCGCCGGTCCGCCGCTCGGTCTGGGCGGGATGCCCTTCGAGGCCGTGGAGGTGCGACTGTCGTCGGACAGCAGCCTGATCCTCTACACCGACGGCCTCATCGAGGACCGCACCCGCGACATCGGTGTCGGCCTGGACGTGCTCGCGAGCGTCCTGACCCGCCCCGGCCGGTCGCCCCAGGAGATCTGCGAGGCCGTGCTCGACGCCCTGCTGCCCGCCCGCCAGACCGATGACATCGCCCTCCTCGTCGCCCGCACCCGCGTGCTGGAGCCCGATCGGATCGCCGAGTGGGCGGTGGCTTCGGCTCCGGAGGCCGTGGCCCGGGTTCGCGCCGAGGCCACCCGACAGCTCGCCGAGTGGGGTCTTGACGAGGCCGCCTTCGTCACCGAACTGGTGCTCAGCGAGCTGGTGACCAATGCCATCCGCTACGCCACCGAACCGATCAGGGTGCGGCTGCTGTACGACCGCACGCTGATCTGTGAGGTCTCCGACACCAGCAGCACCGCCCCGCACCTGCGCTACGCGGTCGCGGACGACGAGGGCGGCCGCGGCCTGTTCCTCGTCGCCCAGCTCGCCGAACGCTGGGGCGTCCGCTACACCCCCGAAGGCAAGATCATCTGGGCCGAGCAGTTCCTGTGACGGAGCGTCCCGCCCATCGGGCCCGGCACAGGCGGTAGTGGGGGTTCCGCGCGCTGGCCGCGTCCCTCCTCTCCGTGGCCGGTTGCGCGGACGGGGAGCGGCGCGCGAGGTAATGATCGCCTGGTGCGACGGCATCCTCTTCAACGCGACGGCAGGGACCGGCCAGGCGGAACCGCCGACGCGAGAAGACGACTACGGCGTCTCACTCGGCGACGCGTTCCAGCCGGAGCCGTACGCGTACGTCGGCCCGCACGCCCCCGGGTGGTACCCGGGGGCACGCCTTCTGGTTTTCCCGGCCACTGCCGAGGAGTTACGGGCAGGGGGTGGTCGGCGTCGGGCGAGGGATGTGCCGGGCCGGGTCGGGCCGATTCATGAGTGGGTGCGTTCTCGTTGTGGCGGTTTGGTGCGGATAAGGCCTTGTCGCCGTCTTCGGTGGGGGAGCGGCGCGAAGCTGGTGGCGGGGAGACGGGGCGTCAGCAGTGCGTCGGGGCAGACTGCGCCGTCCACGGGGGATGGACGGGTGCCCGCGGGGGCCTGCCCGGTTTCCCCGGGAGGGCAGATCGGCCGTGTTGGTACGGTTAGAGCGAGTTGTCGGTTGGTGCTCGAACAGGTCAGGGTGTCCCCTGAATGTTGGCATGGCCACGGGGTGCGAGCGGGGTTGCGGAAGGGGGAGGGTGCGGAGGCGGACGGGCAGGTTCCTACGGAAGGGGCCCGTTGACATGCTTGGGGTGGCCGGTGCACCTTTCCGGTCCGGTTGCCCGGGGAGGGAAGGTGCACCCTGCACACCGGTTCAGTTCTTCGGCCTGATGTCGCTCAGCGTGCCGCTGATGTTGAGGAGTTCGTGGCACGTGGCTGCCTGCTTGCCCGAGGCCGGGGTGCCCGGTGACTGGCAGGTCACGTTCGCCGTCACTGTCTGGTCCTCGGGGACCTGGATGGGAGTCACCCAGTGGTAGTCCTGGTTGCGGAAGGTCTCCAAGGCGATGGTGGTGATCGTCTGCTTGCCGGCCGTGATGGTCAGCAGTCCTTGGTCGCCTTGGAAGTTGGCGGCCACGATGTCGGTGATGTCGAAGACCTTGCCGTGCGGCACCTGGTAACTGCCCGCCGACGAGGAGCCGTTCGCGGTCTGCACCTCGATCGTGGCGGAGCTCTGCTGTCCGGTGCCCGGCACCGCCAGGCCCGGGCCAGGGTTGTTGCGGCCGCCGGCACCGGCGCTCGACTGCCCGGCTCCCGGCTTGTCCTGGCCGCCGCCGGGGTTCCCGCCGGAGGGGGGCGTCGGTGCGCCGGGGGCGGGTGCGCCGGGGGTCGGGGCCGGGGTGGCGCTCTGCTGGGCGACGGCCTGTTCGGCGGCCTGCTTCGCGGAACTGCGCACCGCCGGGCGGACCAAGGCGAACCAGGCCAGCAGCAGCGCGATCAGCGCGGCCAGGAGTGCGAGCAGCCACTTGGGAAAGATCGGGAGTTGGACGAACTCTCCCTCAAGGAGCGGCTTCTGAATGGGCGTCGGGTTGACGGACGCGGGCTCGGTCTTGTCGCCGGCACCCTTGCCGTCCGCTCCCTTGCCGTCCGCTCCCTTGGCGTCTGCTCCCTTGGCGTCTGGGCCCTTGGCGGCCGCGCTCTCCTCCGGGCCCACCGTGACCTCGAACGGCCAGGAGGCCTGCTTGCCGAACCAGATCAGCTTGCGGGCGCGCGCCTGCAGTCGCATTTCACCGGACTCGCCCGGTTCGAGGCGCAGCCGCTCCGGGGTGGCCCGAAACCGCAGGTCCTCGCCCGCCTGTGCGGGGGTGAGGACCACGGTGGTGGGGGCGTTCCCGAGGTTGCGCACCGACGTGCGGTAGCGTCCGCGCAGCCAGCCTCGACGGCGCCGGGGAGCGAGCGCGGCCTGCAGCTCGTGGAACGGCGTCACGGTGACCGTGGTCTCCGCAACCGTCACCAGCTCGGGGCGCTCGGTCGGCAACACGCGGATGCCGAGCGGGAATTCACCGGCCCGAGCGGCGGGCGAACGCGGCGGGGCCAGGCGTACCGTCACCGTCTCGGACGTCCCCGGAAAGAGGGAGACCCGGGCCGGTTCGACCGTCGTCCACGCGGCGCAGTCGCCGACCACCTCCAGCGAGTACGCCTCAACGATGTCGAGGTCGTTGCGTACCGTCAGCGTCGTGGTGGCCACGCCACCGGGCGCCACCGTCAGTGCGGGCAGGCCGAGTTCGGCGGATGTGGTCATAGCGCGAGGGTAGGACCGGCGGACGGTCCGCGGAGAGGGCCGTGCGGGCAAGGCGTGGGCACACCCCTTGCCCGCACGGACTGACCGACGCTGCCCGGTGCCGTCGCGGAGCACCGTGCGGGGCCGGATGCCCGCAGCCCCCAGGCCCACGGCCTGCCCGCTTCCCCGGCGGCGCAGACCCACGGCCGGCACCGCCCCGCGGCGCCGACCGTCACCGCTGAAGGCCGAATGGAGAATGGAGAGTTCGATGACGTCGACCGATGCAACCTGTGAGGGGACCGTCACCACCCGGCGGATCCCGGCGACACCGCGGTCCGGCAGTGCCGGGACGATCGGCGGTGCCCGGCCGTTAGCGCCGACCGTCCCCGCCCAAGTGCGCGGCAAGGCGGCCCAGATACGCGTGGCGGTGTACGCGGAGGACCTCATCCTGCAGACCGGTGTGGTCCAACAGCTGCGCCAGCGGCCCGAGGTGGAGCTGCTGAGCGAGAGCGAGGCGGGGAGGGCGGAGGTCTCCCTGCTGGTGGTCGACGCCCTGACCGAGGCGGTGACCGAGCACCTGCGCCGGCTGCGGCTCGCCACGTCGGGCCGAATAGGCCTGGTGGTGGGCCACTTCGAGGCCGGCGGGCTGCAGACGATCGTCGAGTGCGGGGTCGCCGCCGTGCTGCGCCGCTCGGACGCGGACCAGGACCGGCTGGTGCACCTCATCACCGCTCTGGCCAACGGTGAGGGCGTGATGCCCGGGGACCTGCTCGGCGAACTGCTCGACCGGATCGGGATGCTCCAGCGCACGATGCTCGACGGACGGGGCCTGACCCTGTCCACCCTGACGGCCCGGGAGGCGGAGATGCTCCGGCTGGTCGCCGAGGGTTTCGACACGAGTGAGATCGCGGCCAAGACCTCCTACTCCGAACGCACCGTCAAGAACGTGCTGCACGAGATCATCACGCGGCTGGGGCTGCGCAACCGGGCGCACGCGGTGGGGTACGCCATGCGGCGGGGCCTGATCTGAGGGTCACGGGTCTGGGGGTTACGGCCGAGGGGCCACAGGTCTGAAGATTACGGTCCCCAGGCCGCGACCGGCCGAGACCCGCCCACGACCGTGGGCGACCGCCCACGACCGCGGCGGCCTGCCCTTTGGGGACACAGGTTGTTTCCCCCGGCTCGGGCACCCGGGCTCTGTTCCCGGGCGCCCGAGCCGGTGAGACTTCCGGGAGACCGCCCCTGCCATCCTGTGAGGTCGAGCGTGATCGGCGCCCCCGGCACTCCCCGCTCCACCCGGCGGCCGGCCCGAGCCGCCGTCGCGATCCTGCTCGCGCTGGCGGCCGCCGTGCTGACCCTGGGTTCCGCCGCACCCGAAGGGCAGGGCCGGCCCACGTCGCAGGCCGCGGCCGACGACCCGGCCGGCGGACGGATCGTCTACGCCGGCACGAACCACCGCGGCCTCGGCCGGGTGACCGGCGGGGCGTCCAGCACCCCGCTGTTCGGGCCCGGCCCGATCCACTTCGACCAGGAGCCGTCGGCCCGCGGCGACGAACTGGTGTTCACCAGCCTGCGGGACGGCACCCTGCCCCAGGTGTACCTGCGCGACGCGGCCGGAGCGGTGCACAAGCTCACCACCGGCATGGACACCGCCCATCCCGCGCTGGCCCCGGACGGCAAGGGGGTCGTCTTCGAGGCGTTGGAGGCCGCCAAGGCCGGCGGCACGCCCCAGCACGTCCTGTGGGTGGTCAACCGGGACGGCAGCGGGCTGCGCCGGCTGACCGACGGCTCGGCCGACGAGATGCATCCGACGGTCTCGCCCGACGGTAAGTGGGTCGCGTACGCCTGCAACGGCGACCGGGGAAGATTCCAGATCTACCTGCGGCCGTTCACCGGCGGCGCGCCGGTCAGGGTCACCGACGTGGCCACCGGCGACGCCCTCGACCCGACCTGGAACCCGCTGAACGACGACCAGCACCGCAACCAGATCGTCTACACCTGGGACCAGGGCGACCAGGGCCGGACCCTGATGCTCACCTCGCCCACCGGCGGCGACAAGGCGTTCTTCCCCGGCACCGGCTCCACCTGGCGGACGGGCTCCGCCTCCTGGCTGGCCGACGGCAGCGGGGTGCTCTTCCTGAGCACCGACCGGCTCAAGTCCGCGATCCCGATCGAGCCGCCGGTGGTGAACCTCTACCGCGCGCCGACCTGCGACTGCACCGATCCCCAACTGCTCTACAGCACCGACCGGTTGATCTCGACGCCGACCTGGCTGGGTACCCAGGCCCAGGGCGGGCCGGTGGTGGAGCAGACCAGCGCCTCCACCGCCGACGTCGCCGACCTCCAGGACGTCCGCCCCGACGGGGCCGACCCGCGCGACCTGGGCGTCAGCGTGCTCAAGGAGGACCCGGCCGCCGACGTCAACACCGATCCCGACCCGGCGGTCGACCCGCTCTTCCACCCCAGGCCCGGGTACGACCCGTGGTACGAGCGGCAGGCCTACACACCCGACGGCCGGCAGATCGTGGTGACCCGCTACGAGGACTCGCCCGCCGGGCGGATCCAACGGATCTGGCTGACCGACGCCGACGGCTCCAGCCCGCGCCCGATGAACCTGGCCGGACGCGGCCCGCTCGACCGGGACACCGACCCCTCCTTCTCGCCGGACGGCAAGTTGATCGCGTTCAGCCGGAGCTCCCCGGGCAGCGACGGGGAGCCGGCGCGTCCAGGGCGGATCGTGATTGCCCAGGCGTCCACGGGGGCGATCGTCGGAACCGTCCAGCCGCCGGCCGGCGAGCCGGGGGCCTCCGACGGCGAGCCATTCTGGTCCCCCGACGGCAAGCTGATCGCCTTCTCCAGGACCGAGGTGATCAACGGCAACGCCGGCAACATGCACGTCTGGACCGTGCCCGCCGACGACCTCACCCGGCAGAGCGACCTGAGCCGGGCCATCTGCCCGGGCACCTGCAACGTCATCGACGACAGTCCCGTGTTCTCGCCCGACGGCCGACGCATCGCCTTCAACCGCAAGGCCGGTGACGGCGGGAACAACCGGCAGGACGGGGTGCTGGTCACCTCGCCCACCGGCGGCGACTGCACGGTGATCCTGCCCACCGGGTTCGAACACGACAAGGGCGCCTGCTCCCGGCCGCTGCCCGACACCTCCGACATCGGCCCGTTCCAGCCCCGCGACGTCGCCTGGACGGCGAACGGCGCGCAGCTGGTGCTCAGCTCCCGTCGGGCCCTGCCACCGAACTCGCCGGAGGGGCTGGCGGTCTACGACTTCGCGGCCTACACGCTCACCCCGCTCGACCGGCGGCTGCCGGGACGGCAGAAGGAACCGGCCGTCCAGCAGTCCGTCCACCTGGCGCTGAGCGCGCCCGCCCGGACCCCCGCGGTCCCCGTCGAGGGCGGCACCGACGTGACGATCACCGTCACCAACAAGGGCCCCGCGCCCTCGCCCGGCACCGTCCTGACGGCCTCGGTGCCCTCCGGCGCCCGGCTCGGCGGGCTGACCACACCGGTCGGGCAGTGCGACACCGGGGCGCTGCGCTGCGACCTCGGCACTCTGGCGCCGGGCGCGGTGGTCCGGGTGACCGCCCGTCTGATCGGCACCCGGACCGGCCCGCAGACCTTCGGCTGGAGCGTCACCGGGACGGTGGTCGACCCGAACCCCGGGGACGACTGGGCCGAGACGATCCTGCCGGTGCAGGACGCACCGACCCCCTCGCCCACGCCCACCCCGAGCTCCTCGCCGTCCGCCTCGCCGACGCTCACTCCGACCCCCGCGCCGACCCCGACACCGCCCGCCTCACCCACCCCCGCACCGCCCCCGGCACCGGTACCGGCGCCGGCCCCCGCACCGACGCCGCTGGCCGGCCCGGGAGTGTCGGTCGACGCCCAGCCCAACCCGGGCTACGTCGGCGGCCGGGTGACCGTCAGCTACACGGTGCGCAACACCGGTCAGGCCCTCGCGACCGGGCTGCGGCTGACCCTCGGCCTGCCCGCTGGGGTGCCCACCGAGGCGCTGCCCCCGGGCTGCCAGGGCGGAACCTGTGAACTGGCCGACCTGGCCCCGGGCGGCAGCCAGGTGGTCCGGGTGGTGCTGGCACCCGTAGCGGCTATGGAGACCACCGTCACCGCGGAGCTGACGACCACCGGCACCGACGCCGCCCCGGGACCGCACCGGGCGAGCACCCCGCTGCGCATCCTGCAGCCCCGGATCGTCGCCGTGCCGCCGATCGGCAAGCCCGGCTTCGTGACCTCCGTACGCGGCGTGGACTTCCCGCCCGGCGCGCCGGTGCGCTTCACCTGGCAGCCCGGCATCACCGCCGCGGCGGCGCCCACCTACCCGCGCGCCGACGGGACCTTCGCGGGCCAGTTGCTCATCCTCCCCAAGGATGAGACGGGCCCGCGGACCATCACCGCCGACGGCCCCGGGTTCTCCCCGGTGACGACGCCCTTCCTCGTGGTGGAAGGCAGCATCGGCCCGCCGGGGGAGGTGGAGCGACGGTGATCCACGAGGTCGACGAGGCGTTGCGGCTGCTGCTCGCCGAGGCCGGTCTGCCCGAGCGCGGGGTCGAGGTGGTCTTCGACGCGCCCACCCGGGACCTGGCGGCCCGGCGCACCGCGCCGACGGTCAGCGTCTTCCTCTACGGGATCCGCGAGGAGACGGGCCGTCGGCAGACCGGCGCGGTCGCCGAGTACGACGAGGACGGCGTGGTGGTCGCCCACCGCGCCGCGCCCCGCTGGTTCGAGCTGGCGTACCTGGTCACCGTCTGGACCAACCGGCCGCAGGACGAACACCGGCTGCTGGCCGAGGTGTTGCAGTGTCTGACCGCCGTGGACGCGCTGCCCGCCCGGGTGCTCACCGGGACGCTCGCCGAGCTCGGACTGACCGTCGGGCTCGACATCGCGGGGCGCGAGACGGGCCTGCCGTCGGTGTCCGACGTCTGGTCCGCGCTCGGCGGGGAGCTGCGGCCCTCGATCGACCTCAGGGTGCTCGCCCCGCTGCCGGGCGGGCGCACCCCGGTGGGACCGCCGGTC
The DNA here is from genome assembly GCF_055560875.1 of Kitasatospora sp. NPDC023118. NCBI lineage: Bacteria > Bacillati > Actinomycetota > Actinomycetes > Kitasatosporales > Streptomycetaceae > Kitasatospora > Kitasatospora sp. NPDC023118. The sequence continues at coordinate 274,952 of NZ_JBVHHW010000008.1, forward strand.
ACCGAGGGGCTGGTGGTCCGCGCCGAGGACACCACCCGGGAGGGCACGGCAGCCGCCGACGGCCCGGGCCGCCGACTGCGTTACCACGGCGGAGCGGATCCCGGACCGGACGGCTTCGCCGCGCCCCGGGACCGCCGGCTGCCACCAGGCCGCCGGCCGCGGGGTGGGGCGCGATGAACCTGGACCTCAGACCAGCCGCGTCGGCGACCTCCGCCGGGTCGGCCCCGGCCGGCACCGACCACCTCTGGGAACGGCTGCAGCGGGTCGAGCAACGGGTCCGGGCCGCGGTGCGCGAGCGCCGGGCCGACGACCCGGACCCGGACGACCCGTACCGCGGCCAGTACCTCGGCCCGGAGGCGGTGGAGCGGATCCTGGCGGCCCCCGGCGCGGCGGGCCGACCCGGCACGGCCCCGGACGGCACCAGCGACCACAGCGCCGCCGCGGACGCGCCCGCGCCGCCGCCCGGCTCGCTGCTCGCGAGGCTCAGCGCCGCCTTCGGGCTGCTCCCGGTGGACCTCGACCTCCTGCTGGTGGCCCTCGCCCCCGACCTCGACTCCCGCTTCGAACAGCTCTACGGCTACCTCAACGACGACCTGACCCGACGCCGGGCGACCGTCGGCCTGGCCCTCGAACTGTGCGGACTGCCGGGTGCGGGCGCCGGCCGCTTCCGGTTCTCCACCCGGGCGCCGCTGATCGCCGGCGGCCTCCTGGAGATCTCCGAGCCGGAGCGCCCGCTGCTCACCCGCACCCTGCGCGTGCCGGACCGGGTGACGGCCCATCTGCTCGGCGACGACGAGCCGGACGGCACGCTCGCCGGGCTGGCCCACCGTGCCGTCCCCGGGGACGCGCCCGTCGCCGGAGCCGGAGCCGGAGCCGGAGCCGGAGCCGAGTTCGCCGAGCCCGCCGAGCCCGCCGAGCGGCTGCGCGCGGCCGCGGCGGACGGCGGACTCGTGTACCTGCTGGACCGGGGCGGACACGCCGGCCCGCTCGCGGTGGCCGCCCTCGCGGTCGACGGCCGGCCGCCCCTGGTGGTCGACGCCGCCGCGCTGGCCGCCCGCCCGCCGGGAGGCGTCGTACGGGTGCTCGCCCGCGAGGCGCGGTTGGGCGGGGGCGGTGTGGTGCTCGGGCCGCTGGACCGGCTCGAACCCGAACGGCCCGAGCGGGCCGGACTGCTGCGCGAGCTGTGCGCGGAACTCGCCGGCGTCCCGTTGATCGTGCACGGCCCGCAGGTGTGGGACCCGGCCTGGACGCGGGAGAGCCCCGTGACGGTCACCGTCCCGCCGCCGGACGCGCGCGGTCGGGCCGAGCAGTGGGCCCGCGCCCTGGCCGTCGGCGGGACGCCACTGAGCGAGGAGCTGACGCAGGGGCTGGCCGAGACGGTGGCCGCCTACCGGGTGGACCGGGAGAAGCTGGAGCGGGCCGCGTCGGTGGCGGCCCGGACGGCGGCCGCCGAGCGGCGTCCGGTGCGCGCCGCGGACCTGCGGGCCGCCGTGCGGGCGCAGAACGCCGCGGGCCTGGCCCGCCTCGCCCGCCGGATCGAGCCCGCGGTCGGCTGGGCCGACCTGGTGCTGCCCGATCCCACCGCGGCCCGGCTGCGCGAACTCGTGCTGCGGGCCCGGCACCGGGACCAGGTGCTCGGGCAGTGGCGGATGCGGCCGGGCGGCGGCCGGGGGAACGGGGTGATCGCCCTGTTCGCGGGGGATTCGGGCACCGGAAAGACGATGTCGGCCGAGGTGGTCGCCGCGGAGCTCGGCATGGAGCTGTACGTCGTCGACCTGTCCACCGTGGTGGACAAGTACATCGGCGAGACGGAGAAGAACCTGGAACGCGTCTTCACCGAGGCCGCGCAGGTGAACGGCGTCCTGCTGTTCGACGAGGCGGACGCGCTGTTCGGGAAGCGCTCGCAGGTCAAGGACGCCCACGACCGCCACGCCAACGTGGAGACGGCCTACCTGCTCCAGCGGATGGAGTCGTTCGACGGGATCGCGGTGCTGACGTCCAACCTGCGCGCCAACCTCGACGAGGCGTTCACCCGGCGGCTGGACGTCATCGCCGAGTTCCCGCTGCCGGACGAGGCGCAGCGGCGCGTGCTGTGGGACCGCTGCCTGGGGCCGCGGCTGCCCCGCGGCGACGACCTCGACCTGGACTTCTGCGCCCGGCACTTCGAGCTCGCCGGCGGCTCCATCAGGGCCTGTGCCGTCTCCGCGGCCTACCTGGCGGCCGGAACGGGCGCCCCACTGGGCATGGCGCAGCTGGTGGCCGCGGTGGTCGGCGAGTACCGCAAGCTCGGCCGGCTGGTGCTGGAGAGCGAGTTCGGGCCGTGGCTGGGCGTCCTCGGGGACACCGGGCACGCCTGAGCACGGCGGGACACGCGCGGCGGCGGGGCCGCCTGATACCGCCCGGGGACGCCCGGTGCGGCAGCGCCGCCGGAGCCGCCGGGGCCGCCTGGGAGTACCCGCCGCGCTGCCCGCCGGGGGCAGTTGTTCCTGCCCCCGGTCCGGGACCTCGGGACATGTCCCCGGACGGCGCCCGGGCAGCAGACTCGGGGGCGAATGAGGCGAATGACCGGCCACCCGAAGGAGCGCGAATGCCGTCGTACCTCACCCCGGGCGTGTACGTGGAGGAGGTCCAGTCCGGTGCCCGGCCGATCGAGGGCGTCGGCACGGCCGTCGCCGCCTTCGTCGGCTTCGCCGAGACCGGTCCCTTCCACGAGCCCACGCTGGTGACCAACTGGGACCAGTACGTCCAGCGGTTCGGCGGCTTCACCGAGGGCACCTACCTGGCGCACTCGGTGTACGGCTTCTTCGCCAACGGCGGCGGCTCCGCCTACGTCGTGCGGGTCGGCGACCCGGCCCGGCAGGCGTCCGGCGCCGCGCCCGCCGCCAGCGCGCCCCCGCCGGTCGCGATCGCGGGCTTCCTCTTCTCGGCCCTGCCCGGCGTCGGCGAGGTCTCCGTCGAGATCGCCGACGTGGAGGGGGAGAACGTCCCCGAGGACCGGTTCCGACTGCTGGTCCGCCGGGGCGCCGAGGTCGTCGAGACGTACGACGTCTCGACCCGCCGGAACACCAAGGGCTACGTCGTCACCCAGCTGCGCGAGTCGAAGCTCGTCGCGGTCACCGAGCAGCCCGGCACCGCGCCGAGCCGCCCCGAGCGCGTGACCCACGCCCTCGCCGCCGCCCCCGCGCCCGCACCCGGGCCGGTCACGGCCCCCGCCACCCGGCTGGACCCCGCCGAGTACGTCGGCGACGCCGCGGCCCGGACCGGCTTCTCGGGCCTGGAGTCGATCGACGAGATCACCATGGTCGCGGTGCCCGACCTGATGAGCGCCTACCAGCGCGGCGACCTCGACGACGAGGGCCTGCGGACCGTGCAGCTGGCGGTGATGTCGCACTGCGAGCAGATGGGCGACCGGATCGCCGTGCTGGACCCGCCGCCCGGCCTGAACGCCCAGCGGATGCGCACCTGGCGCAACGAGGAGGCGGGCTTCGACTCCCGCTACGCCGCGCTCTACTACCCGTGGATCAAGGTGTTCGACCCGGCGAGCGGCCGCAACGTGCTGGTCCCGCCGAGCGGCCACGTCGCCGGGGTGTGGGCGCGCAGCGACGCCGAGCGCGGCGTGCACAAGGCGCCGGCCAACGAGGTCATCCGCGGTGCGGTGGACCTGGAGATCCGCCTCAGCAAGGGCGAGCAGGACCTGCTGAACCCGATCGGCGTCAACTGCGTGCGGGCGTTCCCCGGGCGCGGCATCCGGATCTGGGGCGCGCGCACCCTCTCCTCCGACCCGGCCTGGCGCTACCTGAACGTGCGCCGGCTCTTCAACTACCTGGAGGAGTCCATCCTCCTGGGGACCCAGTGGGTGGTCTTCGAGCCCAACGACGACCGGCTGTGGTCCAGCATCCGCCGGAACATCACCGCGTTCCTCACCGAGGAGTGGCGGCGCGGGGCGCTGTTCGGCCAGACCGCGACCGAGGCCTTCTACGTCAAGTGCGACCGCGACAACAACCCGCCGGAGTCCATCGACCTCGGGCAGGTGATCTGCGAGATCGGCGTCGCGCCGGTGAAGCCGGCGGAGTTCGTGGTGTTCCGGCTGTCCCAGTTCTCCGACAGCACGAGCCTCGTCAACGAGTGACCAGCACGGTCGGCACCCGTCGGTCGGCACCCATCGGAAGGTGACAACAAGCCATGGCTGAAGGCGATCCGCTCTCCACACACATATTCGGCGTCCAACTCGGCGGCTACAACGTCGAGTCCGTCAAGGAGATCAGCAACCTGACGGTCGAACAGGACGTCGTCGAGTACAAGCAGGTGACCCAAGAGGGCAAACTGATCGTCCGCAAGCAGCCCGGCGCCCGGCTGCCGGGCGAGGTGACGATCACCCGCGGCCTCGACAAGAGCGGCGCGTTCACGGACTGGATCAAGGAGACCCTCAACAACGGGGCGATCAACACCGCTCGGCAGAACCTCACCATCGAGGTCAAGGACACCACCGGTGCCACCCTGCGGCGCATCCAGCTGATGAACGCCTGGGCCAGCCGCTGGGAGGGTCCCACGCTCAGCGCCGGCGAGTCCAGCGCCGCGACGGAGACCGTGACCATCGTGTTCGAGGAGATCAGCGTAGAGTGAGGCGGAAGATCGGCCTGGAGGAGCTGCTGGAAGGCGCTCCGGCCCCGCAGAACACCGCGCCGCAGCAGCAGGCCCCGGGGCAGGCCGGTCCGGCCGGGCCCCGGGGGCGGGCGCCGCACACCGAGTTCGAGTTCGAGCTGCCGCTCGGGTACGTCGACGACGAGGGCACCGTGCACCGCCACGGCGCGATGCGCCTGGCCACCGCCCGCGACGAGCTGATGCCGCAGATCGACCTGCGGGTCAAGGAGAACCCGGCCTACCTGAGCGTGGTGCTGCTCAGCCACGTGATCACCAGGCTGGGCGACATCACCGACGTGCACGCCGGGATCGTCGAGCGGATGTACGCCACCGACGTGGCGTTCCTCCAGGACCTCTACCAGCGGATCAACAGCGAGGGCCACACGCGCGCCGCGGTGACCTGCCCGCACTGCGACGGCGCCTTCGAGGTCGACCTCGCCGGTGGGCGCCTGGGGGAATCGTGACGTACGCGCCTGCTCGGCTGTACGAGGAGATCGCGTACATCGCCTACCACTTCCACTGGCAGCGGGAGGACATCCTCGACCTGACCCACCGTGAACGCGGGCAGTGGGTGCGCGAGATCGCGCGGCTCAACACCCGTATCAGCGAAGGCGGGTGAGGGGGGTGGGGCTTCGGGACTGGATCGCCCGCCGGAGGGCCGGCGAGACTGCGGGCGCTCCCGGCGAGGCGTCCGGCGGCGCTTCCGCTGCGGCTTCCGGCGGTGCCGGGGCCGTCGGGGCCACCGGTACGGGCGAGGCCGCCCGGCGGAGCCCGGCGGCGGGGGACGGGGGATGGCGCGCGGTACGCCCGCTGACCCCGACCCTGGCCGGGACGGCGCACGGCGTCAGCGACGGCCTGAAGTTCCGGTCCCGGCTCGCCGCGTGGCAGGACCCCTCGCTCAGCGGCCCGCTCGGCCATGCGGTCCTCCCGTCCGCCCCGGCGGGCATCCTGCGGGCGGTGGCGGTGCCGGGATCCCCGTCCGTCTTCACGGGCGGGGACGAGCTCGTACTGCCGGAAGCCGTCGGGGCGGTTGAGACGGTCGGGGCGGTCGGGGCAGGGGAAGCGGGGGAGCCCGGGGAGCCGGACTCGTCGGGTCGGTCGCGGCAGGCGCGACAGGTTCAACGGTCCGTCGGGGCACGGCGGCTCCCCGTGCGGCGGCTTCCCGTGCGGTCGGCGCCCTCCGCGCAGCGCGCCGGCCGCGCCGACCGACCGGTTGGGTCGGACGGTGTCGACGGCGGTGCGCCGACGGTCGCCGCGCCGATGCCCGCCGCGCCGACGCCCGCCGCGCCGACGCCCGATGAATGGACGCCGGCTGCGCCGACGCCCGATGAATGGACGCCGGCTGCGCCGACGCCCGATGAATGGACGCCGGCTGCGTCGACGCCTGCCACGGCTGCCGCGCCGCCGAGCCGGAGCCCGTCGGCGGGCCGGGCCCGTCTGGTGCGGCCGCGCCCGGTCGGCGAGGCCCTGACCGTGGCGCGGCGTCCCCAGCTGCTGCCCGCGCGCCCGGTGACGGTGCTCCGGGCTCCGGGTGGGACGCCGGAATCGGTCGACGCGCCGTCGGGCCGGAGCACGGAGGCGGTGTCGACCGCGTCGGTGACCGAACCGGCCGAGGGCATGCGGCCGTCCGAGAGCGCCGAGGCCGCCGTACGGACGGCGGTCGGTCCGGGCGACACGGCCGCGCCCGTGCGGGCCGGGCAGCCCGACGCGGTGGTGCAGCGCGCGCCCGTGACGAACACTTCCGCGCCCGCCCGTCCGGTCCTCGGCGCGCCCTTGACCGCGCTGCCCGCGAGCGCCTCACCGCTGCCCGTGGCCGGCCCCCGGACGCCTGACGCCGCCTCGGGTGCGCCCGCCATGCCGGTCGTCCCCGCCGCTGCCGGGCCCGCCGGCACCGGGCCGGGCGAACCCGAGCGCGCCGGGCAGCCCGGGACCGGCCACCGCGAAGCCGCCCCTCGCCGGCGCACCCGTACGGCCGCCGGTGCGAGTGGGCCCGACGGCGCCCGGCAGCCCGGACGCGGGGGCCACGACGCCGCCCCTGGCCTGCCGACCCGTGCGGCCGCCGATGCGGGCAGTCCGGCACCGTCCCCGTCCCGCCCCGGAGTTGCGCCGGTCGGCGACGTGCCCGTCCAGCGGACGCCGGCCGGGCCCGGGACTTCCTCGCCCGCACCGTCGTCGCCCGCCCCCGGTCGTGCCGGACAGCTACGGCCCGAGTCGGCCCCCGCCCCAGCCCCCGCTTCCGCTCCCGCCCGTACGCGTGCGGGCCTGGGTGCGCCGCTCGACGCGCTGCCGCCGACGGCGGCCGTGCCGGGTGGCACCGCGCCGCTGCTCGGCGGGCGCGGACCGGTCCGGCGGATCACGGGCCCGGTCGCGAGTGCCGCTCCAGGCAGCCGTACCGAGGGCGCGACGGAGCAGCGCGTGCTCCCCGTCTCCGCGCCCCCGGTCGGCGAAGGGCCGCGCGTTCAGCGAGCCACCGGACGCCCCGGCGACGGCCCCGCGGAGTCGACAGCCCTACCGCGCCGGGCCGATGCGGGCCGTTCGACAGACCGCTCCGGCCCGGTCGGCGGCGGCCGGGGTACGCACGCGAGTACCGAACGCGCCGGGAGCGGACCGGGGGCCGGGAGCGGACCGGCGCCCGGCCGCGCGGCAGTTCCCGCCGCCGTGCCTTCCGCCGTGCCTTCCGCCGTGCCCGCCGCCGTGCCCTCCGGCGCCGGGACCGGCCCGGCGGGTGGCCCCGCCACGCCGTCGCCCGGCACCGGCCCGGAGCGCCGAGCGGGTGGCGCGCCGCGGCCCGCCGTCCCGGCGGCCCGAACCCGTCCTGCCGGATTCCCGGGCCGGGGCAGTGCCCCGGGCCAGGGCGGCGCTCCGCTCGGAGGTTCGAGCGGACCGGTGGTTCCCGTGCGGCCGCTGGCCGGTGGCCCGCACGTGCAGCGGGCTGCGGAACGCACCGGCCCCAGGCGCGGGTTGATCGGCGAGCGCCCGATGCGGTCCGTCCTCGCCGCCCCGGCGACGCCGTCCGTGACCGGCACCGGCAGTCGTACCGGCGGCGGTACCCAGGCTCCCGCCCCGGTCGTGGTGCCGGCCGTCTGGACCCGGTCGCTCGCGCCGGGCACGGGCGCCGAATCGCCCGCCGCCCCGCCGACGGCGTGGTTCGACGCTGGCCGACGGAGCGGGGTCGCGGCTGCTCCACAGCGCTCGCAGACGCGGCAGCCGCCGAGTGCGGGAGAGGGCCGGACCGCCACCGGGCAGCCGCCGTCGAAGGGGACTCCGGTGCGGCTCCGCGCTCAGGGCGCCGCTGAGGCGTCGGGTCGTTCGTCCGGCACCGGTGCTGCGCGCGGGATCGTGGCCGCGCTGCAACGTTCGCGGACACGACGTCCGTCGGAGCAGCGGGCCGACCGGACGGCGGCCGACCGCCCGTCAGCGGAGGGAAGCCCAGTGCAGCCCGGTGCCCCCGTGACCGTGGCGGCGCCGAGCGCGGCCGGCCGGGTGTCACCGGAGGAACGGTGGCCGCAGGGTGGTGTCACCGACGCGGACCGCACGACCCCGCACGGTGTCACCGCGTCCATGCCCACGTCCGTGCCCACGCCTGCACCCGGGTCCGCGGGGCGTCCGAGGCCCGGCGACTCCGGTGCGCCGTCCGCCGTGGCGCGTGCCTCGCGCCCGCCCGTGGTCCGGCCCGCGCCGCTGACGGCCCCGTCGCTCCAGCGGCTTCCGGCCGCGTCCCGGCCCGCGCAGCCGGCCCCGATTCAGCCGCCCACCGGCGCGGCCGTGCCGGGCCCGCAGGTGCCCCCGGCATCCTCGCCCGTCGTGCTGCGCGCCGGAAGCGCCCCTTCCGCACGACCCGCGCCCGCGCTGTCCGGGCCGTCCGCCCCCACGTCGGCGCAGTCCGCGCAGTCCGGACGGTCCGGACGGTCCGCCCCGCCGTCGCCCGGCACGGCGCGGCTGTTGCAGCGGGTGGCCGAGCAGACGGGCCTGATCGGGGTGCCGATGACCGCCGTGCCCGCGCGCGGGCCGATCACGGTGCAGGCCGCCCCGGCGACCGGTTCGCCGTCCCGGGCCGCCTCGCCGCCGACGGGCGCCTCGTCCGCCGCGCAGGCCGTAGGCGGATCGCCCGCCGAGACCGGCGGCAGTGGTCCGGCCGACCTCGACGAGCTGGCCCGGCGTCTGGTCGAACCGGTCGGACGCCTGCTGCGCACCGAACTGCGCCGGGGCAGGGAGCGCGGCGGGAAACCGTACGACCTGCGCCGCTGAGCGCAGGCCCGGCGGAGGGCGGCCGCCAGACAACCGCAGCGAAGTGACCGGTAGCAGGAAGCAAGGAAGCAGGAAGCGGAACCGATGACCGACAACATCTTCGCGAGCAGTGTGTTCTTCAGCCTGACCATCGGCGGCAACGACCTGGGCGAGTTCACCACCTGCTCGGGACTCGGCGCCCAGGTCGAGATCGAGCAGTACGCGGAGGGCGGCAACAACGGCTTCTCCTGGCAGCTGCCGGGCCGCATCACCTGGTCGAACATCACGCTGACCCGCGCGGTCACCGCCGACACCACCAAGATCGCGCGCTGGCTGAGCGAGATCGTCCGGAAGGTCGAGCCGAAGGACGGCGAGATCGTGGCGCTGCGGCCCGACTTGAGCCGGATCGTCGGCTGGCAGGTGCTCGGGATCGTCCCGGTCCGGTGGGAGGGCCCGTCCTTCGACCCGGCCAACTCCCAGGCCGCGGTGGAGACCCTGGAGATCGCCCACGCGGGCCTACGTCCGTCCTGACCGCACCCCAGGCCCCGCCCCCTCTCCCGTCTCACCCAGCCGCCCCGCCCACGTAAGGAACACCGAGGATGTCCCCAGCCGTCCCCGCGAGCGTCACCCGGGCCCAACTGACCATCATGGAGCCCCCGTCCACCGTCGGCGCCCAGCCCGGCGGTGCGATCGCGCGGCTTCCGCTGCAGTTCAACCCGGCGACCCTGGTGCTGCGCAAGTCCACCGAGTGGCGGCGCACGCCGTCCCGGATGGCGGGCCAGTCCGCGCTGCCCGAGTTCGTCGGCAGCGGTCCGCGCTCGCTCTCGCTCGACGTGTTCCTGGACTCGACCGCGACCCACGACAACTCCGTGGAGCGGGCGGTGGAGCAGCTGATGACGGCGTGCGTGCCCACCCCGACCAGCCTGGCCCGCAAGACCCCGGCAAGTCCGTGGATCCGGCTGGACTGGGGCACCCTGAAGACGACCTCGTTCAACGGGGTGCTGACCGGTCTCTCGGTCACCTACACGCTCTTCGACGTGGACGGCAATCCGCTGCGGGCGGTCTGCTCGCTCTCCATCGACGAGGCCAGCGTCGACCCGGCCGGCCAGAACCCGACCTCCGGCTCGCCGGAGGCCCGCAGCACCCACCGGGTGATCGCGGGCGACAGCCTGCCGCTGCTCGCCTGGCGGGCGTACGGGGACGCGACGGCCTGGCGCACCATCGCGGAGGCCAACGACATCGACGACCCGCTGGCCCTGGTCCCCGGCGCGGAGCTGATCGTGCCGGGGATCGACGAACTCACCCGGGGCGGGCGGCGATGACCACTCCCGAGGCCCGGGGCGGCCGGCCGTTCGCCGCGGATCCCGTCGTCGAGGCGCCGGGCCCGCTGCCGCCGGTCTGGGCGGCCCAGCTGGTCTCCTGCGACATCGAGGAGAGCGTCGGCCTGCCCGACACCGCGGTGCTGAGCTTCCGGGACGCGGACCACACCTTCCTCGCCACGACCGGGATCACCATCGGTACCAAGCTGAAGGTGTCGGTGGTCACCGTGCAGGGGCACACCCAGGTGCGGCTGTTCACCGGCGAGGTGACCGCGCTCGAGCTGGAGGTCGACACCACCGGCTCGTACACCGTGGTGCGGGCCTCGGCGCTCACCCACCGGCTGATGCGCGGGCGCCGGGTGAAGGCCTTCCGGAACATGACGACCGCCGACATCGTCCGCGAGGTCGCCGCGGGCGCGGGCCTGGCCTGCGGCCGGGTCGACTCCTTCCCGGTCGTCCACCAGCAGCTGTCCCAGGCGAACGTTCCGGACTGGGAGTTCCTCCAGTTCCTGGCGCAGGAGAGCGGCGCGCAGGTGCGGGTGGACGACGACGGGCAGCTGGAGTTCGTCCGACCGGAGCCCGCGTCCGGCGCACCGGCCCCCTCCACCCCCGCGCCGCAGAGCCCGATGGTGCTGGAGTACGGCCGCAACCTGCTGGAGCTGCGCGGTGTGCTGACCGGCGTGGCCGGCGCGGACACGGTCGAGGCGCGCGGCTGGAACGTCACCACCAAGAGCGCCCTGGTCGCCACCGAACCGGCGGTGACCTCGCTGACCGTACAGCCGGGGATGAGCCCTTCGGAGGTGACCTCCGCCTTCCCCGGCCCGGCCCGGCTGACCGTCGCCGACACCCCGTACCGCACCCAGGCGGAGACGACCGCCGCGGCCCGGTCGCTGGCCGCCTCGGTGGCCGCCGGCTTCGGCGAGCTGGAGGCGGTCGTCGAGGGCAACCCGCGGCTGCGGGCGGGCACCGCAGTCGCCCTCGGGAACGTCGGCGCCGCCTTCTCCGGCCGCTACACCGCCACCGGGGTGCGCCACCTCCTCGAACCGTTCCGCGGCTACCGGACCACCGTGGTGGTCAGCGCGGCACCCGACCGCTCCCTGGCCGGGCTGGTCACCGGCGGCAACGCGCCGCCGCGCGGGCCCCGGATGCCGGGCCTGGCCGTCGCCGTGGTCACCGACGTCCGCGAGCCGGGCGAGGGGCAGCGCGGCTGGGTGAAGCTGAAGTTCCCCTGGCTGGACGACAGTTACGTCTCCGACTGGGTGCGCACCGTGCAGTGGGGCGGCCACGGGGGCGGCGGCGTGGTCAGCCCCGAGGTCAACGACGAGGTGCTGGTCGGGTTCGAGCAGGGCGACCTGGACAGCCCCTACGTGCTGGGCGGGCTCTACAACGGCGTGGACCGGCCCTCGCCGCACGACGTGCCGCTGGTCGACGCGGCCGCCGGCAAGGTCAACCGCCGCTCCGTGGTGTCCCGTTCGGGCCACCGCCTGGAGCTGCTGGACGTGCCGGGCGGGAAGTCCGGCGTCCGCCTGGCCAGCGGGGACGGGAAGTTGGAAGTCAGTCTGGACCAACAGCGCGGGGAGATCGTGCTGACCGTCCACGGCGCCATCGGCGCGGCGGGGAGCACGGTGCGGCTGTCCTCCACCGGCATCACCCTCGACGCGGGCACCGGTGAGGTGGACGTGCGCGGCGGATCGGTGACCGTCCGGGGCACGACGGCGGTCACCGTGGACGGCGGAGCCGAGGCGGTGCTCAAGGGGGCCTTCGTCCGGATCAACTGACGGAACGTCAGAAAGACACGCTGACAGTAGGAGAGTGCCCACGAACCCGAGGGCACCATCGGAATGGAGACCGCACATGCCCCCCGCAGCCCGGACCGGCGACATCACCGATCACGGCGGCGCCCTCACCACCCCGCCGCCGGGCGCCCTCAGGGTGGCGACCGTGCTGATCGGCGGCAGGCCCGCCGCCGTGGTCGGCAGCCTGCACGCCTGCGTCCCGCACGTGGAGATGGGCCCGGCCAACGTCGTCCTGCCCGACCCGGGCGCGATGACCGGGGGAGTGGTCCTGATCGGCGGGCTGCCCGCGGCCCGCATGGGGGACAAGACGGCGTGCGGCGCGAGGATCGAGAGCGGGGCCTTCAACGTGCTGATCGGAGGCGGGGCATGACCGGGAGCAGCTTCATCGGCCGTGGCTGGGGGTTCCCGCTGCGGGTGAACGCCACCGGCGGCATCGGCATGGTGGACCGGGACAGGGAACTCGCGGAGGCCATCCGGCTGATCCTCGGCACCGCCCCCGGCGAGCGGCCGATGCGCCCGGAGTTCGGCTGCGGCATCCACGAGTACGTCTTCGCCCCCGGCGACAGCACCACCGCCGGGCGGATCGCGCGCGAGGTGCGCATCTCGCTGGAACGCTGGGAACCGCGGATCGAGGTCGACGACGTGGTGATCGCCTACGACAGCGTCGACGAGGGCACCCTCTACATCGACGTCCACTACACGGTGCGCGCCACCAACGACCGCCGCAACCTGGTCTTCCCCTTCTACACCATCCCGGAGTCCCCGGCCGCCGCGGACGGGGGTGCGAACTGATGGCACTGCCCTCCCCGAACCTGGACGACCGGCGCTTCCAGCAACTCGTAGACGAGGCCAAGCGGTACGTCCAGCAGCGCGCGCTGGAGTGGACCGACCACAACGTCTCCGACCCGGGCGTCACCCTCATCGAGACCTTCGCCTACCTGGTGGACCAACTGCTCTACCGGCTGAACCGGGTACCGGAGAAGAACTACGCCGCCTTCCTCGACCTCCTGGGCGTCCGGCTCTTCCCGCCCGCCGCGGCCCGGGCCGAGGTCGACTTCTGGCTCTCGGCCCCACAGCCCGAGACCGTCCTGCTGCGGGCCGGCACCGAGGTTTCCACCCTGCGGACCGAGACCGACGACGCCGTGGTCTTCTCCACGGCGGAGGATCTGCCGATCGTGCCCAGCTCGCTGGACCGGCTGGTCACCGTCTCCGCCTCCGGCGAGCAGTCCGACCGCACGGCCCGGCTGGCCGACGGCGCGGACGTGCCGTGCTTCCAGCCGCGCCCGGTGGCCGGCGACGCCATGCTCTTCGCCCTGCCGGCCGTGGTGCCGCGCTGCATCCTGGTCGTCCGGCTGGACAGCCGGGTGGAGGGCGTCGGCGTCGACCCGCGCCAGCCGCCGCTGGCCTGGGAGGTGTGGGACGGCGCGCGCTGGATCGGCTGCGAGACCGGCAGCGACACCACCGGCGGCCTCAACCGGCCCGGTGAGGTGGTGGTGTTCGTGCCCGCCGGACACGCCGCGTCGGTGGTCGCCGGCCGACGGGCCGGCTGGCTGCGCTGCCGGGTCACCGAGCCGCAGCCCGGCCAGCCGTTCTACTCCGAGTCCCCCACCATCCGCCGTGCCGAGGTGTTCACCGTCGGCGGCACCGCGACCGTCGTCCACGCGCAGACCGTCACCGACGCGCCGCTCGGCTCCTCCGAGGGCGTCGCGGGCCAGCGCTTCCGGCTCGCCCGCCCGCCGGTCCTGCTGGACGGCGGTCCGCCGGCGGTGGAGGTCGCGGCCGGCGAGGGGTGGGAACGGTGGACGGTCGTCGAGCACTTCGGCGACTCCTCGCCCGCCGACCGGCACGTGGTGCTCGACGCGACCACCGGCGAGTTCCTCTTCCCGCCCGCGGTGCGGGAACCCGACGGCAGCCTGCGCGCCTTCGGCGCCGTGCCGCCCAAGGGCGCGCGGCTGCGCGTCCCGCACTACCGCACCGGAGGCGGGATCGCGGGCAACGTCGCCCGCGGCACCATCACGGTGCTGCGCAGCTCCGTCCCGTACATCGCCCGGGTGGACAACCGCGAGGCGGCCAGGGGCGGGGTCGACGGCGAGACCGTGGAGAACGCCAAGCTGCGCGCCCCGCACCAGCTGCGGCTGCAGGAACGCGCCGTCACCGCCGGGGACTTCGAGCTGATCGCCCGGCAGGCCGCGCCGTCCGCCGCCCGGATCAGCTGCGTGCCCGCCGGCGGCGGCGAGGCGGGGGCGGTGCGGGTGCTGGTGGTCCCCGACGCGGTCGCGGACGACGGCGACAGGCTGCGGTTCGAGCAACTCATCCCCGACGAACAGGTGTTGGCCGCCGTCGCGACCGCCCTCGACGAGCGGCGGCTGATCGGCACCCGGATCCTCGTGCAGCCCCCCGCCTACCAGGGCGTGACGGTGGTCGCCCGGCTCACCACCCGCGCGGCGGACCCCGACCGGGTCCGCGAGGCGGTGCTCGCCGCGCTGTACCGGTACCTCAACCCGCTGCGCGGCGGCGCCGACGGCAAGGGCTGGCCGTTCGGCCGGGCGGTGCAGTACGGGGAGGTGTTCGCCGTGCTCCAGCGGGTGGCCGCCGTCGCGGGGGTCGAGGAGCTGCGGCTGTTCCCGGCGGACCCGATCACCGGGCGCCGGGGCGCGCCCGCCGAGCGGGTCGAAGTGCCGCCGGACGCCCTGGTCTTCTCGCATCAGCACCAGGTCGTGGTCACGGCGGCGGCCGAGGACGGGCAGTCATGAGCGGGCGGCGCGAGTTCGTCATCGTGAGGTGCGCATGAGTAGGGCCGCCGTCCCGGGACTGCCCAGTCCGCACCCGATCGGCGAGCTGCTCCCCGCGCTCTTCGCCGATGACGACTTCGCCCAGCGGTTCACGGCCGGACTGGACACCGTCCTCGCCCCGGTGTTCGCCACCCTGGACAATCTGCCCGCCTACTTCCAGCCCCGCCTCGCGCCGGCCGACTTCCTCGACTGGCTGGCGTCCTGGGTCGCGGTGGACGTCGACCCGGCGTGGCCGGAGGAGGTGCGCCGCGCGGTGGTCGAGCGCGCGGTGGAACTGCACCGGTGGCGCGGCACCCGGCGCGGCCTCACCGAGCGGCTGCGCCTGGTGCTGGGCGCCGGTGCCGAGATCACGGACGGCGGCGGCGTCTCCTGGTCGACCGTTCCCGGTGCCGCCCCGCCGCTCCCCGCGCTGAGCGGCGAGGTGTTGATCCGGGTCTGGCCCCTGGACGGTCCGGGGCTGGACGAGGGCCAGGTGTTGTCCGTCGTCAGGGCGGGTTGCCCGGTCCACCTGACCTGCCGGGTGGAGATCCTGCCCGGCCCACCCGGGCGAGTGGAGGACTGACGGATGCCGGTGTGCCCCGACTGCGGAACGGCCAACGGGGAGGGGGACGACTTCTGCGGCAACTGTGGTGCGTACCTGGGGTGGTCGCGCGGAGCCGCCGCCACGGCGGCTGCGGCTGCCGGGCCTGCGGCGGCGCCCTCGCCCGTGCCTGCGCCCTCGTCCGCGTCCTCGCCTGGACCCTCGTCCGTGCCTGCGCCCGCTGAGCGTGTTGCACCGGCTGTGCCTGCCGAGCCAGCTGTGCCCGAGACCGCGCGAACCGAGCCCACTTGGCGAGCGGTGTCGCGACGGGTGACGCGCACCAGGAGGGAACAGCCGCCCGCCCCTGCGGCCGAGACACCGGCCCCGCCCGCCGAGGAGCCAGCGGTCCCGTCGGCGGCCGAGCCCCCGCGCTCGACCTCCATCCGCGTGCGGCCGGTTCCGGCTCCCGAACCGACCCCGGCCCCGACCTCTGCCCGGGAACCGGCTTCGGCGCCGGCTCCCGAAGCGGCTCCGGCCCCCGAACCGCAAACCGATCCGGTGGCCGTGCAGCCCGCCAAGCCCGTCGCACCACGCCCCGTCGTGCGGGCGTCCGCGGCCGACGAGGCCCAGGACGGTCCGCCCTGCCCCCGGTGCGGCACGCCCAACCTGCCCGAGCGGCGCTTCTGCCGCCGTTGCGCGGCACCGCTGACCGACAGCGCGGCCCCGCCGAAGCTGCCGTGGTGGCGTACCCGCTGGCCGTTCCGACGCCGGGTGCGGATGGGAGGTTCGGGCAACGCGCTGCGCCGCACCATCGCGCTGCTCGTGCTGGTCGCGGTGGTGGTCGGTGGGATCCTGCTCTACCCGGTCGGCAAGGACGTCTTCCAGGACGTGCTGGACAAGCTCCGCAGCACCGCGCCGATCACCCCGGCCCAGGCCTCGGCGAGCGCCTCGGTCGAGGGCCACCCCGTGACCGCGGCCGACGACGGCCTCACCAACACCTACTGGGGGGCGCCCGCGGTCGGGGACTCCATCACCTTCGGCTTCCGCACCCCGTTCCGGCTGGTGGACCTGATCGTCCACACCGGCGACTCCGCGGACCCGCAGCGCTACCAGCAGCAGGCCCGTCCCGTCGTCCTGTCCTTGGAGGTCACGGCCTCGGACGGGGAGGTGCACCGGCAACAGATCACGCTCAACGACCAGCCGGGCCCGCAGACCGTGGCGACCGGGATCAGCGACGTCGTCCAGGTGAAGCTCACCGTCCGCGAGGCCGCCGGAACCGGTCCCGGCCGCGCCATCGCCCTGGCCGAGGTGGAGTTCTTCAAACGTACCTGATGGTCATGATCCCTCGGCTACGCGGTCCGCCGTCCGAGCGGCCTGCGAGCACCGCTGCACCTGGCCCGGGGCGGTGCGCTCCGCACGCCGGCGGTCCGGGAGCTCCGCACCTTCGTGGACGACACCCGACTCGACGCTCCCGGCCTGCCTCTGGCGGTGCACACCCCAGGGCACACGCACGACAGCGCCAGTTACCTTCTCCCTGAGGCCTCCCTCGCCTTCACCGGCGACGCGCTGGTCACCAACGACGCGGTCGCCGACCACGTCGGGCCCTGCGTCATCTGCCGGGCCTTCACCCAGGACAGCAGGTTGGCGCGGGCCTCCCTGGAGAAGGTTGCCGAATACGAGATCGACACCGTTCTGCCGGGCCACGTGAACCATGGCGGGACGGCCTGGCGGAGGCCGCACGGCTGGCGGTGGCTGGCGGCATTCGATAGCGGCAGGAGAGGGCAGGGCGCCGCGGCACTGTGGTCCGGGCTGGGCATTTGTCTCGGGCGCCGAGTAGGGGTACTGTCTCCCAGTCGCTCGACTGGGAGCACCGGACACGCAACTGCGCGGACGGTCCCGGGGTGGCCAATCCTCTGAACCATCACTTCCCGGTCCTCGCCGGTCGTTTCGCGTTGTCGCGTTGCGGTCAGGTGTTGATTCGGCGTGCGCGTTTTATCGGATTGCGGTCGATTCGCTTTTCGGAGCGGGGATCGGCTAGAGTTTGAAACGTCGGACGGGGCGTCAAACCCCGGAAGACGCCGGCGATTTGGATGAACGAAGCCCCGGAAACGGAGCGGAAAACGTCTGATAAGCTGGAAACACGAAAGAACGAAGCGCCCGGAGGGCCTGCTGGAAGGCGGTCCGAAGGAAGCGTCCGTTCCTTGAGAACTCAACAGCGTGCCAAAAGTCAACGCCAGATATGTTGACATCCCCGGCCTCGATC